>NZ_JACJDY010000016.1:0-109088 GCF_014163785.1 Pseudoalteromonas sp. SR43-7 | reverse complement strand
TTCTAATTATTAGATAAATAGAAGTTATGGACCTATAATAATAAAGAAATCAACATCTAAATAACAAATAGGAAATACATATGAAAAAGCTATCTGTAGCAGTAGCTGTATGTGCTGTACTTGCATCTAGCTATGCAAGCGCTGAAGTACGTATTAATGGTTTTGCATCTATAGTGGGTGGTAAAAGCCTAGACAGTGATCAAACCTTATACGGATATGACGATGATATCTCATTTAAAAATGAGAGTGTATTTGCATTACAATTATCTGCCGATCTTCAGGAAAAGCTCAGCGCAACAGCGCAAATTGTGGCTCGCGGCGAGAATGATTTTGATGCCGATTTTGAGTGGGCGTATTTAACTTATGAGTTTAGTGATGAATTACAACTCAGCGCTGGTAAAATGCGTGCGCCATTTTACAAATACTCTGACTTTCTAGATGTAGGTTACACTTATCGCTGGGTTCGCCCTCCTCAATCGGTTTATAATTTACCATTTTCTACTTACGAAGGGTTGAGCTTACTATATACCTCACAAATAGGTGATTGGGACTCAAGTCTTCAAGTCATATATGGTAGCTTTGAAGATAATATCGCAGTAGTGTCGGTCAATGGCGAAACTGAGCTTAATGATATCGCTGGTCTTAACTGGTCACTTAGTTACGATTGGTTTAGCGCACGTGTTGCCTATTTTGTAGCAGAGACCACCATTGACATTGAAAATGATACTGATGCAGGTATCGCCCTTAATGGCCTAGAGGCAACTCTTCGCAGCTCGGGTTTCACAGATCAAGCTGATAGCATTGCTGTAAATGAAGACGATGGGGCATTTTTCGCACTTGGCTTTTCAATTGACTACAACAATATTTTATTTGATGCAGAGTATACTCAGTTTGAAGTCGATAACAGCGCTTTAGCTGAGCAAACTCAATACTATACCTCTCTAGGCTATCGTATGGATGAGTGGCTTGTTCACGTTACCTATGAAAACAACGACGATAAACACGATAACAACCGTTATGATTCACTTACAGCTGTGCCGCAATTAAATGCAGGTATAAATTCAGCATTAGAAGGCTCTAAAGCAAAAAGTAATGTTTACACCATCGGCGCCCGTTATGACTTCCACCCGTCAGCTGCATTTAAAATTGACTTCAGTCGATTTGATGATGACATCACTGACACTGAAACGGATA
Organism: Pseudoalteromonas sp. SR43-7; assembly: GCF_014163785.1. Lineage (NCBI taxonomy): Bacteria > Pseudomonadati > Pseudomonadota > Gammaproteobacteria > Alteromonadales > Pseudoalteromonadaceae > Pseudoalteromonas > Pseudoalteromonas sp. SR43-7. The sequence continues at coordinate 107,894 of NZ_JACJDY010000016.1, read as the reverse complement.
TAGTCGCCGTTGGTGTTGATTTAGTATTTTAATTGGAGCGGAATATGAAAAAATTAATCCTAGCTAGTGCGCTTTCATTATGTTCTTTCGGTGCTTTGGCTGAAGTTGCAGTAATTGTAAATCCTGGTAATGCAAATGCACTTGATGCAGAGACTATTAAGAAAATTTACTTAGGAAAGGCCAAGTCGTTTGATAACGGCAATAAGGTCAACCCAGCAACTCAAAACGGTACCGCTATTGCTGATGAATTCAATTCTAAAGTGGTAGGTAAATCGAGCAGCCAATTAAATGCCTATTGGTCAAAACTTGTTTTTACAGGTAAAGGAACACCGCCTGAAAAGTTTGATTCAGATCAAGCTGTCATTGACTTTGTTGCCGCTAATGGTGATTCAATCGGCTATATAGATAGCAGTAAAGCAACTGACAAAGTTAAAGTGATTGCTACCTTTTAATTGCTATTATTAAATTAAAAAAACCACCTAATCGGTGGTTTTTTTATAACTAAACTTTAATAACAATTCGCTCAATTAAGTAAGATATTTTGAGGGAGAAAAACTGTTCAATAGCAAGGCAAAAATTTCTTATTTAGTATTCTAAATAAGAAATTTTAACACAGCTAGCGTCTGATCTGCCCTCTCAAATTGAATAAGCATTACTTCGAATTGATTTAGCTACGTTACTCAATTTTAAATTTAGCCGTGGCATCTAATAGGTTATCTGAAAGGTAATGAAGGTTTTTAGCTACATCCCTCACAGCCGTTAGCGAGTCCATTGTATCTTCAAATGATACGTGCATATTTGTCACGTTTTCTACAACCATAGCAGCAACTGATGTTTGCTCTTCTGTGGCAGCAGCAATTTGTGAGTTCATTCCATTTATTTCTAACATTTGCTCTGCAATTTTCTCTATAGAAATACCCGTTTTTTCTGCTGCAGTTGCATTATCTGTAGCCATATCTCTTGCAGTCGTCATTGCAGTAACTGATTCGTTAGCCGCTTCAGTTAAAGTAGTCAACAGCTCTCGAATCTCATTTGTAGAATGAGCAGTTCGCGATGCAAGCTCTCTAACTTCATCAGCGACAACAGCAAAGCCTCGGCCATGCTCACCAGCACGGGCAGCCTCAATGGCAGCATTAAGTGCAAGTAAATTTGTTTGCTCCGCTATTGATGTAATAACATTTAATATTTGCGACACATTTTTTGTATCGTCTGCTAATTTATTGATAGTTGTAGCAGCGTGATTAATCTCATCACTTAACGTACGAGAAGCGGTTACTGATGTTTGTACTTGAGTTCTACTTTGCTCAACTTCTTTCTCTGCCGTTTGCGCTGCATGAGAAGCACTTGCAGCTGATTGAGAGATATCTCCTACACTCTGTTTCATCTCTTCCATTGATTGCTTTACAATCTCAGCATCAGTGGTTTGTTTAGTCGTTGCACGCTCCGCTTGTTCCATCCCCTGCACTAAACGAGTAGAGTTTTCCATTAACGGTTCGCAAACCGCGATAATTTCTAACACCGTTTTTTTCAATATGCCAATAAAAGAGTTGAAGTTTATAGATACTTGGCCTATTTCATCTTCAGAGTTAACTGTTAATTTAGTGCTTAGCGAGCCTTTACCGCTTGCTAATAAGCTTAAATTATTTGCCGCATCACTTGCCGAAGAAGCAATTCGCTTAGCTATCCAAATAGCCATAAAGAGTAATAAAATAAGCGATACAATAGAAACAGCTAACATTAACGTAAGGGCGTAATCAGAACGGTCCTTTGTGCTTGCAACAAGTTCAAAAAAGCGATCGTCAGCTTTGACTTGTGCTGCCTTAAACTTTTCTAGGACATCGGTATAAAGCGCTGTTTTCCTCTGTGCTTGTTGTTGAATTTTACTAAAATCTGCTGTTCCATTTACCATGCCATTTGCGATAGTCGCTGATATTTTTTCGTAATTTGCGAGCTGCTCTTTAGTGTCACTGTGAATGTAAGAGGCATTTATTTTTTCTATCGCAATAATATTCAACTCAAGTTGCTTGTATGTGTCAGATGCTTTCTCGACTAAATCTTGCTCACCAAATGTTACGGCTTGGGTGTAAAGTTCGTCCAGCTTCTCTAAAATGCCAACATTAGCAGATGTTAACTTAACAACTTTGTAGGATGATTTTTCCATTTCATCAAGTGCAATTCTATTATCATTCATAGCAAAATAGTTGATCAGAACAATCACTAAAAATGCAACGACAGCAATACTCGTAATCGCATGTATTTTTTTACTTATGCTGAGATTTTGAAAAGTGAAGCCTGAAGCCATTGTGAATACCTTATTTTATTGTCTAAATCTATTATCGGCTTATTACTCATAAGTGTTAACTAAATTTGTAAAATTTCTAGTTTTTTTTACAAACAATTCAAAATTCTACATAACTAATTGCCCTTTAAAAAAAGAAAGTACAAATAACATTCAATTTAAATCGCAGGCACAAAAAAACCAGTAACATTTCTGTTACTGGTTTCTAAATTTGGTGCGGATGGGGGGACTTGAACCCCCACGCCCGAAAGCACCACCCCCTCAAGGTGGCGTGTCTACCAATTCCACCACATCCGCATTTTTAAGCTTTCGCTTATTTGTTAAACATATGATTTATTTGAGGAGTATAAATCGTTTAACGATAGCATTACGCTAAATTAGTTCGGTACGTCAGAGCTTTGCTCTTTCGTAGATGTTACCGGAACATCTTCTTCAACAGGAACTACAGTTTCTACTGCAGGAGCTGCTTCTAGGTTTTCCCACTCGTCAGTCTTTTTAATTTGACCTGCAGTTAGGTTACCTAGCACAATGCTTAAAACAAAAAATACTGTTGCTAAGCTTGTGGTTGTTTTTGTCATAAAGTTACCAGCACCAGACGAACCAAAAACCGTGCCTGAAGCACCAGCACCAAATGAAGAACCCATATCTGCGCCTTTACCTTGTTGAATTAAAACCATTCCAACTAGAGCTAAAGCCACAACTAAATAAACTACTAATAAAATTTCGTACATCTTATACAGTCCCTTTTGCACTGTTACAGATTGCAGAAAAAGATTCTGCTTTTAGACTTGCGCCGCCAATTAAGCCGCCATCTATATCTGTTTGTGCAAATAATAATTCGCTATTTTTTTCATTAACGCTACCACCATATAAGATGGTAAGCCCTTGTGCTAAAGTGCTATCAAGTGCAGCAATTTTATCACGGATAAATTTATGAACAGTTTGTGCCTGCTCTGGCGATGCAGTCTTACCTGTGCCTATGGCCCAAACGGGCTCGTATGCTATCACAGAATCTTTCAGTGCTGCTACACCTAATTTTTCAATTACTGCATCAATTTGTGCAGCAACTACTTGTTCGGTTTGACCGTTTTCTTGCTCACTTTCACTTTCGCCAACACATAAAATTGGTGTTAACCCAACTTCTTGTGCTCTAGCAAACTTTTCAGCGACAGTTTCATTACTTTCGTTATAAATACTGCGGCGTTCAGAGTGACCAACGAGTACGTAAGTTGCACCTAAATCTTTTAGAAGCTGTCCGTCTACTTCACCAGTAAACGCACCAGGTGTATTTTCAGAAACAGTTTGAGCGCCTGTAGAAACACCACTAGCTATCATCGCTGGTACAAGTGGGAATGGAGGAAATAAAACAATGTCCATCTCTTGTGATTTTACATCGTTAATAGCATCAGACATTTGTTTAACTAGCTCTAACGAACCATTCATTTTCCAGTTGCCTGCGACCATCGCCTTGCGTATTGCCATTTTCCACTCCACATTAGAAAGCGGGCGAGATATTAACTTTTCTCGCCCAAAGTTACAAGAGGTTATTGTTATTAATCAGTCTGTTTGCTCATAGATTCTACAACAGCTGCAATTTTTTGAGCGCTGTCTATTACAATTTTTTCTTGCTCGGCTTCAACCATAACACGAACAACAGGTTCTGTGCCTGATTTGCGCAGTAAAACTCGGCCTTTGTCGCCTAAAGCAAGCTCAACTTCTGCTACAGCTGAAAGTACCTCTGGCGCTTTTGTCGGATCTGTTCCAGCGGTATAGCGCACGTTAATCATTTTCATTGGATATTTAGTAAAACCAGCACCCAAATCTTGTAGTGTACGGTTTTGTGCAACCATAGCTGCAAGTACTTGCAAACTTGATATAATGCCATCACCCGTGCTAATTAAATCTAAATTTAATACATGGCCTGAGCTTTCACCGCCAATTTTCCAGCCTTTTTGCTGTAGTAATTCCATTACATAGCGGTCACCCACTTTACTGCGAGCAAACTCGATACCTTTTGCTTTTAAAGCATTCTCAAGACCCATGTTAGACATTACAGTGCCAACTACACCTCCACCCAACATATCATCTTCGGCAGCTTGGCAAGCAATAATATAAACTAAATCGTCACCATCAAATACACGACCATTATGATCAACCATCATTACACGATCGCCATCCCCATCGTATGCAATACCTACGTCAGCTTTAAATTCAAGCACTTTGCGTTTAAGGGTATCTACATGAGTAGCGCCACATTCATGATTTATATTAACGCCATTAGGCTCGCATGCATGTGTTATAACTTCAGCGCCAAGTTCGCGCATGACAGAAGGAGCTATATGGTATGTAGCGCCATTTGCGCAATCGACAACAATTTTAAGCCCTTCTAAAGATAACCCTTGGGGGAACTGGCTCTTACAAAACTCTATATAACGGCCGTCTGCACTAACTAAACGCGAAGCTTTACCTAGTTTGTCTGAAGCAACACATGTCATTTGCTCATCAAGCATCGCTTCAATTTGAAGCTCTACTTCATCGTCAAGCTTTAGACCCTGCCCATTGAAAAACTTAATACCGTTATCGTAATAAGGGTTATGTGAGGCACTAATTACTATACCTGCCTCTGCACGAAATGTTTGCGCTAAATACGCAACTGCAGGTGTCGGCATTGGACCCAGTAATACAACATCAATACCAGCGGCAATTAAACCAGCCTCAAGTGCAGTTTCAAGCATGTAGCCAGAAATACGCGTATCTTTACCTATAATGACTTTTTTAGTACCACTTTGAGATAATACGCGCCCTGCAGCCCAACCCAACTTCATTGCAAACTCAGGGTTAATAGGTGGCGTTCCTACTAGACCACGTACGCCATCAGTACCAAAATATTTTCTTTCTTTCATTATGCAATTCCTTTCTCGCAGGCTTGATATACACCAAGTACGTCTGCGGTTTCTTTAACGTCATGTACACGAATAATTTTTGCGCCATTTTGCGCCGCGATTAACGCACCCGCTAAGCTGCCCGCTAATCGCTCATTTGTTTCTCTATTTAATAGATTACCTATCATCGACTTACGAGATAACCCAGCCAATAACGGCAATCCTAATTTATTAAAATCATCAAACTTAGCCAATATTTGATAGTTATGGCTAAGTGTTTTTCCAAATCCAAAACCAGGGTCTAGAATAAGTCGCTCAAACTTAATCCCTGCTGTTTCACATGCTTTAATACGTTCACTAAAAAACATATTTATATCTGCAAACAGATTGTCGTAATGAGGTGCGCACTGCATGCTGCGGGGTTGCCCCTGCATATGCATTAAACAAATTGCTACATCTTCATACTGCGCAACCGTTTCTAAAGCGTTTATTTCTTGTAGAGCTCTTACATCATTGACTATATCTGCCCCAGCGAGTATTGCTTGCTCCATAACTTGCGCTTTACTAGTATCAATTGAAATAACGCAATCACTGTACTCACGTATCGCTTTAATAGCAGGAATTACTCGGGCTAGTTCATCTTTTAAACTCACATCTGGCGCGCCGGGGCGGGTAGACTCCCCCCCAATATCAATTATTTGCGCGCCATCCTCTAACAATTGCATTGCGCGTTTTAGCGCTATTTTGGGATCTAAAAACTGCCCACCATCAGAAAATGAATCCGGCGTTACATTTAATATTCCCATAATAACGGGCTTTTCAAGATTAAGCGTACGCCCTCTCGGAAGCTTTAATATGTTAGTCATTGCCAACCTTTATTCTTTTTCTAAATAGCTGATACAAAAAAGCCCCGAAGTTCGGGGCTTTCATTACTATTTTAACGATTATTCAGCTTTGTCATCAAGGTTTGTTTCATCTTTTTTCGATGAATCATCCGCTTTTTGACTTTCATCAAGCACTGGCTCTTGAGGTTCTTGCTCTTTTACCGGCTTAGCTTCATGGCGGTCATGAGCATCGCGCGGCTCACGCACTGGTTGGCGCGCCATTAAATCATCAATTTGCTTAGCGTCTATTGTTTCGTATTTCATTAACGCGTCTTTCATTGAGTGAAGAATATCAATATTTTCTTTTAATATTTCTTCTGCTCTTTGGTAGTTACGATCTGAAAACAAGCGTACTTCAGCATCAATTACTTTAGCTGTATCATCCGACATACTAGATGCACGGCTTCCGCCACCACCCATATACATCTCGTTTTGATCTTCAGCGTAAAGCAATGGACCTAGCTTTTCACTTAAACCCCAATGTGTAACCATTTTACGTGCAATATCAGTTGCGCGCTCAATATCGTTACTTGCACCCGTTGTTACTTTGTCAGCACCATAAATAAGCGCTTCAGCAATACGGCCACCATAAAGGCTTGAAATCATTGATTCTAAAAGCTCTTTTGAATGACTAACACGGTCTTGTTCAGGCAAGTACATTGTTACACCTAGCGCACGGCCACGTGGAATAATAGATACTTTGTAAACTGGATCATGTTCAGGAACCATACGGCCCACAATTGCGTGGCCTGCTTCGTGATATGCTGTCATTTCTTTTTCTTGCTCGCTCATTACCATGGTTTTGCGCTCTGCGCCCATCATGATTTTATCTTTAGCAGCATCAAATTCAGCCATACTTACAACACGTTTATTACCACGTGCAGCATAAAGTGCAGCTTCATTTACTAAGTTCGCTAAATCAGCGCCAGAAAAACCTGGTGTTCCACGCGCTATAAGAGCCGCCTCTACGTTATCGCCTAATGGCACTTTACGCATGTGTACTTTAAGTATTTGCTCACGACCACGGATATCAGGTAAACCAACTTCTACTTGGCGGTCAAAACGACCTGGACGAAGTAATGCAGGGTCGAGAACATCTGGTCGGTTAGTTGCCGCAATAACGATAATACCTTCGTTACCACCAAAACCATCCATTTCTACTAGCATTTGGTTGAGTGTTTGCTCACGTTCATCGTTACCGCCACCCATACCTGCGCCACGTTTACGACCAACCGCATCAATCTCATCTATAAAGATAATACAAGGTGCCGCTTTTTTAGCTTGTTCAAACATATCACGTACACGTGACGCACCAACACCGACAAACATTTCAACAAAATCTGAACCAGAAATTGTAAAAAACGGTACTTTCGCTTCACCCGCAACAGCCTTTGCAAGTAACGTTTTACCAGTGCCAGGAGGACCAACCATTAGTACGCCTTTAGGAATACTACCGCCAAGCTTTTGAAACTTAGAAGGGTCACGTAAAAAGTCTACCAATTCGGTAACGTCTTCTTTCGCTTCATCACAACCAGCAACGTCTGCAAACGTTGTTTTAATTTGATCTTCGCTCATTAAACGCGCTTTACTTTTACCAAATGACATAGCGCCTTTACCGCCGCCGCCTTGCATCTGACGCATGAAGAATATCCATACACCAATAAGCAGTATCATTGGGAACCAAGAAATAAATATACTTGCTAAGAATGATTGTTCTTCAGGTTGTACACCCTTCACATTTACATCATTTTTAAGTAAATCATTTATTAAGTCTTCATCGTACATTGGCATCGTTGTTTGAAAACGCTCACCACTGCTCTTAGTACCAGTAATATTTCCCGTACCGCGGTCGATAATAACTTCTTGTAAAGAGCCACTGCGGACATCTTTAACAAATTGAGTGTAACTTGTTTGACGATCAACTTGCTCGCCACCATTAAAGCTCTGAAAGACTGACATCAGCACAACTGCAATCACCAGCCATAGTATTAAATTTTTCGCCATATCGCTCAAGGGGTTAACCTCTTGTATCCAATTAATTTAAATTCAACTAAACGCCAAGCAACTGTACTACAGTTTGTATCCAGTCGCTACTATATATACTTCCCGAGAACGGGCACGTGAGGCATCAGGTTTGCGTATTTTCACTGCTTTAAAACTATTACGTACATCTTGCAAGTATTGATCAAAGCCTTCACCTTGGAAAACCTTAACAATAAATGCGCCATTTTTCTTTAGTACTTGACTACACATATCCAGCGCAAGTTCTACCAAATACATACTACCCGCTTGATCTACTGAGTTATTACCACTCATATTTGGTGCCATGTCAGAGAGTACCACATCAACATTTTTACCATCAATACGTTTTAGCAACGCATTTAACACAGCTTCTTCACGAAAGTCACCTTGTAAAAAGTCAACACCCGCAAGTGAGTCCATAGGTAATATGTCACAGGCAATTACTTGACCTTTGTCACCTACTTTTTCTGCCAAATACTGTGACCAGCTTCCTGGAGCTGCTCCTAAATCAACAACGGTCATACCAGGGCGAAGTAACTTATCTCTATTTTGTACTTCATCTAATTTAAAAACCGCTCGTGAACGCCAGCCTTTTTTTTGCGCTTCTTGAACATATTTATCATCAAAATGTTCTTTCAGCCATCGCTGTGAACTGGCTGACTGTTTTTTATTTGTCATAAATTAACACGCAACTAATTAGTAATATTCTCTAGATGGCGTTAGAATACCCTTAATTCAAGCCATATTCAGCAAAATTTGTATAAACATGACATTATCAAACAAACAAAAGCAGTTTTTAAAAGGTCAGGCACATAGCCTCAAGCCTGTAGTTTTACTAGGTTCTAACGGTTTAACCGAAGGCGTAGTAGTCGAAATTCAAAGTGCATTAGAAATTCACGAATTAATCAAAGTTAAAGTTCCAACTGATGATCGTGAAACAAAAGCACTTATTTTTGAAGCAATCGTACGTGAAACTGGTGCGACTAAGCTACAAACGATAGGTCACACTATTGTGCTTTATCGTCAAAGTGTTGAGAAAAAAATACATTTACCACGTAATTAATTAATCCTATTTAAAGGATTTAGCACGTTTAAATTAAAAAACCAGCTTAATGCTGGTTTTTTGTTACCTAACACTTTTTAATTTAAAAGCTCATTGTATGGTGCGTTACATCATAATCAGTGCCATTACTTCTGGGCTTATTATGCAATATAAAATACTGAGTAAATTGTGTCTCACTCATAGCTGGCACTTTTTCATTGGAGAGTAGTTCAGCCAGTTGTGGCGTCGTATTACTGTGCCCAATAACAACAACTACACCCTTTAGTTTGAGTAACTCATTTTTTAAATCACCTAGCTCACCTGCGTTATACACATTTAATTTGGTATTAAAATGTGCCTGCAAAGGTGCGGCTGTTTGCAACGTGCGTTTATAGTTGCTGCTAAAAAGATGTATATTTTGATGTTCTTTAAACAACGTAACTAAATTATTTGCACGTGCCTTCCCCTCTTCTGAGAGCGCTGGGTTTTTCCCCGTTAACTTTTCGCTATGACGAAACAAATATACCTCGTCAGGTGCGGCAAATGCCAAACTACAATTAAACGATAAGGCTAAAAAAGTGATTGCTAATATTATTTTATTCATATTTTTTACCTCGTTTGTATTCTAATAGCCTGTCGATAAATTCAGTTGTTAATTCATTTATTACGCCGGTTTCAGCATTAACGATTAAACTAAAACCAACATTTAAGTGGGGAAACACAACCACATCGCTTCTATATCCTTGCACCCAGCCACTATGATAGTAAAGCGTCTCATCAGCGTAATTATAAACCCGCCAACCTAGTCCGTAATAAGCCTCATTAAGGTGTTTTTTCCACACCCTGCGATGCATTTCTTTTTTTGTATGTGTATAAGGACGCGTTTGCTTTGCTAGAGTATCCAATGACAAAACATCAGGGTATTGCCCTAGCTGGGCTTTTAACCAAATGGCCATGTCACTTGCACTTGCGTTTACACCCGCTGCAGGTCCCACTTTATAATAATTTTTTTTAAGCTTAGCGCTATACCAACGTTTTGTACCGCGCACGTGTGGTAATGCGTAATTTTCATCCTGAACCATAGATTCAAAACCTAAGCTGGCATCACTCATTTTTAAAGGCGCAAAAATAGTTTCTCGTAACCACTGCGCGTAACTTTTACCGCTGCTTTGCAATATTACATTACCTATAAGGCTAAACATAACATTTTGATAACCATAACATTCGCCTGGTTTGCAAATAGGTTTAACACTAAGTAATTTTTCAACAATACTGGGGTAATCCATACGAGACTCTATCAAATTATCGTACGCATTAGGCACTAACCCACTTGCATGACTTAGAAGGTGAAATACCTTTAAATCATCTTGATAAACAGTCCCTTTGAACTCAATTATGTAATCGCTAACAGCTTTATCTAATTTAAGTAAACCCTCATTGGCTAATTTAGCTGATAACGAGCCTGCAAATGTTTTAGAAACAGACGCGAGCCGAAACCGGGTATGCTTATTTACTTTTTGTCCATTTCGGGTTTTAGTTACACCCATGGTGTGGATGTAGTCTGAGTTGTTTGTACTTACAATCGAAAGTGCAGCGCCTGGTATACCTTTATTTTTCAGTTTTTTTTGCGCATAACGGCCGTACTTTTTTACAAATGCATCCCAATCAGGATCTGCTTTTGCTGCAAAACTCACAGAGCTAAACAACAAACACAAAGCAGGTAGGCTATACAATAAAGATTTGAGATACTTCATTTTTATAAATTTTATCTTTTTAACTACATCTATGTAGATAATATCATGAAGTTTTGTTTGGACTAACGTACAATACGACGATTATTTGGTTTTTAGTGAGTGTTTAGTACTTATGCGTTTTTTAGTTGTGTCACTTTTTGTTATATTATCAACTGGTTGTACTCTTACAAAGCAGCCGGCCGAGCCACTGGCTATGCCATTAAAGCCAACATTAAAAAGTCAGACCTACCAGCTTGAGTACACCACAGAACACTCATCCCCAAAAGTTAAATCCGTTCAACTTCCTGCACATAAGGTAGTTAGAAACCAAACAGTAAAAATTATTACCGATAAGGCAAGTGTAACCGATAAACTTTTATCGCAAATTAGCCAAGCACTTAACGATAAACAGCTAAAAGTAACCACTAAAAATAACAGCGACTACACACTAACTATTCAGCAACTTGATTTAACTTTCACTGACGATATTAAGTACGCAATAAAGCAACCTGAGAACCCTTTTACATTATATTCAGATATTGCTCAGCAATACCCAACTCAGGAATGCGCTGCAATATTCGCACAAGTAAGTATGCGCCTCACACACAAAGCATCGGGTGATGTTGTTTGGTTTGCTAAATCTTCTATTGATAGTGCAAGTTTTCATCGTGAGCCACTAGTTTATAGTTTCACCGAAGAGCAAAAAATAACTAATGAGCTTGAGGTTGTCGCTTTTGTCCATCAACAAAACACTGATGAAGCCCGCATGGAAAGACTTGGAAAAGACATTCAAATCCCTCAGTACAAAACGTTGTCAAAGTTATCTAGCCTTGCCAAGCTTAGTGGTCCATGTAACAGAACAGAAGTAAGCGCATTAACGCCTATGATGCAGTTTTACTTAAGCAGTATATTAATCGATAAAATTAAAGTTCAGTAAATTAGGGTCTGTTGATCTTTACAGATTAAAATTTGTTTAAACTAGGGGCTATTTAATCGCGGCGCTCGGTTTGTAACCTAGTGGGCTCGATAACTGCTCCTGCGTTATTCTAATGGCTTACATCCATGTAAGAATAAGTAAAAACCGAGCAACAAAGCGTAAATAGCCCTTAGGAAGAACCCATTGGGCAGCGCCTGTTTGGCATTAATGCTACGTTATCGCCCATTTATGGGGAATAGCCACACTGCATAGGCTCTGCCTTGCCTATATACCAAACAGACTGCTGAAAATTTAACCTTGAAAGTTCAACAGACCTAACACTTACTACATTTTTTTACAGATTAAAGGAACGAATTAACAATATACTACGCTTAATAACAAATAATAATTAGGCCCCATAGGGATGAGAAACACTTTGCTTAACCATACTTTAGTTAGCATAACATTGCTTTTTTGCTTTATTTTTAGCACCACAAGTATGGCAAGTAATCGCTATTATGCAGACAATACGTTAGAGCCAACCCAAGGCTTTGCCTGGGATTGGAGTGCAGGTGCGGGCTTTTATATTGAAGATTCTTACCTAATCGGTATCGAATCTTACGATAAGGGCGTTGAGCTTGATTTAAGCCTTGCTGTTTCTTACGATAAATTTTATCTTGATTTTGATCACAATCAACTCAGCGGTGGTCTTGTAATTGGTTACAGCCTTATAGATAAATTTGATTGGGGCTTAGATATACTTGGCACAAATACTCAAGCCGGGTTTGACGAAAAAGGCCTCGGGTTTTATAACCATGGTGTTATAAAAGAACTCCAAGGTATTAAAAAACGTAATTACGATTTTGATGTTGGTCTTAGGCTCTCGCGTCGATTTGAAAACTCACAATTCTCCTTTGAATACCTTCATGACATATCTGGTGCCCATAATGGCTGGGTTATAAATAGCTTTTTTAGCCACATTTTGCCATGGCGAAACTGGGAGTTTAGGTCTGGTGTTGGTTTAAGCGCCTACTCTGCTCACTTTACCAATTATTACTTTGGCATTGATAGCGATGAAGCCACCAGCCTTCGCCCGATTTATACCAGCAATGCCAGTACTAGTATTATCTTTGAGTTCCATGCTGAATATCCAATAAGCCAAGATTGGGTGTTTTTATCCGGTTGGCTTACTACATGGTTTTCAAAAGAAATTGACGACAGTCCAATTATTTCCCAAGGATATCAACATAAAGCCAAGGTAGGCCTACGTTATGTATTTTAGATGGATCTGGGTATTACTGATCTTTCCCAGTACCTTTACTGTTAAAGCGCAGGACCCCCCTGAAGCACTCATAGCACTACCCGACACTTGCGTTGCACTGCGCGAAGGGCGTAATTGCTATGCCGATGTTACACTTACGTGGGAGCAACCTATCATTGGTAATTACTGCCTACGCGATGCAACTTCAAAGTACATTATGCAATGTTGGCTAAAGCAACAAAGTGGTACTTTTAATTATGCTTTTGACTCACAGCAAAGCATTTCATTTGAACTATTTGATAGCAATACATCCAAAGTCATCAGTACAGCAGAAGTAAAACTACAGTGGGTTTATCAAAACAGACAAAAAAAACGCCGCTGGCGACTATTTTAATACCAATCGCATTAGGGATATTTTATGGATAACTACGGCACTATTTTACTTGTTGAAGACGATGCATCACTAGCGCAATGGGTTGCTGAATATTTAACAGAGCAAGGCTATACAACGCATGTTTGTCATCGTGGTGACGAAGTTGTTAGCAAGGTCAAAACGTTAAACCCAAATATTGTGCTCCTTGATATTATGCTCCCGGGGCAAGATGGTATCAGCGTATGTAGAGAGCTTCGTAGCTTTTATAATTCGCCTATTATAATGCTCACCGCACGCGATGAAGAGATGGATGAAGTTATTGGTTTAGAAGTTGGCGCAAGCGACTACATAATGAAACCGGTGCGTCCGCGTGCATTACTAGCGCGAATAAAAGCAGCACTGCGTCAAAACAATGAGCCAAATAAGCCACAGGTTAGCCAAGGCATTATTCAAGTTGGTGCACTTAGTATTAATACCGAATCTAGAAATGTGACCCTTAACGAGCAAGATATAAACATATCAAGCGCCGAATATCTATTATTACACTACCTTGCAAGCAATGCAGGTCAAGTTGTCTCACGCGATGCCGTATTTAAAGCGACGAAAGGTAGAGAGTACGACGGGCTTGATAGAAGTGTTGATGTACTTATTTCTGCACTTCGTAAAAAATTTAATGATGATCCACAAAACCCCGAAAAAATTAAAACTATTTGGGGCCGTGGATATTTACTTGTTTCTACCGCGTGGTAATAGAGCGATGAATAAATAAATGAAAAAGTTTTATATATCGCTTCTAGGCAGTGCACTTTTATCTATTGTGGTATTGGGCTGGCTTATTGATGCTTTTAGTCAACAAGCGCATACCCCACAAGATGAATTTAGTCAGCAAAGTAAAATGATCATGGGTTTTAATAAGCAGTTAGCTAACATACCTACATCTGAGCGCAGCGATTATGTAAAACAACTAGCCCGAGAGTTTGATGTTTTAATTGACTACAAGCCAAATGAGTCACTCGCCTTACCACCTTCTTTATTATTACAAATGCACACGCCAGGTGGGCTGATTTTAGAGGATCAGCAAGGCTTTTATATGCTTTATAGTAGCGACGTTTTAAATCCTTTTCACTTATCAATGCGCTTAGATAAAATTTTTGATAGCGAGCAGCATAACGACATTATATTAACTCTACTATTTTACGCAGGCCTATGTGTATTTATGGGGTTTATTATCGCGCCCTTAGCTAAACGGCTAACTGTCTTAAATGAAGCCGCTAAAAAGTTTGCCTCTGGTAATGTTCAAGTCCGAATAAAGGTATCGCACTTTACCTATATAAAAGATGTGGAACTTACTTTTAACCGCATGGCTAGACAAATAGAGAAACTTGTCGCCGAAAACAAACTAATGGCCTCGAGCTTGTCTCACGACATCCGCACCCCTATCGCGTGCCTGCGATTTGGTTTAGATGCGGCATTAGATAGCCATGATGAGCAAAAAGTAAAACAGTATTTAACCCGTATGGAAAACGATTTAGATCATATGGAATCGATGCTTAGTAGCTATTTAGCATTTGCTACTTTAGAGCAAAACGCGAATAAACTAACCTATTCATCAACCAATATTAAATCCTACCTTGAAGATATTTTAGTTCAACTTGCACCAAAACTTGAAATGCAAATGCTCAACGTACAGCTCAATAGTACAGATAAAATAATAAATGCAGATCTTCACTGGCTGGCTCGTGCAATTACTAACTTATTAACTAACGCATGTGATTTTGCAAACCAATATATTTACCTCAGTGCAAAGTTACACGAGCAACAGCTTATAATAACGGTAGAAGATGACGGCCCTGGTATTGCACAAGAGAACTTTAGTAATGTATTTAGCCCATTTTTTAGAGAGGAAGATCACCGTAACAGAGCCGATAAGAGTTATGGCCTTGGCCTAGCCATTGTTACCAAGGTAGCTGATTGGCATCATGGCAGCGTTAAAGTAAGTAAAAGCACCCAGTTAGGGGGGGCGTGCTTTACTCTCACTATTGCACAGCACCATAATCCGTAAAGCAATAGTTACAGACTGTAATTAACAATTATTAAACAAAATCAACTCGTTATTTTAAACGACTTAATAACAACAATTAAAATCGATGGTTATAACATACACTTTACTTATTAATTTGTGCTAGATCAGCAAATAAGCACTTTTTATTTTTTTACATTTCCAGTAGATTGTCACCGCCGTCACACAATAGAGAAGTACAATAATATGAGCGCAGTTAGAGGCGAGTTTAGCTCTCGCTTTGGTTTTATTATGGCCGCCGCGGGTTCTGCCGTTGGTTTGGGCAATATTTGGGGATTCCCTACACAAACAGCAAGTAATGGCGGTGCTGCATTTTTAGTCGCATATTTAGTGCTTGCGTTCTTTTTAGCCTACCCCGCTTTAATGGCTGAACTTATGATTGGACGTCATGGCCAAGCAAACGCAGTGTCATCACTTCAAAAAATATCTAATAAGTCATGGCAAAAACACTTTGCTTTTGCTGTTGGTTTTGGCGGTATTTTATGTGCTGGCTTTATACTAAGCTTTTACGCCATTGTTGCCGGTTGGATGCTCAGCGCCACAGCTGAACCCATAGCCACTTTAGTTGGTGCCAACACAGCATCTACATGGTTAAGCGAGCAATCACTTACTCGAAATATTATATTCACTATGATCTTTATCGTACTAACTGTCGCTATTATAAGTAGAGGCGTTGAAAACGGTATTGAAAAGTGGTCTAAGCGTTTAATGCCTGCACTTTTAGGCATTTTATTTGCACTTATTGCTTATGTGATGACGCAAGATGGTGCTATGGAAGGCTTAAAAGCCTACTTAGTTCCTGACTTTTCATCTATTTTTGACGCAAAACTATTAGTAAGTGCACTAGGGCAAGCTTTCTTCTCTTTATCGCTTGGCACTAGCGTAATGATTATTTACGGCTCGTACATTAGTAAAAAAGAAAATCTCGTTTCTTTAGGTGCCTATGTGACCCTTATTGATGTATTTATAGCCTTTGTTGCAGGTTTACTGATTATTCCGGCTATGTACGTAGCACAAGCTCAAGGCGTTGAAATATTCTCGGCCACAACGGGTAAGCTACTCTCTGAAGATACATTAGTGTTTCAGGTACTCCCCGCTTTATTTGATGGAATGGGCGAAGTTGGCTTATTTGTGGGTTTTTCATTTTTTGCGTTAATGAGTATTGCCGCTTTAACATCATCTATTTCAATGTTAGAGGCGCCAGTATCATACACCGTAGAGCGCTTTGGGATGAAACGCGTTCAAGCAACGTGGTTGATTGGGGCGCTAATCGCTATCGTCAGTATTACAATTGTGTGTAACCTTAGCAGCTTATTTGGCTTAGTAATCACTCTCACTACAAAAGTAGCTCAGCCTTTACTTGGTCTTATGTGTTGTATATTTGTAGGCTGGATTTGGTATAGAGGCTCATTACTAAAAGCAATTCAGGAGGGTAACCCTGAAGTTCACAATACATTGTTTTGGAAAATATGGCCTTGGTATACTAAGTTTGTATGTCCACTTGCTATTGGCATGGTGTTTTTACATTCACTATTGAGCTAAATGATACCTTAGCCTTAAAATAGTTTTAAATAAAATAGCCCACATTAGTGGGCTTTTTTATAGCTGCTTAAATTGGATTTATTGAGTGAGTTTTAAAATCATATCTTGATGAGGTATACCGTCTTCTAGATATTCACTTTTGTAATCTTCAAAGCCAAAGGAGCGGTAAAAATCAAGTAAGTAGGTTTGTGCGCCAATATAAATATCTCGTTCAGGCCACCGCTCTTTACAGCATTCTATAGCTTTACTTACAAGTACAGTGGCGTCGCCTTTGCCACGCGCACTTTTACTTACCAGCACGCGCCCTATTGCGCTGTATTGCTCATTTTTTTCATAGCATCGGGCATAAGTGTGTAGCCGACCATTGTCTAGTGTATATAAATGCTGTGTATTTAAATCAATATCTACATCATCAAGTTCAGGGTAAGGGCACGCCTGCTCTACAACAAATACGTCTACACGTCCTCGCATAATAGTAAAAAGAGTATGCGCATCTAAAGCATTAAACTGCTCACATTTAAATTGCATTTTAAATCCTATAAACAATAAACCCAGCCTAGGCCGGATTTAATAAAATTATTCACTTGTTAGTTTATATTAAGCAAATAAGCGCTCTAGTTGGTCGCACAACTGCGATAAATTTACGTGGTCATGCTCTATCGTTAAATCTACATAACCATCGCCTCTAAAGGCCCTGTCTAGCTCTATAAGCACGTGTGTTTTATGTGCCTCTGGTACAAATGACAACTCGATCTCTTGAATGCCAAATAAACTACGGCTATTTGGCTTATATTCAAGTTCCTGATAACAGCCCGATAACGATTGAAATGTTGAAGCGCGCAAATGGCCTTTTTCTACATCAGCTTTCATTAAGCTAAAACCTAGCTTTTCCATCGCCTGCATGCACGTTTTAACAGCTTCATTAGGGTAAATATGTAAATGGTCTTTATCGCTCGGATCAAGTGCTAAATCAATATCTAAACCTGTTTCAAGCCACACATGAGATTGATTGTAACCTGCATTAATTTCTGTAATAGGTGTTTCAGAATGAAGACGTGCTTCAAAAGGGATACTTTTAACTTCGCCAGGCTCAATTGTACCTATATCTGTAATTCGCCATTGGTCAATCACATGATTTGTAAAATAATCGCCATCATCACCTGCCACTTTAACACGGGTCATAAGTAATAAATCTAAGCCTGCAATATCTTGGCTAACATCACCTGCGGTAATGACTATTTGTGCATTAAAAAGCTGACCAGGTTGTAGGTGTTCAGTCTCTAAAACAGTATCTACTTTTGCAGCACCAATACCTACCGACGCTAAAATCTTTTTAAACATATATTTCTCCTTAAGCTGAGCGGTTCTATTATTTGCTCTTGCTTAAACTTCTTCGTTAGCGCATCTTAACCATATTTAAAAGCCAATGTCAGTGAAAAAATGTTATTTACATGCTATTTACGATTAAATATATGTTTGATGCGCATTTTTTATACACAGCTAGGCAAGTATTTGATTAGACGCGTTCATTTTTAGGTCTATTTTTATTTTCAATGGTATAAATTTTTCGTTACACTGCAACCCCAAATGAAGTGATATTAAGAATTATGGAACTAATCTATTTTGCCGCCGCGTTTGTGTGTGGCTTTGCTGTTTATCAGTTAAAGCTGCCTCCTCTTATTGGATTTTTATTAGCAGGTTTTGCTTTAAATTTATCGGGTTATAAAAGTACAGAGTTGCTCGATACAATAGCAGCACTTGGCGTAACCCTTCTTCTTTTTAGTATTGGTTTAAAGCTAAAGGTAAACAGTTTAATTAAACCCCAAGTGTGGGCGCCTGCAACATTGCATATTATTTTTAGCAGCGCGCTTTTTAGTGGCTTTATGTTATTGCTTGGTGTTTTCGCTATTCCACTGTTTATTGATTTAAGTTGGCAAAGTGCTTTATTAGTTGGGTTTGCGCTTAGTTTTTCAAGTACTGTATTTGCAGTAAAAGTGCTTGAAGAACGCGGAGAAATGGCAAGCCTTCACGGTAAAATAGCCATTGGTATACTAGTCATGCAAGATATCTTTGCTGTTATCTTTTTAGCGATTAGTACAGGTAAAATTCCAAATGTATGGGCAATTGCATTAATAATTGCTCTGCCTTTATTACGACCTGTCATGTATGGCGTATTAAATCGCTCTAAACATGGTGAACTATTACCATTATTTGGTTTTTTCTTTGCTTTAGTTGCTGGTTATCATGCATTTGAATTTGCAGGATTAAAAGGCGACCTAGGCGCACTCATAATTGGGATGATGTTTGCACCACATAAAAAAGCAGGAGAACTATCAAAATCTCTGCTTAATTTAAAAGACATATTATTAGTCGGTTTTTTCTTAAGTATTGGCTTGAGCGCAGAGCTAACCACTAGCTCATTAATCGTTGCTATTATACTTGTTTTAGTTTTACCTATTAAAATAGCGCTTTATTACGTGTTCACAAATATATTCAAACTACGCGCACGTACATCATTACTTACCGCCTTTAGTTTATCTAACTACAGTGAGTTTGGGTTAATTGTATGTGCAGTAGCAGCTAGCACAGGCATGATCACTTCTGAGTGGCTGGCCGTAATGGCAATTGCTGTTTCTATTACCTTTGTAATTGCCTCGCCGTTAAATAAGCGCTCAAACGAGCTATACGTAAAAATAGAGCACTGGCTATTAAAGTTTGAAAGCAAAACTCGTTTAGCTGAAGAGCTACCTGTTAACCTAAACGATACTAAAATAGTCATTTTTGGTATGGGACGTATTGGTACTGGTGCTTATGAAACAATCAACGCGACTCACCCAAATGTTGTTGCAGGCATAGATATAAAACCTGAAGTGGTAGATAAGCACGTTAACAGAGGCCGCAACGTATTAATTGCTGATGCAACAGATCCTGACTTTTGGCAACGAGTAAATCATTCGCAAGTAGAAATGGTCATGCTTGCAATGCCAAAGCATATGCAAAATATTTTTGCGCTAGAGCAACTACAAGCCTCAGGTTATAAAGGCCAAGTAACAGCTATTGCAAACTACCCTGATCAACAAAAAGAGCTAGAAGAAATGGGTGTTCATTCTACTTATAACTTTTACTTAGAAGCAGGTAGTGGTTTTGCAGAGCACGTTAAACAAGAGCTATTTAACGAATAATCACTTTTTATAACGTCTATAAATAACAAAGCCTTAAAATCATTAAGGCTTTGTTATTAGTTTTTAAATGAAAAGCAATTCTATTTACATTCCTTTACAAGCCATTTCACCACGACCATAAAAAACAGGTAGACTATCCATGTTGGTTAAATAAAACCCCATGTTCTAATAATAACTTAATTAGATCCCAGCTAATTAAAGTTCAACTAGGTTTATATTAATCAACAAAAAATTATTAAATCAGAGGGCCTACTCCCTCGCAAAATAGGCTGTTTCTTGCCCGTCACAGCCTATTTTATATTTCTAAAATCCCTTACACTTACGCAGACTTTAAAACCTAAGTAACTCTTATGGATCCAAAACAATTAAAAATAGCTGTAAATACAACGATGCCTTTTGGGAAATATGCTGGGCGCCCTTTATTACTACTACCAGAACCTTATTTGGTGTGGTTCAAACAGCAGGGATTTCCTAACTCGAAACTTGGTAGCCAACTAGCGATGATGTATGAGGTTAAACTAAATGGCCTTGAGCAAATGTTAATGCCATTACTTGAAAAAAATAAAAAATAATTGAGAACTTTTTTAAATACTTGCGGTCTATTATATTGCTACTTGTTGATTTTGGTTTTTAACCGCAAAAAAAGCGCCTTAGGCGCTTTTTTTATGTCTTAAATTTAAGAGGTAAATATACAATAAATTTAGCACCACCTAAGCTTGAGCTTTCTGCTTTACACTCCCCTTGGTGCCACGACACAATTTTAGCAACTATAGCAAGCCCTAAACCAAAGCCACCAGTGTCCTTGCCTCTACTTTTATCTAATCGAGTAAAAGGCTTAAATACGTTTTCTCGCTCAACGGGGTCAATCCCTTCACCATCATCTTCAACAATCAATACGATGTGAGTTGCCTCTTGTAGCAATGAAATTTTGACTTGTTGATGAGTGTATTTGAGCGCATTGCCAATTAAATTTTGAAATACTCGCGCCATAAAGTGGCTATCACAGTAGTAATTTAAATGCTCAGGGAGGTTTATAGAGAGCGTTGTTCTAGCTTCAAAATTTAGCTTTTCAATAGTGGTTTTTACCAGCCCAGCTAAATCGCAGTTTATTGGCTGTAAACTTGGTTGTTGAGAGTCTAATCGCGCGTATTCAAGCATTTCAGAAACTAGTGACTCAAGCTCACTAATATCTGTTTGCATGTTTGTTAGGTATTTTTCGCCTTTTTCGTCAAGCATTTGTTCTTGTAGCATGACTATTGCAAACTTTAAACGTGCTAGTGGCGTTCTAAACTCATGCGACACCGATGAGGTAAGTTCTTGCTGCGCACTAAGTAAAAACTCAATACGTTGCTGCATTACCTTTAATGTATCAGTTATAGGTAAAAAGAAAGACTTAGAAGAGTCATTTAGTTGAAAGTCTTGCAAACCCTCTACCGCTTCACACGCTTTACGTAGCTTTGCAAAGTCACGCCAGAGTAAAAAGCTCCATAGCCCAACTGGTATACCTACAATAATAAGTAGTAATAAATACGGCCAAACAGAAGATGATTGCTGCGTTAATACGCCTACCGGTCCTACTTGAAGTAATGAATCATTACCGAGATCTACATACCAAACAATGCGTTGTTGCTTATCATACAAATATAAGTAGTGGTTTTGATTTAGCTGCGATTGTTGTTTTTGAGGAAGTATTAAATCACGTCGTTCAATCACTTTACTTTCAAAGTTATGCTTTAGTTTTTTAAGACCATTTGGGGTTTGTGAAAGCAACCACAGTGATTGCCCAAACTCATCGTCTAAGAAGACCTGCTGCTGCGACTCTTCATAGGGCCACAGCTGCTCAATAACACCACTTACAACAAATAATGAAACAATGATATATAAGTATAAGCTGGTAAACAGTTTTCCCATTACAGCCGATTAACCTTAAATAGTTCTAAAGATCCCATGCATCAGAAACAAATAAATAGCCTTGTCCCCATACGGTTTTTATACGATACGGCTTATCACTATTATCGCCTAATTTTTTACGAATTCGTGATACGCGTACATCCACAGTTCTATCAAGTCCATCGTATTGGCGGCCAATCATATGCTGGTGCACATGTTCTCTGCTTAGTACTTCACCCGCATTTGATGCTAATAGCCATAGTAGTTCAAACTCGTGCGAAGTTAATACAATCTCTGAATCACTTAGTTTTACAATACGGCTTGTTTTATCGATAACTAAATCACCAAACTGCAGTTCTTCACTAGATTTTACTATTGGTTGCCCACGTCGTAGTAATGCATTAATCCGCGCTAGTAATACACGTGGCTCTGCTGGTTTTATTACATAATCATCAGCACCAAGTTCTAAACCAAGTACTTGGTCGAAGTCTTCACCTTTAGCAGTCAACATTAAAATTGGTAGAGTAGATTTATCTCTTACTTGGCGGCAAACGCTAAAGCCATCTTTACCTGGCAGCATAACGTCTAGAATCATTAAATCGGGTGTATTGTTTTCTAGGTAATTAAACACTTCGTCACCACGCTCTAACACTTCGACTTCAAGGCCATTATGTTCAAGGTAATCTTTTGTTAGCTGTTGTAAACCGAGATCATCTTCAACAAGTAAAATTTTTGGCATTAGTTGCTCCTAAATTAAAAAAAGCTCCACGGAGAGCGAAGCCTACGCCTATTTTTTTTAGCATGGGCGCTTTGTACTTCAACCTGTGTTTTTGCTATTAACACACCCGTATGAGGATTGATTAAGGAGTATATGGTCTCCACCTGAACACGCGCTTTATAATTAAATTGCCCAGAACGCTGCTGCTGCCAGCATTGAAGTAGTTGTTCTTGTTGATACAAACAGACATCACTATAGGTGTTTAATAGCCATTTAAACTGTAAATCAAGATCGCAAAAATCCTGCTGTTCGGAAACCACGCAGACTTTTGGAGAAACACTAAAAACAGGGGTTTGTGCCACACTAAAACCACTAAAAAAAGTGGTAATAAACACAACTAATATTGAATACTTCATATTAAAAAGTACGATCGAATCCTATAAATGCAGTCATTGAATAAGTACGTTCAAAGAGCGGACTGCCATCCATAGCCGAATAGTCGTAATATGCTACATGAAAACGAAGAGAGTCAGCCTTACTCAGTGGCCAACGGGCGTCGATTTTAGCATAAGGTTGCCAACTACTACCAACGTCTATTTTGCCAAATTGAGTTTCACCCTCATTAAGTCCATAAAAATAGCTATTTAGTTCCGCAGATTTATAGTTTATTCCAAGTGTTGGCTTTATTTTAAGCTTTCCTAGCACAGTATGATATCGCCACTGCAATGCACCGCGTACACCTCGATAAACATCGGTTATATCATGCAGAGCCTGAACTGAAAAAACATGGTCATCATTTACATAGTGATATGCAATACCCGCATCCAAGGCAATTTGCCGTTTATGCAAATTATCAATATCAGCGTAGCGAGAGGACGAGGCTTCATCTTGCATTGCAAACTGATTGTTAAGTACACTACTTTGCAATGCAAATACATTTTTAGGGTGCCAGTCTATAAAAAAGCGAGATTCAGAGTTGAGTTCACTAACTAGATTAAAGTGATGCTTTGGGGATTGTGAAAATGAATAGCCAAGGCGGCCATTATCAAAAAACCATTGCTCTGCATAAAACGCAATTTGTGGAATAAGCACAAGCGGAATATGATCTCCACCATGCAAAGGGTTGGTTATAACTCCAGCCCCAACGCTTAAACTCAAATGCAGACGATCAGTTGTTATATCTTGCTCTGTATAATCGTCAGCATGCTTGCTTGCCTGTGTTGCTTGCACCGAAAGGCAAGCAAACAAAGTGCTAAAACATAGAGCAGTTAATAAGGAGAAGGAATACCGCATCAGCGTACATCAAAGTATTAAATTAAGTAAGTTCCCCATACTAGCAAGGTCTTTTTAAACTAGCTCTAGCTGGTTACAATTATTCACAATTTGTATACACAAATGTTAACTTTTGTGTTTTTGAAGTGACAAACCCTTCAAATTAGTTATGTGCGTTGGCTAAGCTGGCACTGCTTTGAGAAACTTTGGAAATGAGGGATAACCTCGCAAATGCTTTAATTCAAATAAAATCTGCAGGAAGCCAACTCTAACAACTTTTTTTTATTAACCTTACAAGCTACTAGGTTACCAAAGTTAATAGCGGCTTTAGCCGTAATAAATCAAGCTTCTGATGCTTATTAAATATCAGGGGCTATTTCTATTCGGTTTCGGCCATGTGTTTTTGCGATATATAAGGCTCTATCTGCACGCTCAACTAAAACTGAGCTATTAGTAAATGGACGTAAAATAGCTAAACCAAAACTTGCAGAAATAGCACGTTTAGCTGTTATATCATGCTTTTTACGAATCGCTAATTTCGCAATAGCTAAACGTATACAATCGGCAAACGCTATTATATCGTTAATAGTGTCAAAATAAGCTGTTATACAAAACTCTTCGCCACCGTATCTATATATATTTGCTGTTTCAGTTGTATTTTCTCTCACTTTTTTGGCAACTAACCTCAACACTTCGTCACCCTTTTGATGACCAAAGTCATCGTTAAAACGTTTAAAGTGATCAATATCAAACATAATTAGTACGGCAAGAGAATCTTCCTGTGCTTTCTCTGAGTATTCAAAACAAAATTTTACGATATCTGAATCAAACTTACCTCGGTTATAAAACCCCGTAAGCGTGTCGGTATCAGCTGCTTCTTTTGAAATATTAAGTGCTTCTTTTAAATCTTTTATTTCGTTGTAAGCAACAGCTAACTTAGTTTGAAATTCTCTAGCATAATCCTGCATAGCAATAGAATCGTCAGTTAAGCGCTCTACACAACCTAATATTTCATTATAAGAATTTACATCAGCAAGCATATTTAATTCATTTTGTGAATCAACTAAACTTGTTGTAAAGCTTTTGGAATGCTCAAGCGTGGTGCTTATATCTTGCTGGACTTGCTCCATAGTTGTATGGAACTTTTCAGTCATTTCTTGAAAGAAAGCCAGGTCGTCTTGCGTTAAATGCTTATCAAAAATTTCTTTTGCTTTGTCTTGTGAGCATGTTTGTTGCTCAGCAATAACATGGTCTAATTCAGCATTTAATGAAGGGTTACTCCCTTGAATGTAACAGTACCAAATTGCATAGTTGATAGGCGTTACCGGCATGCGGTATTTTACCATCAAAGGAATCGCCTTTTTAAGGCATTGAGCAGAATGAGCAAGTGATACGGCGTGGTTCATAAATAAACTCTCAAGCGTCATTGTTTTTATTATTAGCACTCAATGTTAAGTAATAGTAAACTTATACGCAACCTATATTCATACTATTTAACTAATTTGCTTGCTCTGTGTGCATATTAAATTGCTTTTGCTTCTAAAGTTTGCGCAATATTCCACAACGCACTGATTGCAGGGTCATTTAACTCTTTTCTTAATACCGCCAAACCGATATCAAACCCTTCAGGTGCTTGCATTTTTGGTGTTAGTATTTGTACCTTATCCTGCAGCGGGCTATTATCTAGCACTATTTTAGGGACCATTGCGACGCCTAGCCCTAAGCTCACCATAGATACCATTGCTTCATGTCCTGCAACTTGGGCGTAGATTTTTCCGTGAATATTATTTTTGCGCCACCAGTGCTCTAACCTTTGGCGAGAAAAACCTTGTTCTGGGACAATAAACTCTAAATCAGACCAATTAATGTCATCACTATTTTGTGTAAGCTTTTGTGTGATCGGACATTGAATTTTTGGGCCAATTAATAAAAGTGGTGAGTGCCCAATATCAACAAAGGCAATTTGCGACGGTAATTTATTAGGCTTAGCTGCAATTGCCATTAATTCGTGGCCATCAAGTACACGATTTATAGCAAGTGCTGGGTCGCCTGTATTTAATGTTATCTCTATGTACTGATGCTGCGCACGAAGTTGTTCTAATATTTGATGTAAAAAACTATAAGATGCAGTTACAGAACAATAAATACTTACTTTGCCGTAAATATGCTGTTGTGGGTCTTTTACATTCGTTTTAAAACGTTGCCAATTAGCAAGCGTTGCCGTTGCGTAATCAATAAAGGACTCCCCCTCACGCGTTAATTTAACGCTTCGGTTATCGCGGATAAACAATGCTACTCCAACTTCTTCTTCCAAATGTTTTATATTTCGGCTCAAAGTGGGTGCGCTTATGTGGCAAAGCTCACTTGCGCGCCCAAAGTGAAGTGTTTTAGCCAACGCTAAAAAGTAGTTTAAGTGCTTATGTTCCATCCAACCCCCCTGCATTTCATATTATGAAACACTTTAATTCAAATATATCATTTTACGCAAGCAACGATTTTACATATGGTGTTTGTAAGCGCAGTAAACATTGCGCATCTAACAAACATGACTTTATAGGACACTAACAATGGCGAATTATTTCAATACCTTACCTTTACGCGAGCAATTAGCGCAATTAGCGCAATGTGAATTTATGGACGCAGGCGAATTTGCCGATGGCGTTGATGCACTTAAAGGTAAAAAACTAGTTATTGTAGGCTGTGGCGCACAAGGTTTAAACCAAGGCTTAAACTTACGTGACTCTGGTTTAGATGTTTCTTACACATTACGCGCATCAGCTATTTCTGAGCGTCGCCAATCATTTTTGAACGCATCTGAAAACGGCTTTACTGTTGGCACTTACGAAGAACTAATCCCAACAGCTGATGTAGTACTTAATTTAACACCAGATAAGCAACATACCGCTGTAGTAAGTGCAATTATGCCGCTTATGAAAAAAGGCTCTACACTTGCCTACTCTCATGGCTTTAATATTGTTGAAGAAGGCATGCAAGTACGTGAAGACATTACTGTAATCATGGTTGCGCCTAAGTGTCCTGGTTCTGAAGTACGTGAAGAATACAAACGCGGTTTTGGTGTACCAACTCTAATTGCTGTTCACCCAGAAAATGACCCTCAAGGTCATGGTTTAGCACAAGCTAAAGCGTATGCAGCAGGGACTGGCGGACACCGTGCAGGTGTACTTAAATCATCATTTATTGCTGAAGTTAAGTCAGACCTAATGGGCGAGCAAACCATTTTATGTGGCATGTTACAAACTGGCTCTATTTTATGTTTTGATAAAATGATAGAAAAAGGCGTTGATGCGGGTTATGCATCAAAGCTAATTCAATACGGCTGGGAAGTAATCACCGAAGCACTTAAGTACGGCGGCGTTACAAACATGCTTGACCGCCTTTCAAACCCTGCAAAAGTAAAAGCGTTCGAACTAAGCGAAGAGCTAAAACTAATTATGCGCCCGCTTTATAATAAGCATCAAGATGACATCATCGACGGCACTTTCTCACGCACTATGATGGAAGACTGGAATAACGATGACGTAAACTTACTTAAATGGCGCGCTGAAACAGCAGAGACTAACTTTGAAAAGACCCCTGCTGGCGATGTAGAAATCTCAGAACAGGAATTTTTTGATAACGGTATTTTAATGGTAGCAATGGTAAAAGCAGGTGTTGAACTTGCTTTTGAAACCATGACAGCAGCCGGTATTATTGAAGAGTCAGCTTACTACGAGTCTTTACATGAAACGCCATTAATTGCTAATACTATTGCACGCAAAAAGCTTTTTGAAATGAACCGTACAATTTCTGACACTGCAGAGTATGGATGTTACCTATATAACCATGCATGTTTGCCATTACTTGCAGATTTTATGAAAAAAATTGATACAGATGTTATTGGTAAAGGCCTTGGCGAGCACAGTAACCAAGTTGATAACCAAACATTAATTCAAATTAACGCCGCCCTTCGTGAACACCCAGTTGAAAAAGTAGGTGCTAAATTACGTGGCTACATGTCAGCAATGAAAAAGATTGTTTAACCCTAAACGATAAATGTTTCGCTTGTTAGAAACCAAGCCCATATGCTTTGCTTATGGGCTTTTTTATGCATATTCATAAAACTTTAACCATAACACGCTACCTTCTATTCATTTCACAGTAGGCAATATCTAGCTCTAAATAAATAATGTGCTAGTATAGTCCTCTAATCAGTTGTAAAATTAATTAATATCATGACGATACAAAACCTTTCTATTACTCAAAAAATCACAGCTTTAGGCAGTGTTATTGCTATATGCGTAGCGGCACTGATTGGCTTGACCTCTTTATACAGCTCTAAAGACATAATTGAGCAACGTATGATCGAGTCAGAGCTACCTAGTAAACTGCAAACAATCAGTAATCATATAGGCGGTGAAATTAATGAGTTACTTGGTGCTGCTCAGCAACTATCATCAAACGAATTTGTTTTACAGTGGGCTCAGTCTAGTAATCAAGACGACACTTTATTATTAAAAGAATTAAATCGTGTTGCCCAGCAATACGATTTAGCAACAGCATCTTGGGCAAATAGGGACACTGCACAGTACTGGAACCAGAATGGTTTTTTGCGTGTGTTAAAAAACGATGCAGCTGATGGCTGGTTTTTTGCGTTCAAACAATCAAAACAACCTTATTCTATCAGTATTTATCAAGAGTCAGCCAATGATGTGAAAATGTTTGTAAATCATCAGCAAGCTAATGGTACTGGTTTAGCAGGTCTTGCAAAAAGCATCACTGATATGCAAAAGCTATTACAGCAATTTAAAATTGAGCAAACAGGTTTTGTATTTATTGCAGATAAAAATGGATTAATTCAACTTCATAAAGATGCCAATAAAGTAGCAAAAGCAAATATTGACGATTTATATACTGCAAATATTCACAGCCAACTATTTAATAGTAATGGCTTTGCACTAGAAGAAATTAACTTAAATGGCGAACCAACTCTTATAGCTGCAACCCCAATTAAAAACACTGACTTATATGTTGTAGCTCAAGTACCAAAAAGTGAAGTATTCGCAAGTGTAAACACCCTACAATGGCAAATATTTACTTTTACAGTAATCACCGCGTTAGTTGCTAGCTTGATTAGTTACTTACTTGCTCGCTCTCTTTCATCTCCACTTTCTAAAATGGCTGAGTTATTTTCACGCTTAGGCTCTGGCGATGCAAACTTAGCGTACCGCTTACCAGAATCAAGCCAACCAGAGCTCAACAATTTAAGTAATGGCTTTAACCAGTTTATAAATAAAATAGAAACAGCGATTACTCAAGTTGCCAGTGAAAGCCACGATATTCGCCAAAGTTCTGATCATGTATTTGAACAGGCAAAACGAAACTCGCAAGCAATTGATAATCAAAAAGAGCAAACAATATCTGTCGCAGCAGCTATCAACGAAATGGGCGCTACAGTGCAAGAAATAGCACAAAGCGCAGCGAATACAGCTAAGTTAACCGATAACAGCCGTGAGAACACCATTCAAAGCCACAAACAAGTATTACAAAGCCAGGCAACTATCTCAGCCCTAGCTAGCGATATTGATGGCATAACAGAGCAAGTTACTTTGCTTTCTAAAAAAACGGTTGATATAGCAAGTATTGTGGATTCAATTAGAGGGATATCGGATCAGACTAATCTACTTGCTTTAAACGCGGCAATTGAATCTGCTCGCGCAGGTGAGCACGGCCGAGGCTTTGCTGTTGTTGCTGATGAAGTACGCGCTCTGGCAAACCGTACATCGCAATCAACCACCGAAATTCAATCTATGATTGAAGAGCTTACAAGAATATCTGATGATGTAGTTAACGATATTAGCCAATCAAAAGATAAAGCGCAGCAAAGCGTTGGAGCCATGCAAAGCTCAGTAGAATTACTCGATGCGATAGCCGAAACAGCTAATCAAATAAACGATATGGCTACGCTTATTGCAACTGCAACTGAACAGCAAAGTAATGTGGTTGCTGATGTAGGTCGTAACATAGAGCAAATAAGTGAAATTAGCGATAAAGCAATGAGCGAGCAAATCAATACAGAGCAAGCTATTCGTGACTTGGCAAACAGTGCTCAAACACTCGACGCACTTGTCGCTACTTTTGAAAAACATCACTAAGCAGCTATAACTGCTATATTTCCTTTGTGAGCAAAAGCTATATTAAAAGCTAGCTTTTGCCCACAGCGAATACGGTTTAATCTAAGTAAATTAACTAAATGATTTTAGTGTCGCCGGTATTAAATGCTAAAACGTATGCTTCTTTTTTGGCTCTAGAAAGCTTTTTTAATTGATACTCAAGTTTACTTGCTTCACTTTTATTACCAACTTGTTGTTGATGAATAAGTAAAAGCGGCCCTTTCCCTCTAAGGTTTTTGGCCCCTTTGCCGGCTTGATGAGTTGCAAAGCGTTTTTCAACATTAGTCGTGATCCCTGTGTACCAATGACCAAATCGTGTCTCAACTATATATAAAAACCAAGTAGACTCCGTTTTTAAAATATTCGTTTCGATGTGCTGTAAACTTTTTTCATTATTAATGGTCAAAACATTACCTTAACGCCCTTAACACAAAACAATTGCTTAAAAGGGTTTTACCTTCAGTGACTAATCGGTATCATGCAGATTATAAAAAATAAGGATCACAACTAACAATGCAGTCTTTAAAAACTTTTTCTCTTTGGCTTATCGTTGCTTTAACACTTAGCTCAGCAGCAGGTTGCTCTAGCTGGGTATACCGAATTAACATCCCCCAAGGCAACTTTTTAGAGCAATCGGATGTTGAAAAACTTCGTGTAAATATGACTCGAGAGCAAGTTGTTTACGTATTAGGCAGACCTATTGCCGAAGACGCCTTTGATAACAATACTTGGCGTTATATTTACAGCTTTAATAAGGGCCGTAAAAACGAGCAAAATAAAGAGTTAGTAATTAACTTTGAAAATGAAAAGTTAGTTTCAATCTCAGGTGATTATGACCAACCTGAAAACTTTACTACACCGCTCGAGCAATAAATTTCTCAAGTGGTAAAAAAAGGTGAGCATGGCTCACCTTTTTTATTGGTTTATTTAAAAGCTTTTACCATTATAAACAACGTTAGCGTGTGATTTAATCCGTTAAATTTTTCCACGTTTATACCGATTTGCGTTACTTTTCGAGTGGGCGGCCACCCGTTATTTTATTTGCACGCCCCTCTTCTTTAGCTTTTTCTGCACGCTTTCTGCGCGCATCTTTAGGATCTGCAATTAATGGACGATATATCTCTATACGGTCACCGTCTTTTAACTCATAGTTAGCTTTTACAGTTCGATTCCACACACCTAACGTTAGCGATGTAGCATCTATCTCAGGGCACTTTTGTATAATACCTGACTGAATAACAGCTTGCTCGACTGTAGTCCCTTGTGGCACTTCAATTGATAAACACGTTGCCGTGGTTGGTAACGCAAATACCACCTCAACATTAATCATACTCGCGCTCCATACACCTGTTTTGCACGTTGAGTAAATGCACTCACCATATTTTTTGCAACATCGTTAAAAATCTTACCAAAGGCAAGCTCTATTAACTTATTTGAAAATTCAAATTCTAGTTGCAAGTGAACTTTACATGCTTTGGCGTCAAGCTCTTGAAAGTGCCAACGTCCTTTTAACATCTTAAATGGTCCATCAACAAGGCTTAGCAACACTGTTTGCTCATCAACAAAGGTGTTTTCGGTGGTAAACCACTTTTTTATACCCGCCTTAGATATTTCTAAACTCGCGGTCATGTTATTATCATGCTGTGAAACAATTTTTGAGTCTGAGCAATTTGGTAAAAACTGCGAATAAGCTTCTACATCATTAACTAGATCAAACATCTCTTTAGTGCTGTACATAACCAGCGCACTTTTTTCTATTTGTGGCATACTCACTCCCAACTGTGTGGGCGAATTTTAGCAAGCTTTGCGCGTTTCCCCAAATTTTCATGCTGCTTAAATTAAAGCTTAATTTTTAAAAGCATTATTAAAAAATCGATGTAAAACATCTCACATTACGTATATTATAGGGCACTATGGCTAAGAAAAATTCATCAAAATCGACAAGTAATACCATCGCGCTAAACAAAAAAGCGCGACATGAGTATTTTTTACACGATAAGTTTGAAGCAGGTGTTGAACTACAAGGCTGGGAAGTAAAAAGTATCCGAGCAGGTAAGGTAAACATCACCGAAACTTATATTCATCTTAAAAATGGCGAAGCATTTTTGCTTGGCGCGCAAATCCAGCCACTTAATAGTGCATCAACCCATGTAATTTGCGATCCGTTGCGTTATCGTAAGTTACTATTAAGCAGACGCGAACTTGACCGTCTACTCGGCGCAACAGAGCGAGATGGCTATTCATTAATAGCTACAGCTATGTACTGGAAAAAATGTTGGGTGAAACTTGAATTTCATCTAGCAAAAGGTAAAAAGTTGCACGATAAACGTGACGACGGGAAAAATAAAGATTGGTCTCGCGAAAAAGAACGTTTAATGAAACACAAAGTATAAGCACAGCGCCTAACTAACAAGTTAGGCGTTTTTTTTATTAAAAAACCAACTATTATTTGTTTTATTAATATACAACAAGATTACTATTCATTCAGAATATACATGTAAATAATTTATTACAATTTTATTGTGAATTAATTAATTTAATTATTACTCGCATTTAGGCTGTATTTGTTATTTCCAAAATAAAACATATGCGCCTATTTCAACCTCCTTCAGCGCATAACATCTGTTTTAAAATCATCCAAAAACATACAAAAAACCATACTAAAATCACATTTCAGTCTAATTGCTAACACTTAAGTTACATGGTATTAATGTCGTCGCTTGTTATATCAATCCGCTTAAATATGGGATTTATTTAACAATTTAAAAAGGATTGGTATAGAGCAACTAAATTTATAACATATCAACAAGGACTTAAGGATGAAGCAATCAACTGCATTTACACCTAGCTTAATTGCAGGTGCTACAATCGCACTTTCAGCAGGTTTTACAACAACAACTTACGCTGCTGAAGAAGCTAAAAAAGTAGAGCGCATTGAAGTAACTGGCTCACGAATCAAACGTTCAGATATCGAAGGACCTTCTCCGGTTCAATCAATCGCAAGAGCTGATATTGAGAACATGGGTTATGACAACCTACAACAACTCCTCGAAAGAATGCCTGTCGCGGGTAGCGGTACTTTCTCAACACGTGGTAACAACCAAGATTCAACTGCAAATGGGTCTGCTGCTGTTAGTTTACGTGGCTTAGGTGCTGATGCTACGCTCGTACTAATCAATGGCCGTCGTGTATCTATTAGTGCATTTGCCGAAGGTATCACAAACTCATTTGTAGATATTAACAGTATCCCAGTTTCTGCCATTGAGCGAATCGATATACTAAAAGATGGTGCTTCAGCTATCTACGGCTCAGACGCAGTGGCGGGTGTGGTAAACGTAATCTTGAAAAAAGACATTGACGGTGTTGAAGTTAATTTGGGCTACGGTGGTACTGATGGTCCCAATTATGAAGAAACAACAGCAAGTTTAGTATGGGGTACTACTAGCGAGAAAAGTAGCGCGTCAGTTATTATCGATTACTTTAAAAATACATCTCTTTCTTCTGATGAAATGGGCAGCTTAGGTACAGCAAATCAATCACCTTATGGTGGTGAAGATTTTCGCTCATCTCGTGGCTTCCCTGGATATTTTTATGTAGACGGTGTTAAAACAATTGATCCGGCTTGTCCTGCTGAAAATGCAACTTCAAGTGGCAGTTGTTTATTTGATTACGGCCCTTACGGTTATATCGCACCAGCGTCTGAACGCGTGGGTGCTATTTCTCAATTTGAATATAACTTTGATAATGGCATTACGGGCTTTTTAGAAATGGCAGTACAGCACAATACGTCTGTTGCGGCCGGAGCCCCTACCCCACTTGATGAAGATGCAGGCTTAACTGTCCCAGCTAGCCACCCTAACAATCCATTTGGTGAAGACATCCAAATTGGTCGTTACCGTACAGTTGATGCTGGCGCACGCCAATGGGATATTGAATCAGATACTCTTCGCTTTGTTGCAGGGCTTAGAGGTGAGTTTAATGATTGGAGTTGGGAAACCGCTGTACAAAAAGGCCGAAGTAAATCTCTGCAAACAGGTGATAGAACACAAGGTTGGGTGCGTACTGATTTCTTACAACAAGAAATTGATGCAGGAAACTACAATCCATTTGGTGGCACATACAACGACCCTGCTGTAATTAATCGTATTACAACAAGCTTAGTGCGTCGTGGTGAGTCTCACATGACTTCCTTTGATGCAAACATTACAGGCGAAGCATTTAGTTTTGGCGATGATGTAGTAATGATGGCTGCAGGTATTGAGTACCGTGAAGAAGACGTTAATGACATTCCTGATGATCAATTTCAACGTGGTTTAATATTTGGCACAGAGTCTGTATCTGCATCTGCAGATCGTGAACAATACGCTGCCTATGTCGAGTTTTCTATCCCTCTTGCTGATAATTTAGAGCTACAACTTGCTGGCCGTTACGATGACTACAGTGACTTCGGTACAACAACAAACCCTAAAGTAGCTCTTCGCTGGGCGCCTACTGATGAAATCACAGTGCGTGGCTCTTGGGCACAAGGCTTTAGAGCGCCTTCTTTGGCACAAGTTGGTTTGGGTCCATCTCAAGAAAGCCAATTCTTTGTAGATACATACCGATGTGAAGCAACGGGCCTTGATTGTGATGCACTTGATTACAACATTGAATTTGCTGGTAACCCTGACCTTGAAGCTGAAGAATCAGAATCATGGAATGTCGGCTTTATTTGGGCGCCTTCTGCTGAGTTTGGTTTAAGTGTCGATGTGTGGAGCATCACTCAAGATAACAAAATTGATGAGCAAGAGTTTGGTCCAATTTATAACTCTGAGTGTAATAACCAAGATAGTACTGTATGTGTACGCTTAACACCTACAGGTGGCGATAGCTTAGGAACAATTCAAAAAATTTACAGCACATTTGAAAACGTTTCTTCGCAAGAAGTATCTGGGGTTGATGTTTCAGCTAACTACAATCACTCACTTGATGACTTAGGTTTATTGAAATTTAATTTAGAATGGGCATACCAAGATAAATTTGAAAAAGATGGCCGCGATTACACCGGTGAGTATGGCTATCCAGAGCACCGCTGGATTTTCTCTACAAACTGGGAAATTGGCGAGTTTAATACAAACGTAAACATCAGTTATGTAGGTGAGTTTGAAGATACCCCGGATATTGATTTTGACGGTAATTTAGACTTTGATAGCAATACATCACGTATGGTTGATTCGCAAACACTGGTAGATTTACAAACATCTTATCGTGTTACTGACTCAACTAAAGTATCGCTAGGTGTAAATAACTTATTTGATGAAGAGCCACCATTTGCAATTGGTGATGGCGACGCTGATCTATACGGTTATGCTTCAGGTGTACACAACCCTAGAGGCCGATACTTTTATACTAAAGTTAGTTTCTCGTTTTAACTTTGCGAGCTTATTTTAAAGTGAGCTAACGCTACAAATAAAAAACCGCCAATTGGCGGTTTTTTTATTTAAAACTAAGGGCTAAATTATAGCTCGCCTTCGTTTTCAGATAAGAACTTAGCAACGCCTTCAGGGCTTGCGTCCATACCTTTTTTACCTTCAGTCCAACCAGCAGGACATACTTCACCGTGCTCAGTGTGGAACGCTAGCGCGTCAACCATGCGAAGCATTTCGTCGATGTTACGACCTAGTGGTAAATCGTTCACTACTTGGTGACGTACGTTACCTTCTTCATCAATTAAGAAAGAACCACGGAACGCAACACCCGCTTCTGGATGCTCAACGTCGTATGCTTTACAAATTTCGTGTTTAACGTCTGCAACTAGTGCGTATTGAACTTTACCAATACCGCCGTCTGCTACAGCAGTGTTACGCCATGCGTTATGTGAGAATTGTGAATCGATAGAAACACCAATTACTTCTACGCCACGCTTTTGAAACTCTTCAAAACGCTTATCAAATGCAATAAGTTCAGAAGGACATACAAACGTGAAATCTAGTGGGTAAAAGAAGATAACTGCTTTTTTACCTTTAATTGTTTCATGAAGGTTATAGCTATCTACAATTTCACCGTTACCAAGAACAGCTGCAGCGGTAAAGTCTGGTGCCTGGCGGCCTACTAATACACCCATTTTATTCTCCAAATATTTTGAGTTTGTTTTCAATTGCTTTCGCAATGCTGGTACTTATATGGGCGCTAAAAATTAAAAACCAATAGCGCATACATATAATTAATTGGAATTCTAAAGTTATTCACTGCAAAAGAACAATCGCATTTAACGATGTGAGCAATCGAAAATAACGAACACTTGCAACTTGCGCTAATATGCTTAAATAATAGGTCTAATTTAAAGTGTAAGTTGCGTTGTAACTAAGTAGAAATTTTAAAAATATCGAAGTGGTTTATACATTAAACTTTTTAGAATTTCATATACGGTGGCGCTAAATTTTACAGATATAAAAAAACCTGCAAATGCAGGTTTCTCGCTTAGACTTAGTCCATTATATCTGAGGGCATATCACCACGGATTTTTTGCCAAATCTCACCCGTTTGATGACCATATTTACGCATCATAGAAATAGCACCATCATGCTCTTTCTTTTCTGCCAAAATGGTTAAATCTTTATAAAACTGACGAGCAAGTTCACGAGTTCCGGCATCAGAGAAGTAATGACAACCAATCTTTGAATAAAAACCTCTAAAGCCGTTAAGTATTAATACATAAATACGGTTATTACCCGCAACGGCTAATTCGTGATGCACTTTATAATCATAGTCAGCAAATGCTTGAGCGGTGTCTTCTAGCTCATTGCTTTGTGATAAAATTTCAATCACGCGTTCAGGATTTAACTTAATTGCAGCACGTGTATAAATAGCACTAATATTAGTACGTGCAGATAAAAGCTGATCTGTCAGCTCTGGCATCTTGTCTTCATCTAAGCGCGCTAATGTTTCAAGAATGTTTAAGCCAGACGTTTCCCAAAAGTTATTTACTTTTGTAGGTTTACCATGCTGAATTGTTAGCCAACCATCACGTGCTAAACGCTGTAATACTTCTCTCAAGGTTGTTCTTGTAACACCAATTAACTCTGAAAGTTCTCGCTCGGCAGGTAAAATTGAACCTGGAGGGAAATCGCCGTTCCAAATGGACTCAACTATATATTCTTCAGCAAATCCTGCTGGGCTTTTCGCTTTAAAAATTCTCATCCAGTTCCCACTCGAATTAATCAACACTCATCGTTTTACACGAATAACTGACTGATTGTACCAGACGAAGCACAACTAACAAGTAAAGTAATATATATTAATAAAGCAAATGGGTAGAAATTTAAAATTAATAAATAATTAAATTTGGGTTTCTCTAATTTAGCTACAATGCATGAATATCTAGAGTAATATTCATTGTAGGTACATTGTTATTATGGAGATATTTTTATTTACGCAGCGCCTGAGCTTAATTAACTTATCCCGCACTTGCCATAAGAAAAAGTACAAAAAAGTACAACCATAAAAAATTCTTTAGATGATGCATCACCTTAGTATAAGTAAGCAATATAGCTGAGCTTATGTATCGATGGGGAAATAATGGAGCGTCATTTAACCTTTGCTAAGGCTGTATTGATTTGTCACTAATTTCATCTTATAAAAAGTGACTTCGGTAGCTTTTTTTTCCTTTTTGTTGCTGCATACTTTATCCTACGTCATAATCTAACGTCCTATTAAAACGCGGAATTTTTATGAACTGGCTTGCACAATTACCTACCCAACGAACCCCGTGGCTTTTATTTACAGCTATCGTTTTTTTACTTGAAGTTACCGCTCTTTTCTTTCAATACAAAATGGGGTTAGCGCCTTGCATAATGTGTATATATCAACGCACTGCAGTATTGGGGTTATTAGGCGCAGGGATTGTAGGCTCGAGTAAACCACAAAATAAAACTGTGCGTATGATAGCGTATGCTATTTGGGGGATATCGAGTGTTTGGGGATACTTAATTGCTCGCGAACATATTGATATGCAAACCACCACAGACCCTTTTGCATTTAGCTGCGAGTTTGAACCAAATTTCCCATCATTTATGCCACTACATGAATGGATACCTAGCTTTTTTCAAGCTACCGGAGATTGTGGAAATATAGATTGGCAGTTTGTTGGCATGAGCATGCCTGCTTGGATGGAAGTGATATTTGGGATTTTCTCACTAACGCTATTTATTATAATTATTGCCCGTTTATTAATTAAAAAGTCGATTTGATATGTTTACATTCTTTTCAAGCCAATTAGACCAGCTTAAGCATTTAAAAGTACGCCAGCGTCAAGACGTAATTGCGCTTGCATTAAGTAAGCTATCGCCAACTGATAAAGTTCTATTGCGTATTATAAAGTTGCTATTACTTAGCCCACTATTTTTAATATTCACTGTATTTAAAGGTTGGATATTAATACCATTTTTGATACTTGGCGGATTGTGCTATCCACTATTAACTACACCTATTGAAATTAACTTTGCTAAAAAGCACTTAAGCGATGCGCTAAAACAATTTAATCAGGGCGCCTAGCACCCTGATTACTTTTTAGAAATATTAAAGTGAAAGTTTCCCCTCTAATTTAGCTAAAAGTTTTTTGCCAATCCCTTTAACTTGCGATAAATCACTAACGCTTTTAAATTCGCCATTTTCTTCACGATAATCCACAATTGCCTGCGCTTTTTTCTTACCTATACCAGGTAACTTAGCAAGCATCTCTGCATCAGCATTATTTATACTAATTGTCTCAGCTTGAGGCATTTGCTTAGTTACTTCTGATAATTGTGCATACGCGGTAGTCGCGGGTAGTAAACATAATAAACTTATGATGAGTAAATTTTTTAACGTTTTCATTAAACTTGCCCTTATTCTTCTTTTCTTAATTTTGAGTATTGCTCAGGAAATCAATAAATAAGGAACTGTAAAGTTCATCACTTAAAGTGTACCTAAACGCATTATCACTATGATCCGAAATCCTGAAAATGCAGCTGGTACAACAAAGTGATTGCTTAACTAAAGTAAAGTTACCGTTTTTTGTCAAATTTAAGACACCTAAAAATTAATACTTCGCGCTTGCAAATTTACTTACAAACCATTACTGTACATAAAAACAGTAATCTAATGGTTTTTTAAAAAACCACGGTGCCAAGCAATTTTGCAGGAGAAATCATGGCTGTTGTTGTTAAATATGTTGTAGAACGAAACGGAGTCGAGCGTATGACGTTTACTACCAAAAAAGAAGCTGATGCTTATGACAAGATGCTCGATATAGCAGAATCACTTGAGCTGATGCTAGAAAAGGTAGACGTACCGCTTAGTGAGCAACAAATTGAATCACTTGCTTTAGAAATAGCGAAAAGCAAAGATGATTTTATGACCATATTAAAAGGTGGCAAAGATCCAGCTGTTACCAAAGCGCCAGCAAAAAGTAAAAAGTCAGATAACGTTGCATCAATTGAAGATAACAACGATAAAAAAGTAAGTTAATTCATAGAATGTTCCCTCCTCGAACGGGACAAACTAAATAAAAAAGGGAGCAACTAAGTTGCTCCCTTTTTTATTATACCAATTCGCTTAATTAAGTGATCTCTTTGAGGGTGGAA
This sequence comes from Pseudoalteromonas sp. SR43-7, assembly GCF_014163785.1. Lineage (NCBI taxonomy): Bacteria > Pseudomonadati > Pseudomonadota > Gammaproteobacteria > Alteromonadales > Pseudoalteromonadaceae > Pseudoalteromonas > Pseudoalteromonas sp. SR43-7. The sequence continues at coordinate 68,026 of NZ_JACJDY010000016.1, read as the reverse complement.
AAACGTGTTGATAGCTAGGCAAAAATTCGATATTTAGTTGTACTAAATGAGAATTTTTTAACGCCGGTAGCAACACGTTTAGCCCCGCAAAATGATTAAGTATTATTGCGGATTGGTATTAATTACTACTCACTTTAAAATAAGTAGTAATTGCTAATTAAAGCTCTTTTTCTACTTCATCAAATAAAGCAGTGATGTTTTGCTCTGGCTCTTTTGTTACTAAGCTAACAACAATAATTGCAATACTCGCTAAAATAAAGCCCGGTACTATTTCGTACATAAAGCTACTTAAGCTTTCACCATTGATAGTAAATGGTCCATATATCCAAATTAGCACAGTAAGTGCGCCTACTAACATACCAGCTAACGCACCTGCAAAGTTCATGCGTTTCCAATAAAGGCTAAACAATACAAGAGGTCCAAACGCAGCACCAAAGCCAGCCCACGCATTACTTACTAGGTCTAAAATAGAGCTATCTCTGTCGTAAGCTAAATAAATAGCGAACATAGCAACTACGGCAACACTAATACGGCCAACAGCAACTAGCTCTTTATCACTGGCATCTTTACGTAAGAATGTTTTATAGAAATCTTCTGTTAATGAACTTGAACTAACCAATAATTGAGATGAGATAGTACTCATAATCGCAGCCAAAATTGCAGCAAGTAAAAAGCCAGCAATAAGTGGGTGGAACAGCAACTCAGAAAGAATTAAGAAAATTGTTTCAGGGTCTTCAACTACAATGTTGTTCTCATAAGTATAAGCTGCACCAAATATACCAGTACCAACAGCACCAATGGCAGCAACAATCATCCATGTCATACCAATACGGCGTGCTTTAGGCATATCTTTAACACTACGTACCGACATAAAACGAACAATGATATGTGGTTGGCCAAAATAACCTAAACCCCAGGCCATTGCAGAAATAATACCTAATGCAGAACCTGCACCAATCCAATTAAGCATATCTGGATTTACGCTATGTAAAGTTGATTCTAAAGGTTGTTCAAGCAAAGAGTATGCAACAGTTGGGACTAGAATAAGTGCAATGAACATAATACAACCTTGCACAAAGTCAGTTAAGCTTACAGCTAAAAAGCCACCAAACAAGGTATATAAAACAACTACGCCCGTTGTAATGTATAAACCCATTTCATAAGTTAAACCAAATGAGCTTTCAAACAATTTACCACCAGCGACAACACCTGATGAAGTATAAAGAGTAAAGAAAACAATAATTACCACAGCTGATACAACACGTAATAAATTGGATTTATCATTGAAGCGATTTGAAAAGTAATCTGGGATTGTTATAGAGTCGTTTGCTTTTTCAGTGTAAACACGTAATCTCGGTGCAACTAACAGATAGTTTAACCAAGCACCAATCACCAAGCCAATTGCTATCCATGTACTACTAAAACCAGTAACAAACATCGCACCAGGTAGGCCCATTAAAATCCAGCCACTCATATCAGATGCACCTGCAGACAGTGCAGCTACACTTGGAGATAGATTTCGTCCACCTAACATGTAACCAGATACATCGTCAGTAGATTGCTTATATGCATATAGTCCGATACCTAACATTACAATAAAATATAATGCTAGTGAAATAATCATTCCTGTTTCCAAATTAGCCTCCGCATAATTATTAATAATAGGCTTTAATCCAAATAATGACTCTTAAAATTTTATAGTTAAGACACTATTGGGGTAAAAACCATTCTCGCTGACTATATCATGCTTAATAATAAAATCTCCAACTTGTTGCCCTCACCTGATACAAAAATACTCATGTTGAATAATTTTAAAGCGAATTGGTGAAATATAATAAATTAAATACAAGAAACACCTTAATTTTTAATGATAATTTATTAATCTAGCAAATATACGTAATGCTATTTTGAGTCTTTTGCCATATATTATTACAATAACTAATTAGATTACTCTTACGGAACTGTTTATGTATTTTTACGCTGCACGCCAACCTATTTTAGACAGAGATAAAAAGCTCATCGGATATGAACTTTTATTTCGCGATGGCGTTGATAACGTATTTCCCGATATAGACGGTGACGAGGCAACTACACGACTAATTGAAGGTAGTCAGTTTAATTTCGGCTTAGAAGATTTAACCGACAATAAACCCGCCTATATAAATTTCACCCTAGAAACGCTATCAAAGGGCTACCCAACACTACTGGGCAAAGATACTGTAGTTGTAGAAATCCTTGAAACTGTGCAACCTGGGAAGCGATTATTAGCCATAGTGAAAGATCTAAAAGATAAAGGTTACACTATTGCTCTTGATGACTATATTCATCAGCCTGTTTGGCGCCACTTTTATCCATTTATTGATATTATTAAAATAGACTTTTTAGCATCTGATATAGATACAATAAAAACGGTTCTTAATGATTTAAAACTGCACTCGCATATTAAGTTACTTGCCGAAAAAGTAGAAACCTATGAAATTTACCAACAAGCTCTAGAGCTTGGTTTTGATTATTTCCAAGGATTTTTCTTCTCCAAACCGGAAATGGTACAAAGTAAGGCTCTACCGCCTTCAGAAATGGCATTAGCTGAATTACTTTACGAAACATCAAGCGTTGATATGGATCTTAAAAAAATCACTGATGTGTTTGAGCGTGATGTAAACCTATCTTACAAATTACTTAGGTATTCAAATTCTGCTGCCTTTGCAAGGCGTGCAGAAATAAGTACCATTAAGCAAGCCCTTATAGTGCTTGGTGCTAACGAAATTAAAAAGCTATTATCATTATTATTTGCGGCACAAGTATCAGCAGATAAACCAGTAGAGCTAATTAGGCTATCGCTTACGCGCGCTCGTTTTGGTGAGTTACTCGCTATATCCCATGGACAATTTAAAGATACCGGCATGGCATTTTTAACCGGTATGATGTCTCTTATGGATGCTATTTTAGATGAGAGTATGGAAAGCGTTATGAAAAAGCTTCCACTTTCGAATGACATAAAAGCAGCGTTATTAAACGATGAAGGGTTGCTGGCAAAATATTTAAACTTAGTTAAGTATTATGAACAAGCTAACTGGTCAGCCGCAAACGAATTAACGAAAGAGCTAAACCTAGGTGAAAAAGTTCCTGATGCCTATCATGAAGCACTCACTTGGGTTAATGAGCAAATGCAGTTAGTAGTTAACGAAAAATAAGTAACCCGAACTCTGGTTAAGGTATTTACTAATATATTGAATTATAATGATACTTAAGTTTATTTTTCTCTAGCCAAAGTTCAGATTATATATAAACAGTCAATAAAAACGCCAGCATTTAGCTGGCGTTTTTATCATTGGCTTCAATTATAAACTTTCTAAAAAGTCTTCATCAAAATCAGCTGGCTCTTCTTTTATAGGTGGATTGCCATCGTACAGCTCATAAATTTGACGCTGAAAGTAAATATCTTTTACAAATAAGTACGGATCAAGTGAATCATTTAATAGCCCTTCTTGTGGGATTAATGATGCACGCGCCTCAACTGCTTTTAAAACAAATACTAAAATAGTTTGTGGAGTCGTTAGCGCAACTTCAGGTAATACAAAGTTGTCGACTACATCACCGGTCAGGTTACGTGCTGTTGTTGGCCCCATACCTGGTAGCATTAAATAGGCGCCATCACCTACGCCCCATACACCCAACGTTTGTCCAAAGTCTTCATCGACTATTTCAAGACCTAGTGAGCTTGCAACATCAAAGATACCAAACAGACCGACAGTAGAATTAACTAAAAAGCGTGCTAAGCTCACACTTGCATTACCCGGTTTACCTTGCAAACCCGCATTGATCATATCTACAGGTGCGGTGATATTACCTGTAAAATTAACAATACCGTTTCTTACCGGTACAGGCGTTACTTCAACATAACCTACAGCAACTGGGCGCAATAAATAAGCATCCAGTACATCCATATTAAAGTCATATAATGGACGATTAATACTTTGCAGCGGATCTCTGTCATCTACTTTGCTTTGAGGTACTTGAGCACAGCCGGCTAGTATCAATAAACATAAAAAAGTAAAACTGTGTTTTAACATCTAACGTCCTTAAGGTATTAATGTATCAATTTGAAGTTGGTAGTCACTTACACTTTCACGCTTTAACGCCTGTGAATGACCTTCTAGCTCACCAGAGCTTGGCATAACAGAGTCATCGATAGAAATACGTGCCGAAATAATAATATTTTCTGCACTAGATAAGTTAAGCCCTGCAACCATTGCACTACTATCACTCAACTCAACTGTAATTGGAAATGAATATTTAGTCAGCTTAACAGCAGCCAATGGCATAGGTGAGCCAGTTGCAGCTTTTGCAAATATAAACAAAATACCGTCTTTTGGCTGTTTATCAATAAGCTCTTTTGCAATGTCGACTGTAACTGCAATAGCACCCGTTGTAGTAGTAACTGGCATAACTGAGCCTTCACTTTGCATTTGCTGCTCAATATCAGCAATACGTTCTGAGATCATGTTATAACGTGAATCATTTTTTTCCATGCTCGCCAATAAAACTTCAAATGCAGTTTTAGCTTGCGGCCAATCTTTACGCTCATACGCTATCAGCGCTAGTAACGAAATAGCATCTAAATTAGTAGGCTCAACGTTTAGCACTTTTGAAAGCATACCTGCCGCGCGAGTCATATTAGCTTCGCTACCTTCAAGTAATAAAACCTGACTGTAACTAATAAGAACCTGCATATTATCAGGGTTCATACGTAGTGCTTTATCAAATGACTGTTGCGCCATGTCAAATTCATTAAGCGACATAGCCACTCGACCAAGTAGCATCCAAGCAACTTCATCATCGCCAGAGCGGCTAAGTTTAGTACGAAGCGCCAATGCAAAAGCCTGCAGCTCATTTTGACTAAGCGGCTCACCTTTTTGCATTACAGCACGCTCGCCATAATCAGCTAAATTATCCATTGCATCATGCCAAGCCGAAATTTGCTGCTGACTGCCTGTAAAACTATAAAAAATCCCTGTAAGCGCAAGAACAAATGCACCGCCTGTTAAAGCAAAAATACGGTTATTACCTTTGCTGTTAAGTGATTTCTCTGGTGATAGCTCGTTCAATAAGCGACGTTTTAATTCAACAATTGATTCTGCGTGATTTACGCTATCAATGCGTTGATTATCTAAATCAGTTTGCAAATCGACTAAACGCTGCTCATAAATACTAATTAATTCAGCATTGGCGTTATGAGTAATCGTTTGAACACGCTCTTTTTTTAAAAAAGGTATCATAACAAAGCTAAGAGCAACCAGTGTGAGTAAGGCAAAACACGCCCACATTAAAATCATTTAGCTTTGCTCCTGACGTTTATTTTCATCAATTAGCTTCGCTAGCAGCATTTCATCGTCGCTGCTCCATGTTTGTTTTACTGATGCTTTTCGTTGGCGAATAACAATAAAACCAAAGCCAACAATTACAATTAACACAGGTAGTACCCACAGCACTAAAGTCGCTGGTGTAACAGGTGGGTCGTAATGAACAAAATAGCCAAAGCGGTCAATCATATAATCAATCACTTCGTCTTTGCTTTTACCTTCTTTAACCAATACGAGCACTTTATCGCGCAAGTCTTTAGCAACAACAGCGTCGGAGTCCGCAATGTTTTGATTTTGACACTTAGGGCAACGTAGTTCTTTGGTTAACTCTTCAAACAATATTGCTTGTTTGTTGTTATCAAATTGATAGCGATCTTGCTGTGCAAACGCACCCATGCTTACAAAAAGGCTAAGCGTAAGTAGTAACCACTTCATTATTTAAGCTCCTGCATAATTGGCGCAAATTTAGCTCGCCATACTCGCGGATTTATATCACCGGTGTGATGCAACAAAATAGTGCCTTTTTTATCGACTAAAAAAGTTTCTGGCGCACCCGACACGCCTAAATCCAACGACAAAGTACGGTGTAAATCTAAAATATTAAATTGGTAAGGGTCACCTGCACGTTGCAGCATATCAGTGACTTCGCTGCGAAGTGATTGCATATCAAACGGGCCATCAAAATCAGCGTCGTAACCTTGTACGTAATATAGTCCAATAATTTTAACGCCTTGCTCACGTAACTTAGTTAAATAACCAAGTTCGACTAAACATGTTGGGCACCACGTACCCCATACATTTAATAAGTAAACTTCACCTTTTAACGACTCGTTAGTCCACTGCTTATTGTCTTGCATTAAATCAGGTAAATTAAATGCTGGCATTTCTTGACCTAACCGCCCTGTTTGAATTTCACGAGGGTTGGCAAAAAGACCTTGGTATAAAAATACACACACAAAAGCAAACACTAAAAGCGGAGCAATAGCTAAAATTTTACGGTTCATAAAACACTCTCCGGAACATCTTTACGGGCTGTTTTAGCTGATGTACGGTAACGTTTATCAAACAAAATCATGAAACCCGCTAATGACATAAGCACACCACCAATCCATATCCAGCGTACAAATGGTTTATGATAAATGCGAAGTGACCATGCATCACCACTTAATTGCTCACCTAATGCTAGGTATAAATCACGTTTAAAACCGGCATCTATTGCCGCCTCAGTCATAAACTGCATACCAATGTCATATTTACGTTTTTCGGCGTGTAAACGTGTTACTAGCTCATTATTTTTAAGCACAGATACAACGCCCGCATGACCGCTGTAGTTTGGCCCACGAATAGTTTTAACACCATCAAAGCGATATTCATACTCATTAAGCTGTGCTATTTCACCCGGTTTCATCGATACATCACGCTCTACTGAATAAGCCGAGGTAAGTGTTACGCCCGCAATAATAAATGCAATACCAATATGCCCAAGTACCATAGCCCAGTAACTTACAGTAAAGCGTTTTAAGCCTTCTTTTAAGCTCCCGTGCACAGCTGCTTTGGTGTAAATATCAATCCCTGTTGATATTGCAATCCAAACCGCCAGTGTTGTCGCTAATAACGTAAGTGGTTTTACTAAATCGTAACTTGAGAATAACCAAGCGCAGGTAATCACAACACTTGCTAATACGCCCATTAATATTTTGTTTTGCAAAAAAGCCCACTTGTTTTGCTTCCAACGTAAAAGTGGTCCGATCCCCATCAAAATAGCAAACGGTACTAAAATTATTGCAAACATCTTATTAAAAAACGGTTCGCCAATAGAAATGCTACCTAAGCCCATTTCTTTATGAACCATTGGCAACAATGTACCTAACATAACAATTAATGTAGCAACAACTAAAAATATATTATTGAGCCATAAGGCCACTTCGCGCGATACCAGCTTGTATCGTCCTTCACTGTGAACTTGTGACACACGCATTGCATATAACGCCAAGCCACCACCGACAACGATGCCTAAAAAGGCGAGTATAAATAAGCCTCTATCGGGGTCTGTAGCAAACGCATGTACCGATACAATAATACCCGAGCGTACAATAAACGTACCTAGCAAACTTAAAGAGAATGCTGCAATTGCGAGTAATACGGTCCATGATTTAAATATACCGCGCTTTTCTGTCACACTTAATGAATGCAGTAATGCGGTTGCAACAAGCCAAGGCATAAGCGCTGCGTTTTCTACTGGATCCCAAAACCACCAGCCGCCCCAGCCTAGTTCTGAATACGCCCACCAGCTACCAATAGTAAGACCTAAACCTAAGAACCCCCATGCTGTCATCGTCCACGGGCGTGACCACTTAGCCCATGTGTTATCAAGTTTACCTGTTAACAATGCAGCTATAGCAAAAGAGAAAGCAACCGACAGCCCCACATAACCCATGTACAGTAATGGTGGATGAATAATCATACCTGGATCTTGAAGCAGCGGATTCAAATCACGCCCTTCTACCGGAAAATAAGGAAGCAGACGCTCAAACGGGCTTGAAAGCAGTAAGGTGTACATCATAAAACCTACACCTAAAAAACCAAGTACACCCAGTACGCGAGCACGTAATACCCAAGGTAATGATTTAGAACGCGCTGCTACAGCAGCAGTCCAACCCGCTTGCATTACTAACCATAATAAAATAGCACCTTCATGACCGCCCCACGTAGAGGTGATTTTATAGTACCAAGGCAGCGTACTACTTGAATGATACGCTACGTAAGATACGGTAAAGTCGTCTGTTAAACTTGCATAAATAAGTGCAGCAAAAGAGATTAGTACAAAAGCAAACTGGCCTATTGCTAAAGATGGAGCCGCACGCATTAATCGAAGATTACCAGTATGCGCGCCCCAAAGAGGAAAAATACACAGTAAAACGCTTAGCACCATGGCAAGCGTTAAAGAAAAATAACCAATTTCTGGGATCATAGCTAATTACCACTATCTAAGTTGTATTTTGGTTTTTCGTGCTTAATACCTTTAACTGCCTCTGCAACTTCTGCTGGCATATATTCTTCGTCATGCTTTGCTAGCACTTCAAATGCTTCAATAACATTAGGCTCGACTAATACGCCCTGCGCTACAATGCCTTGCCCCTCACGAAACAAGTCTGGCAATATGCCTTGATAACGCACAGTCACTAATGGACCTGTATCTATTAGCTTAAAGCTTACTTGTAAGCTTTGTTCATTACGCTCAACCGTGCCTGGCACAACCATACCGCCAATACGTAACTTTTGACCTATATGTGGTTTTTCTTTGTTAGGGCCTTTGCCATCAATTAATTCGCTTGGCGTATAAAAAAGATTAATATTTTCTTGCAGTGCATAAAGCACTAAACCAATTGACCCACCAATACCAAACAGTACGGCAATGATTACCAATAGGCGCTTTTTACGTCTTGGATTCATGAGATTTGTTCCTGCTTAGCTTTTTTAATTCGCGCTTCACGTATTATTTGTTGCTCCACTGAAGCCATAATACGTTTGGTGTCTCTCAAAGAGTTCACTAAAATACCGAGTAAAATAAGTGCGCATGTACCAAAAGAAAGCCAGACATAAAATCCATAACCTCCCATTGCAATAAAATCAGAAAAAGAGTCAAACTGCATAATTACCCCTTATTTAACAACGAGCGCACCCACGGTCGATGCTTTTCACGTTGCAAAATTTCATTTTTAAGACGAATTAAAGTCACTGTTCCAACAAAAGCAGCAAAGGCTAAAATATTAACCATAAGAGGCCAAAACATACTTGGATCTATTGCTTTTGTGTCTAGCTTTGTAATGCTTGCACCTTGATGTAACGTATTCCACCACTCAACAGAGTAATGAATAATAGGTAAATTAATTACGCCAACAATTGCTAAAATAGAAGCCGCACGCCCTGCTGACTTCTTATCTTCAAATGCATGGTAAAGCGAAAGCACGCCAAGATATAAAAATAATAAAATAAGCTCAGACGTTAAACGCGCATCCCATACCCACCAAGCACCCCACATAGGTTTGCCCCATGCAGCGCCAGTAATTAGCGCTATAGCAGTAATACATGCACCAACAGGCGCAATAGCAATAACAGCAAGCTCGGCATTTCGTAGTTGCCATACAAGTGCAACAATGGCGGCAATGGCCATTGAGGAGTAAGCCCCCATAGATAAAATGGCAGAAGGCACATGAATAAAGATGATACGGTAGCTGTCTTTTTGTTGGTAATCGGCAGGTGCAAAACCAAGCCCCCATACCCATCCAACAATCATACTAACTACGGTAACTACGGCAAAATAAGGCAGTAACGTATTGCATAACTGGTATGCACGCTCTGCTTTAGCATAGGGATGTAACCACTTCCACATTAACTTACACTCACTTTTAAAGCTGACGATATGGCAATTGGTGCGCTAATAATAGCAATAAGTAACATTGCACCAAGGATGGCAAGCTGCCCACTATAATCCAGCGACATTGTACTGGTATCGATAGCCGACGTTGCAAAAATCAAAACAGGAATATACAAAGGCAGTACGAGTAAACTCATCAAAATACCTCCTTTTTGTAGCCCCACAGTAAGCCCAGCTCCTATTGCGCCAATAAAGCTCAATAATGGTGTGCCTAATAATAATGTTAAAACGGTTGCTGTTAACGCCGTACTTTCTAGGTTTAACAACAACGCAAACAACGGTGTCATTAATACAAGCGGTAAACCTGTTACCACCCAATGAGCAGCCACTTTAGCAAGTACGGTTAGCGATAATGGATAAGAGGATGCAATTAACTGCTCCAACGAGCCATCGTTAAAATCATCCCTAAACAACTTATCTAAACCCAACATGGTAGAGAGTAATGCGGCAACCCAAATAATACCTGGCGCCATTCTCGCAAGTAGACCGGGCTCAGGCCCTATTGCTAACGGAAATAATGAAATTACAATTAAGAAGAATAAAATAGGATTTACAATTTCGGCGCGCTGGCGAAACGCAAGTTTTACATCTTTGGTAAATACCGCACTAAATAGCAACCAATAAGAGTGTTGACGAGTCATTAGTGGCGATACTCCAGTGTAACTGTTTGTAAGTTACTAAAGTGGGTCGTTAAGTCTTGGTGAGTCGTTAATAAAATAGCACCACCGCTTTGTAAGTGTTCAGTAAATCGCTGCTGTAAAAAGGCGACACCGCTTTTATCAAGCGCGGTAAATGGCTCATCAAGTACCCATAATTTAGCATCACTTAACCAAAGCCTAACAAGCGCTACACGTCTTTGTTGTCCAGCAGATAGCATTCTAACGGGTACATCTTCAAGTCCAACAAGGCCAAGTTGCGCTAAAATAGGATATAAATCAGGCTCATTTATGTAGCCATTAATTTGTAACCAGTGGCGAACATTTTCAACTGCACTAAGCTGAGTACTTACACCTGTTTTATGCCCTATAAAAAGCAGCTCTCTGGCATACTCTTCATAGTACTTAGATATAGGTTGATCTTGGAACAGAACAGACCCTTCATCAGGCACAGAATAGCCAGCAATAATACGCAATAGCGATGTTTTACCAGCCCCATTAGGACCCGCTAATTGCATGATTTGACCGCTATTAAGGCTAAAATTAAGATCCGCAAACAAACAACGATCTTGCTTGATGCAGGTGACGGACTTAATGTGTAACAAGATGACGATTCTCTCTGCCAAAAATTAGGCGTTAGTCTACCATAATGATAGGGTAATACGAATATTGCTTTATAATCGATTAACAAAAACTTGATTTAAAATAATGAATACACCAACGCAAATAACATTATCTAACTCATTGGTTATCAATCAATCTGCTCACAGCCAGACCAATGAGTTACCACAGTTACCTAGTGAGGTACTTGCGGCTAAAAACATCCAATTTTCGAAAGACTCGATTACGCTTGATGTATTTATTGATAAGCATTGGCAAACATTAAGGCTTGGCACTACAAGCGCACCACAAAACCTGCAAAAAATAGTCAGTGCTAACATACAAATCAGCCCTGATGGTAAGCAGCTCAACATCTCGCCAAACAGTACAACCCTTACTTTAAATCAGCCAGTACAATTGCAGCGCTTGTTAAATTATGTAAGCACGGGCACTGAGGTACAAAGCCAACCAATGGATGTACAAGTTGCTGTATCCCCTTCTCCCAAGTTAGTTATTGATAAACTCAACGCAAGTATTGCCATAAATAAAGACGTAGCCCAGTTACTTACAACAGAACAGCCTTTAAAAGTAGTTGTTAGTACGACTAATAAAGGCGCACAGATTAATATTATTAACCGCTTTGCTGATACGGTTCACTCGCAACCACTTAGCCAAACTAAACTTACTAATTTACTCGCGGCCTTATTACCCAGTGCGCAGCTTCAAGTAACACCAAAACTGGCTATTTTAACTCATCCTCAAAAGTCAGGTTCATTTACAACACCTATTACCAATCAACAACTTGCCGAACTACCTAATACACCTATTAAAGTAAATTTAGTAAACCAGGCAGATAAATTATTTATTAAAACCGATACAAACAATATAAAAGTAACGCTTAACAACTCATTCTCTAAACCATTTAACGAGTTACTTTTAGCGCAAAAAAGCAATGCACCTGAAGTAGCCGTTTCTGCGAGTAATATTAAAGTAAATCCATTATTAACCCTAAATAGCCCAATAAAATCGTGGCTACAAAATAGTTTTAGTGATTTAAAAACGCGAATTAATGATGCGGTTAAATATTTTGAAAATAAACCTTTTGCTACAACAAGTAAATCTGAGCTAACGCAGCTATCAACTTCGCCCGCGCAACAAAAAACGTCTTTAGCTATACAACTGAGTGAATCACCGCTAAATAGAGTTAACATTACTCAAAGTGTAAGTACTGCGTTAAATAACAATACGAGTAATATTTTGCCAGAGCATTTTTCAAGGCTCCCGCCTATTGTACAATTAACGCAACTAGTAAAAGGAAGTGTTAGTGTTTGGCAAACACCTACAAACACAGCAACGTACACGCCAATAACAAATAACTCTACTCCAGGTGAAGTGGCGAGCGCTAAGCCAAGTGATTTAAAAGTAAGCCAATTAAGCTCCCTTATTACTAGTGAAAACAGTAAATCGAACACCTTGCTTAACCCTACCAATGAAGTAGTCACTAAGGGACTTACCACCTCCTCAGCACAGCTTGCAATAAACGATAATAATCAAAACAACACTAGCACAGTGAACACTAAAAGCATTACCTTGTTAACTGAGCCGTTATCTAATGCGCCCTCTCGTAGTCAAATGCTACAACCAATAGAAGCAAAACTATTAAGTACATTATTAAAGCTTCCTGATGCCACAACCCCTACAGATAGGCTGGCTTACAATAAACAGCTTTTAAGCAGTCAAATTACTGATATTACAAATAAGGCAACAAAAGACACCCCTGATTTAACTCGCTTAATTAATCAAGCATTTAACCGTATGGTTTCTAGTAATAACATAAACCCTGCAACCATACAGCGTGAGATACTTGCTACTTTACAGCCCACTCAACTAGCGGGTGATATGCTGCAAAGTAGTTTCACTAAAGGGCTTGAACAGGTGGCTGTGAGTATTTTAGCTGCGCCTCTGATTAGCCAATCAGTAACGCCTATCAGTTTTAATAATCAAACTGGTTTAGATGCTCTCTTACAAGTACTTATACCTACTTTTAAAATGTGTAACACGGGAGCAAAAATGCTTGAACAGCTTCAACAAGTTCAAGTACAAGCTTTGGCCAGCGAAATCGTACACGTTAAAAACACACTTACCCAAGTAAGTGTCTCAACACCAAATCAACAGCCAGACACAAACCCGCTTGCACAATTTTTATTACCGATGAGATTACCTCCAGAAGCAGCCCAAACAGAAATAACACTTGGACAGTATAAAAAGCCAAGCGCCGGTAAATTAGAAGATAAAAATGTATGGTTTGTCAGATTAAACTTTGATTATGCCCAACTTGGGCAGCTACAAATTACTGCAGAGTTAATGGATAAAGCACTCGATTGTCAGCTATTAGCCTCGAGCCAAGAAGTAAGTGCAATTGCTCACCCCCACTTAGATAATTTGAGATCAAAACTAGCTAAACATGGCTTACAAGTTGGCGAGCTAAACTTAAAGCGAGGCGATGCCAACAATCAGGCATTCTATAAATCTCACGCAATTATTAATATTAAGGTTTAGCTATGAGTGAAACATCGATTAATAAATCAGCCATTGGGCTTTTGTACGAAGCTGGTAACACACCCACAGTAAGTGTTAAGGGGTTTGGTGAATTAGCTGATGAAATAATTGCAGCGGCTAAACTAAAAGGAATTATGATCCACGAAGATGCAGCACTTGCTAAAACGTTGTCGCATTTAGAGTTAGGAGAAGAAATTCCTAAAGAGCTTTATTATGTTATTGCAGAGCTTATTGCGTTTTCGTATGTATTAAGGGGTCAATTTCCGCCAGGTTGGCAGGATTTTCAAGGTAAGTTAAATATTAAGGCTTGAGCCAGTTTATCCGCACATAAAAAAAGGCGCTAAGCACCTTTTTGTTTATGTAATGAAAATAGCAATTCGGCTTCTGCTCGTGGTAGTTCGCACTCGCGTATTACTTCATCAAGGTCTGCACCTAACTCAACCATTTTTACAGCACGAGAGTAAATTTTAGCATCAGGGTCATCGTATTTTTGCGCCGCTTGCTGTTGCATTAAATCTTGGTTTTGTTGTTCAACTTCAAGCACTCGCTTACCAATACTTAAGAGCCCGGTTCTAATCTCCGAAATTTCACTGCGCAAAATATGAGTCTGCTCAGAGCTATCTTTAAGCTGCTGCGATACAGCATTAATTTCATTCGCGTGTTTATTTTTTAATGCAATAATTAACGCCAGCGATATAAGTCCTACCGCTAACGCTGATATAGCTATACTAAGTAACACCATAATTTATTTGGTAAAGCTTATATATCGCTTAACTCATCCCATTCGTCATCACTGAGTAACTTATTTAAATCAACCAAAATCAGTAATTCATTATCGCGGTTACAAACACCTTGAATAAACTTAGCGCTTTCTTCAGTACCAACATTTGGCGCACTGTCGATTTCAGAGCTGCGCAAGTAAACCACTTCCGATACGCTGTCGGCTAAAATACCAATAACTTGCTCTTCTGCTTCAATAATTAAGATGCGAGAGTTGTCAGTTGCATCAGCAGCTAGCAAACCAAAACGTGCGCGAGTATCAATAACGGTAACAACGTTGCCGCGCAAGTTAATAATACCAATCACATATGAAGGTGCACCTGGTACAGGAGCTATCTCTGTATAACGAAGTATTTCTTGTACTTGCATTACATTTACGCCGTAGGTTTCTTCCTCTAGCTTAAACGTAACCCACTGTAAAATTTCATCGTTATTATCCGCGTTTTTATTTGCTGACAGTAATTTATCTTGATTCATGCTATTACCCCGTAATGGTCATTACTACTGACGGCTATCTAAGCCTTTCTCTAATAATATATTTAAATTATCTACGTCTATCAAAGCACACATTTTTTCTTTTATAACGCCAGCAAGCCATGGGCGCTTGCTTTTATTTGTACGCCATTTTACATCTTCTTTACTCAATGTAATGTTATTTATCAACTTTTCAGCTAATAAACCCCACTGGCTATCACCTAGTGTAATCAAATATTGATAATCTAAAGATGCCTCTAATTTATCATCATATTTTTCTGGCATAACCCAACGCGCAGTATCAACAACATTGAGCTTTTCTTCTCTGTTGAGCATAACGCCTTTAAACCATTTCGGCTTACCAAACAAATGATTTACTTCACCTAATTGATGTATTCCACCAAGTGCTTTTAATGGCACAGCCAAGGTCAAGCCAGCAACTTCAAAAAACAGTGCCTGAAATTCACCATCAAAATAGTCTGATTGGCTAGTAGTTACAATCTCCAGCTCTGGCTTTTCTATAGTAGTAATTGCAGGTGCTATTACTTCCTCGTCAACCACTTCATTAACTTTTTCAGTTTCAAACGCTGGCTCAGCTATTGGCTCAATTTCAACATTGAGCAAGTCATTATCAAATGTACTCTCTGCTGCTTTTAATTGTTCTTTAGGTTTTGAATGAATATGCTGTTGTGAATCATCTGGGATTTGCTCAAGTAATTTTGCAACTGGCTCAAGGTTATCTACAGGCTCATCTTCACATAACAAAGCCCCGAGGTATTGTTTCATTACTTTTTCATTAGCAAACAATTGCTTACTCATTCATTAACCTTGTTCAATTAAATATTCTAGCAGTGCTTTATATGCGTATACACCGCGCGAGCGAGGACAATACTCTACAGGTACTTTTTGTGCAAAGCTTGCATCTCTAAATTTGGTATCCACCGGTATCACACCTGGCCAAACTTTATCACCATATGTACTTTGCAATGTTTTGTATGCTTCTAACGATGCTTTGGTACGTTTGTCGTACATGGTAGGAATTATAGTATATTGATAATCTTTTGCTTGAGAGGATTGCATCAAATCCATAGTACGCATCATTCTATCAAGCCCTTTGAGTGCTAAAAACTCCGTTTGCACTGGCACTAAAATTCGCTCACCTGCTGCAAGCGCATTGACCATTAACACCCCTAAAACTGGAGGGCAATCTAAAATGGCATAATCGTAATGTTCGCTAATTTTTGCAAGCGCTTTTTTTAGTATTAACCCCATCCCTGTTTTATTACCCATACTTCGGTCAAGCGTAGCTATTGCCATAGTCGCAGGTAAAATATCCAGGTTTTGAAGTGTTGATGGACACAAAGCTTGGAGTATCTCTTCACTTTGCATACTTGTACCACGGGCAAAGATATCGTACACACTGACTTCTAAATCCTCTGAGTCAATGCCAAAGTAATAAGTGAGTGACGCATGAGGGTCTGTATCTATAAGCAACACACGTTTACCTTGTAATGCCAAAATACCGGCAAGGCTCACTGCGGTTGTTGTTTTACCAACCCCTCCTTTTTGATTAGCGACAGTCCAAATCTTCACATTACATCCTAATTACTGTTCATTGCGCGTTGTTATGCGAATACCACCATGAGGCAAACGAATTATTTTTATTGTATCGTCATCTGAAGGAAGTTCAATTTCAGGTTCAATCACTGCAGGCTCATCAGCTTGCCCGTCACTTTTAACCTCTTGTTTTGGCGGTAATCCATACTTAGAAAGTGCGATAACAACTTTACGATTTTCTGCGCGCCCTTGTTCTGTATCGTTACTTGCAAAAGGTGAATATTGGCCATAACCTTCTATCGCCATTCTAGCTGAATTAATGCCTAATGCTTCCAGCTCTACTAAAATTGACGTGGCTCTAGCTACCGACAGTTCCCAATTTGAGCGAAATATTTCATTGCGAATACTTTCATCATCAGTATAACCTCGTACTCTTACATAGTTATCTACTGGTGCAATAATATCTTTAACAATCTTGACGACCTGTTTTGCTCGAGAGTGTGCAACTGAACTACCACTTGAAAATAACATACCTGAGCTTAGCTCTATAATCAGCCAATCTTGGTTAAGCTCTAAACTGGCTTCTCCATCACGGATTTCATCAATAAGCGCTGACTGTAATTTAATTAATAAACTATCAAGAGGTTTGCCTAAATACTTTTGCTGGATGTTGCTTGTATCACTTTGGCCGTCGAGTAGCTCAGGACCTTGCTCTTCTTTTAATATACTTTCGCCATAAAGAACTTCTTGTTCAGGTGTCACTCTATCTGTCAATATTCCATTACCGTTGACACCTTCACCTTGCTGGGAGTATTGGCGAGCTGACTTATCAAAAACCTGTTCAAGGGAATCTGACAATATTTGGAATTGTTCTTCTTTATTAATCGCTATCGCATACAGAACCACAAAAAAAGCAAACATAATAGTCATGTAATCGGCATACGATACAAGCCAACGTTCGGTATGTTGACTTTTAGCAGCAGAGTGACGAAGTCGTCGGCGTAACATGTTATTCGTCCACTAAATTAGGGCGCTCTACACGATAGGCTTCAAGCTTTAATTCTATATTTACTGGGCTTTCACCTATGCTTATTGCAATAACGCCTTCAGCAAGCATTTCATGGTAAAGCATTTTTTGCTCTACACGCTGTTTTAACTTATTTGCCATAGGTAAAAACAATAAATTAGCTAAACCAACACCATAAATGGTCGCAATAAATGCCGTAGCAACGCCGGCGCCAAGCATTTGTGGATCGGTAATAAACGACATTGCCTGTATTAAGCCCAGCACCGCACCTAAAATACCAATGGTAGGGCTGTAACCCCCCATTGCTTCATAAACACGCGCGGCTTCAAGCAAACGATCGCGCTCTAGCAGTAAATCAATTTCAAGCGTGTCACGTAGTTTTTGCTCTGAGCAGCCATCGACAAGTAAGCTTAAACCTTTTGCTGCATACGCATCTGGGTGAGCTAAGGCTTCATTCTCAAGCGCTAAGTAACCTTCTTGACGTGCTTTATGAGACCATCGTTTAACTTGCTCTATTGCGTCTTCAATATCGTATTGTGGTGCAACAAAAACCCACGAGCTCATATTTAGCATTTTTTTGAATGTGCTAGCAGAGGTTTGCAACATAACAGCGCCAAGCGTGCCACCAAGTACAATAATAAGCGCAGGGCCATTAAATAAAGCTGAAACAACACCGCCTTCTAAAGAATAACCTAAACCTATTGCACTAAGTGCTACCAATAGTCCAAATATTGAGAGTTTATCCACAACCTACCTCTCTCATTATACGTGCTGCAACATCGCTCAATGCTAAGCTTTCACTTGAAAGCCCCGCATTAGCAATTGCTTGGGGCATTCCATAAACGACACAGCTTTTCTCATCCTGTGCCCAAATAGTTGCCCCCGTTTGTTTTAACATTCTTGCACCATCACGACCATCAGCGCCCATGCCTGTTAAAACAATAGCAAGTACATCACCTTGGTACGTTTTAGCTGCACTAGCAAACGTTACATCTACGCTTGGTTTATAACTTATTCTCTCGCTATGATCTTCAAATACGCGCAGCGTTCTATTTGCTCCACGCCCCTCTACCATCATCTGCTGTCCGCCAGGCGCTAAATAAGCAGTTCCTGGTTGTAAGCGATCGCCTTGTTGTGCTTCTTTCACTTTTATTTGGCACAAACCGTTTAAGCGCGCTGCAAACGCAGGTGTAAATGCAGCGGGCATGTGCTGAATAAGTAAAATAGGGTGAGGAAAATTAGCAGGCAATTGAGTCAATATAGTTTGCAGAGCAACAGGACCACCTGTAGAAGTACCAATAGCTAAAAGTTGATATTGTTTTCCACTTGCTCGCATTGAGGCAACATTTGAACTTGTCGATGCAGCAGGCGCAGCTCTTTGAAAGCTTCTATCAGGCTGCTTGATTTGAGTTGTTGACGTGCTTGCTCTTTGCGAAAGTGAACTTGTTGGTTTAGTTGAAATGACTGGTTTAGCTGGTGTTGCCGCTCTAAATGTTCGCGGTAAACGTCTTCGCCCTATATCTTTTACTTTACTTTGCAAAAGCTTAATTGCATCTTCATTATTGCGCGCAATATCTTCAAATTTTTTCGGTAAAAAATCCATTGCGCCAGCATCTAACGCATCAAACGTTGCTGTTGCACCATCACGTGTAAGTGATGAAAACATTAAGATAGGAGTTGGGTTACTCGCCATTATCTCTTTAACTGCGCTAATACCATCAAGCACTGGCATTTCGACATCCATGGTGATCATGTCAGGACGCAATTGAGCTGCTTTCTCAACAGCCTCTCTGCCATTAACAGCAAAGCCTATAACTTGTATATCGCTATCTTGCTCAAGGATTTCGCTTACTCTACGGCGAAAAAAGCTTGAATCATCAACAACTAAAACTTTAACGGCCATTTAGCTCTCTTATTAAATTTATGCGTAGGTATATATTAAATATATACCTACTTTATTATTAGCCTGCGTAATGTTTTAACATGTTTGGAACGTCTAAAATCAGTGCAATGCCGCCATCCGAAGTTATTGTAGCGCCTGCCATACCTGGCGTTCCTTGAAGTAACGCATCAAGCGGCTTAATCACTACTTCTTCTTGGCCAATTAATGAATCAACAACAAAACCAATTTGTTGCGTACCAATTTGTACAATAACGACGTGACCTTTAGATTTTCGCTGAGAACGATCTGAGCCTTTTACTAACCAATGCTCAAGGTAAAATAACGGTATCGCCTTTTTACGCACAATAATTGTTAATTGCCCATCAACTACATTCGTCTTCGTTAAATCCAAATTGAATATCTCACTAACACCAGCCAGTGGTAACGCAAATGTTTGTGCGCCAACAATGACCATTAATGTCGGTAATATAGCCAAGGTAAGTGGTACTTTTATTTCTAAAATAGTACCGACACCAAGTTCAGACTGAATGCTTACTGAGCCATTAAGTTGCGTGATCTTAGTTTTAACTACGTCCATCCCTACACCACGGCCTGAAATATCAGATATTTCTTCTTTTGTAGAAAAGCCAGGTGCAAAAATCAGGTTATATGCTTCGGTGTCAGAAAGTCGACTCGCCTGGTCATGATCGAGTACGCCTTTACTAATTGCAATTTTTTTCAGTTTTTCAGCATCCATACCTGCACCATCATCTTTGATGGTTAGCAAAATATGGTCGCCCTCTTGAGACGCTGATAAAGTAACATTACCTGTTCTAGACTTACCTGCAGCTTCACGGACAGCGGGCATTTCAATACCATGGTCAACTGAGTTTCTAACTAAATGCACAAGCGGATCGGCAAGTGCTTCAACTAAGTTTTTATCTAGATCGGTTTCTTCACCAATAAGCTTTAAATCAATATCTTTATTTAAGCTACGTGCTAAGTCGCGTACAACGCGAGGGAAGCGACCAAATACTTTCTTAATTGGTTGCATTCGCGTTTGCATAACCGCACCTTGAATATCCGCAGTCACTACATCTAAGTTAGAGATTGCTTTACCCATCGCTTCACTGTCTGAGTTAGTCGCTAAACTAACCAAACGATTTCGTACAAGAACTAACTCACCAACCATATTCATAATTTGATCGAGTCGTTTTGTATCTACGCGAACGGTGGTTTCTGCAGCTGGTGGCGCTGATTTTTTTGGAGCTGCTGCTGGTGGTGCTTTAGCTGCTGGCTTCTCTGGCGCTTTTTCAACTGGTTTTGGAGTAGGAGCTTTAGCTGGCGCAGCTTTTTTTACTGGTTCACTCACTTGTTTAACTGGCGGTGAAACAAGTTCAGGTTGTTTTGCAGCTGGCGCACTTTCTATCGATTTAGGAGCAGTGCCTTTACCATGAAGTTCATCAAGAAGCGCTTCAAATTCGTCATCACTAATTTCATCATCTGATGAATTAACTGTATTTGCCGCTGGTGTAGCTGGTTCTACAGGTGTTTTATTGGCATCATTTTGTTCAGGTTTGCTCGTAACTTCACCAAAACTGCCAACACCATGTAACTCGTCTAATAAGCTGTCAAATTCATCATCAGTAATATCACCACTAAAATCACTACTACTTGCTACTGGTTTTTCAACTGCAGGACCTTGTCCTTTACCGTGTAGCTCATCAAGTAAGCTTTCAAATTCGTCTTCAGTTATTTCATCTATTTCAGCATCGCTAACCGAAGGCGCTCCGCTAAATAGTTCATCAAATGCAAACGGATCTTCATCATCAGCTACCGGTGTATCCACCACTTCATTATGAGGTTGTTCAACCTCTGTTTGTGAAGAGGCTTCAGTGGCTTCGGCTTCTGTTGGAGGTAGACCTAAGATATGAAGAGTATGAAGTAATTCAGGATCTGCAGGTTCAGGCTTGTCTCTGTTTTGGATAGTCGCAAACATCTCATTAATGGTGTCTAGTGCTTGTAAAATAACATCCATTAACTCTGAGTTGACTGTTCGCACGCCTTGACGTAGTAAATCAAATACGTTTTCAGCACCGTGACAAGCATCAACAAGTTCTGTCATAGCTAAAAAGCCTGCACCACCTTTTACAGTGTGAAAACCTCTAAATATAGCGTTTAGTAACTCGGTATCTTCTGGATTATTTTCCAGCTCAACTAACTGTTCAGATAAAAGCTCTAGGATTTCTCCAGCCTCTACAAGAAAGTCTTGTAAAATATCTTCATCGACTTCAAACATGCAGTTACTCTCCTCTTAGAAGCCCAAACTTGATAAAAGATCATCAACTTCATCTTGATCAGATACAACATCATTACGCGATTCTTTATCAATAATAGGGCCTTCAGGACCTGCTAAAGTTTGTGTGGCAACTGGTTCTTTTATTTTTTGTTGTTCTACTTTATTCGCGGTGCTGTTAGTGTCGTCTTGTTCAGCAAACGCAGTTAAAAGATGCAGTAAACTTTCTTCTACTTCCCTAACAAGTTCAATAACACGGCGAATAACTTGACCTGTTAAGTCTTGATAGTCTTGAGCCATTAGTACATTTGTCATTAAGCTTTGAAGCTCATCAGTCTTATGATGAGAGTTGTTCATAAACTTATCGATGCTATGGCAAAGTTGCTTAAACTCACCAAGCTCAATCTCGCGGCTCATTAAACGATCCCATGTCGGTTTGATATGAGATATTTCGTCCGCTAACTGTTGGGCTATAGGAAGACTCGCTTCCACTGCATCCATTGTTTTATTAGCCGCATTTTCTGTCATTTCTATAACATAATTAAGCCGCTTTTTAGCATCTGGAATCGCATCTGTCGTTATATCAGTTAAGCGAGTATCAAGCTCAAAACTTTTAAGGGCTTCGTGCAGTTGACGAGTCAACTTTCCAACTTCAGCAAATAATTCAGATTGCTCTTTAGAAGCAGCCTCTAAAATCAACTGATTTGCTTTGTCTTGCTCATCATTTTCTAAAAAAACAACGAGCTGACGAGCTTGTTCTAACGTTATTTGAGGCGCAGCTGGTGCTGGCATAAGCCTCTCCCCCATCATTAGCCTAAGCGTTCAAATACTTTTTCTAATTTAGTTTTTAATGTTCCAGCCGTAAATGGCTTAACAATATAACCATTCACGCCAGCTTGCGCCGCAGCTATTATTTGTTCTTTTTTAGCTTCTGCCGTTACCATTAATACAGGGATATGTTTTAACTTCTCGTCTGCACGTATTGCTCTTAAAAGATCAATACCCTGCATTCCAGGCATATTCCAATCCGTAACTACAAAATCAAACACTTGATTTTGCAACATAGGCAAAGCTGTAGACCCATCATCAGCTTCTTGAACGTTAGTGAAACCTAAGTCACGTAACAGGTTTTTTATAATGCGTCTCATCGTTGAAAAATCATCAACTACAAGAATTTTCATGTTTTTATCCAAAACATCCCCCAGTGAGGTATTAACCTTTGTTTACTTACTACTAATTTATCCAGTCATTGATTTTAGCTTTAAGCTTAATCATCGCCTGACCATGTATCTGACTTACACGCGATTCACTTACATCGAGTATATGTCCTATTTCTTTTAAATTCATTTCATCGTTGTAGTACAAAGAAAGCACCATTGCATCACGCTCTGGTAATGACTTAATTGCACTTAGCAAAGACTCATTAAACCTATCATTTTTAACATTATTAAAAGGTTTATCTTGTGCTAAATCTTGGCCTACAGGAGTAATAACATCCTCATCTACACCAAGGTCTTCAATGCCTAATATTTTACTCGTATTCGCATCATTTAAAATATGATGGTACTCATTGAGCGAAATTTCAAGTTTTTCAGCAACTTCTATGTCCGTTGGTTCGCGGTTCAGACTACTTTCGAGCTCAGTAATTGCTTCTGCAACTTGCCTGTTTTTACGGTGAACTGAACGAGGAGCCCAATCACCACGGCGCATTTCATCAAGCATAGCACCGCGAATACGAATACCTGCAAAAGTTTCAAAGCTTGCGCCTTTTGTTGCATCAAAGTTTTTCGAAGCTTCTATTAAGCCTATCATTCCTGATTGAATTAAATCATCAAGTTGAACGCTAGGTGGTAATCGAGCAATTAGATGACATGCCACTTTTTTAACAAGTGATGCATGCTTCTCAACAATCACATTTAAATTTTGTGTTGATTGATATCCCATAGCTCTATTCACCAGTGTTGTCATAATTAACCGTTTACTAGTTTCTCAATGAAAAACTCTAAATGCCCAGATGGTTGGTTGGGTATTGGCCATTTAACTGCTTTTGTTGCCAGCGTTTTAAACGCAAGAGCGGCTGGCGAATTTGGAAAGAGCTCTACTATTACTTTTTGACGACGTGTTGCTTTGCGCATATTTTCATCATAAGGAACCGTTGCTACTAGCTCCATTGATACATCTAAAAAGCGGTCGGTAACTTTAGATAGCTTTGCAAACAATTCAGTGCCTTCACGCATACTGCGCACCATATTGGCAACAATTTTAAATTTATAAACGCCGTGCTCACGACTTAATACTTTAATAAGTGCGTAAGCGTCGGTTATTGATGTCGGCTCATCGCATACAACAACCATTACATCTTGCGCTGCACGCGAGAAGCTCAGTACCATGTCTGAAATACCAGCAGCTGTATCTACAATTAAAATATCAAATTCGGTATTCAATTCGCTAAACGCACGAATTAGCCCAGCATGCTCAGATGGTGATAATTCAACCATACTTTGCGAACCCGATGTAGCGGGTACAATTTTAATTCCTGCAGGGCCTTCAACTAAAATTTCATCAAGCTCACATTCACCAGATAAGACATGTGACAAGTTACGCTCTACACGTAAACCAAGCATCACATCACAGTTTGCTAAACCCAAGTCAGCATCCAGCACTAATACTCGATTACCTTGCTGCCCAAGCGCAATAGCTGTATTTAGAGAAACATTTGTTTTCCCTACTCCACCTTTACCACCGGTTACAGCGATAACTTTTACGCCGTTGTTATTGTTTTGACTCATTTTGCGCAGGCCGCTTGCTTGATCTAATACTGTGTTAATCATACATCCCTACTGTGCTTGGCGCCACTGCTTGGTGCCTTGAATGTTGTTCTTTTGTTCTTTTTAAATATAATTGCTCAGCCTTTTTAACTAGTTTCTCAGCATTTGCAACACGAATATCCTCTGGCACTCGTTGACCATTAGTAAGATACCCTATTGGAAGGCGATTTTGAATCGCAATACTAATAATCTCACCCAAACTTAATGATTCGTCTAACTTAGTGAAAATACAGCCACTTAACTGTACTTTTTTAAAGTGACGTACAGTTTCTTGCAATACATTAATTTGTGCTGTCGCGCTAAGTACTAAGTAGCTGCGAATATCTACACGTTGGTTACGCATTAACGTGTTTAATTGCTCAGTTAAACGTAAATCTCGCTGGCTCATACCTGCTGTGTCAATTAATACTAGACGTTTATTTCGTAAATGATATAAAACTTCAGCTAATTCATTAGCATCTTTAACTTGCTTAACACCACAACCAATAATACGACCATATGTTGCAAGTTGTTCATAAGCACCAATTCTGTATGTATCAGTGGTTATTAACGCCACTTTATCGGCACCATATTTTTGTGCGCCTAGAGCTGCAAGCTTAGCAACAGTCGTTGTTTTACCCACACCTGTTGGACCCACTAACGCATATACACCACCTTGGCGAAGTATTTCATTATTGGTTGTTTGCATTTGATCTTCGACCATAGTTAACAATGCTTTCCAACCTTGCTTACGAGACACATCATCAGGTACAAAACATGCCATTTGCTGTGCTACTTCTTTATCGATACCCATACCGACTAAACGGTCAACCATACAAGCGCGTGTTGGATCGCGACGCGCCATATCTTGCTGCATCAAGCCTGATACTTGGTGCTCAAGTAATTGACGAATTGCGTTCATTTCTTCACGCATTGTTGTCATTTCTTCGCTTTCATTATTAGGTGCTTGTTGGCGAGTGGTTACTGGGCTATCTAAATCATCAAAGTCGCGGTCTAAATCATCAAAACCTAAGCTATCCGCTTGAGTTTGTGGACGAACTGGCGCAGAAGCTTCAGGAGCAAACATATTTTTAGTACGCTGCCCCATATTAGGTTCTTGATAGTTATCAGTAGTATCAATACCCGATTGTGAAAACATTGATGCAAGCTCAGGAGAACGAGGACGCGGTGATTGACGCTCTAATAATGCTTGTAGGCTGTCAGCAACTTTTGCTTGAGGCTCAGGCTTGGCACGCTGTGGCTCTGGTTTTACAAAATTATGGATGCTTTGTTGTGGCGCCTGAGTACGCGGCTCTGCAGGGCGTTGTGGTTGCGCTGCTACTTTAGGGGCTGCTTTGTCATAATCAACTGCCGCTACAATTTCTACACCGTTAGCCAGTTTTTTATTTGACATAATAACCGCATCAACACCTAACTCATCTTTAACTTCTTTAAGTGCTGTGCGCATATCTTTAGCAAAAAAACGTTTAATTTTCATGATTCAACCCCTGTTAAAATCTTATTGTTGGCCTACCGAGCTTACAATTTTGATCTGTCTTTCATCTGGTACCTCTTGATAAGACATCACTCTCAATCCTGGAATGGTGTACTTAACAAAACGAGATAACACAGTGCGTAACATTCCTGACGTTAGCAATATAGAAGGTTCGCCGGCCATTTCTTGATTTTGATGCGCTTGTGTCAATGACACTTGAAGTCGCTCTGCAAGTCCTGGCTCAATACCGGCACCTTCATCGCCTGCATTTTGTAATGACTGATGCAACATCTGTTCCAACTCAGGCGCCAAGGTTATGACAGGGATTTCTGATGACATTCCCACCGCATCTTGAACAATTAATCTACGCAGTGAAATACGCACTGCAGCCGTTAATACATCAGGGTCTTGACTACGTGGGCCATACTCAACAAGGGTTTGAACAATTGAGCGCATGTCGCGAATAGCCACGCCTTCATTTAATAAATTTTGTAGTACTTTTACAATAGCAGTTAATGGCAATACATCAGGTACTAGTCCTTCCACTAAGCGAGGATGGCTTTTAGCAAGCATATCAAGTAGGTTTTGAACTTCTTCATGCCCTAGTAATAACGCTGCACTGTTAGTTAATAACTGGCTAATATGAGTGGCAACTACCGTGGCTGAATCTACAACGGTATAACCTAGTGATTGTGCTTCATCTTTTTGATCAGGCTTGATCCATACGGCATCAAGGCCAAACGCAGGATCTTTTGTTTCAACCCCTTTAATTGGACCAAATACTTGTCCTGGGTTAATCGCTAGCTCGTCGCCATGCTTAAGCTCGCTTTCACCGGTTGAAACCCCCATTAATGTTATTCTGTAAGCGTTAGGGTCAAGCTCTAAATTGTCGCGTATATGTACCGGCGGTACTAAAAAACCAAGCTCTTGAGAAAGCTTTTTACGCACCCCCTTAATACGATTAAGTAGCTCACCACCTTGTGATTGGTCTACTAACGGAATTAATCTATAACCGACTTCTAAGCCAATTACATCAACCTGCTGAACATCATCCCAGCCTAGTTCTTTTTGTTCTTGTTTATTAGCAACACCCGTTGCAACGCTTCCGCCATTAGCGGCCTCTTCAGCTTCTGCCGCAGCAGCTTTTAATTTACTTTGCTGTGTGTAGTAAGCTAAGTAACCCAGTAACGCACCTAAACTTAAAAAAGCAATATGCGGCATACCAGGCACTAAGCCCATGATGATCAAAATACCAGATGCAATAAAGAGTGACTTTTCGTTGCCTAGTTGTTTCTTAAATTGGTCCCCCATATTGAGCGACTCATTTTGGCGTGTTACAACAATCGCGGTACCAATTGAAAGCAGTAAAGAAGGGAGTTGAGCAACTAAGCCATCGCCAATGGTAAGTAATGTATATACTTCCATTGCATTGCCAAAACTCAAATTGTGCTGGATCATACCTACAAATAAACCACCAACAATATTGATGATTAGTATAACAATACCTGCAATCGCATCACCTTTTACAAATTTACTCGCACCATCCATTGAGCCGTAAAAATCAGCTTCGCGAGTTACTTCCTCACGGCGGTCACGCGCTTGTTCTGCGCTGATAAAGCCTGCGTTCAAATCGGCGTCAATTGCCATTTGTTTACCCGGCATTGCATCAAGGGTGAAACGCGCAGATACCTCAGAAATACGACCAGCACCTTTAGTAATTACTACAAAGTTAATAATGATCAGGATTAAAAATACAACCAAACCAACAGCGTAGTTACCACCAATAACAACTGAGCCAAACGCTTCAATTACTTTACCGGCAGAATCACCACCATTATGGCCTTCAAGTAATACAACTCGAGTACTGGCAACGTTAAGTGCTAAGCGCATAATTGTAGCGATTAGTAATACAGAGGGGAAAATACCAAATTCAACTGGCTTCATCGTGTAAACAGTTACAAGTAAAACCACTAATGCTAGAGCAATATTAAACGAGAAAAGGATATCGAGTAAAAATGGCGGTAGTGGTAAAATCACCATTCCCAAGGCAGCAAGCACAAGCAAAGGTGTACCTACCCCTTTGGCATAGTCTTTTTTGTCTCTGTTAAGTTGTTGTAATACCGCTTTAAAACTCATAATTCTACAATTTCAAAAAATTGACACTACGTAGAATTTGCAATAACTATTCCAAGTTACTCAGTTAACGGTTTAATACTTGTAGGCATCGGGGATTGGCAGCTTTTTATTGAGTTTAGTTGGACGTTTTCCGCGCCCTTTATTAAAGCGCTTAAGCTGAAATACATACGCTAAAACTTGCGCTACTGCGGTAAATAGCTGATCGGGTATTTGCTCTCCTACTTCAGCCGTATGATAAAGCGCTCTGGTCAACATGGGGGATTCTAATATAGGTACTTCATTCCCTATTGCTACTTTTCGGATTTGCATCGCCATTTCATCAATGCCTTTAGCAAGCACTATAGGCGCACCTGCGCGCTCCGTGTCGTATTTTAATGCTACAGAGTAGTGAGTTGGGTTGGTAACAATAACATCAGCGTCAGGAACATCTTGCATCATGCGGTTTTGCGACATTTGCCTTTGTGTTTGCCTAATGCGCGCTTTTATTTGTGGGTCACCTTCAGAATTTTTATACTCATCTTTAATTTCTTGCATTGTCATTTTAAGTTGTTTGTTATGGTTGTAACTTTGAAATGGCGCATCAATGGCGGCAATAACAATTAAAGTGCACGAAAGGCCTAAAAACATCCACCCTAAAATCTCTAAGGCATGAATAATATTACCCGGTGCACTTTCTAAACTTAAATGCAGTATTTCATCAAAATAAGTATTAATTAAAAACACAGCAAAACTTGCAACTAAACCAAATTTTAAAAGTGACTTTACAAGCTCAATAGCCGCTTGTGGGCCAAACATCCGCTTAAAGCCCTTCATTGGCGACATTTTACTTGCTTTAGGTGCAGCAGCTTCCCAGCTAAAGTTAAAACCACCGAGTAACGTATTACCAATAAATGCAGCCAAAACGATAATTAACACAAACATAGCCATAGGAAACATCAACGCGTCTGCAACCTCTCCCCACACGGCAAACATTTTAGTGGTATCAAAGGCTTCGTTGCGGTTTAAGCTAAGGGTTCGGCCCATTACATTGTATAAACCTTTACCAATTTCAGGACCATACATCAAAAGCGATATAGCCGAAAAAATAAGTACAAACATGGTACCTAACTCTTTTGAGCGTGCTATTTGGCCTTTCTTTTTAGATTCTTCAAGCTTTTTGGATGTGGGTTCTTCTGTTTTTTCTTGTCCTGAGTCTTCAGACATGACTTTCTCCTAAGGTGAGCAACCAACTAAAGTACACATTAGCTCAACCATTTTTAACCATTGAAACTCAAACTGAGTAACAAAGTTACCTAGTGTTGCCCAAATAATAATAAGTCCAGCTACCAAGGTAAACGGAAAACCAATAGAGAAAATATTTAATTGCGGCGCTGCACGTGTCATAATCCCAAACGACATATTAATAACGAGCATTGCGGTAAGCGGTGCAAGTGAGAGCACAAGTGCTGTAGTAAACATCCAGCCGCCCCAAGTCACTATGTCCCAGTAATGATCTACAGACCACCATGTGCCATCAATGGGTAGCACTTGAAAGCTATGCACCACCATTTGAATCATCATTAAATGACCGTTAAAAGCAAAAAATAGCAAGGTGGCCAAAATAAGGAAAAACTGGCCAACCGCTGGGACGCTTGCGCCATTAGAGGGGTCAATAACCGAAGCAAAACCTAAACCGGTTTGCATCGCAAGTATTTGCCCTGCTAACACAAAAGTATTTAATAAAAGTATAGATGCAAAACCAATAGCAACACCAATCAGCATTTGTTGAATAACGACTAAAATCATCTCAAACGAAAATAAATTAGTGAATGTAGCGGGCGGCAGAACAGGAACGACAAGAAAAGTTACAACAACTGATAACCCCATTTTTATACGCGTAGGGACATTTTTAGCACCTAAACCAGCCATAATCATAATCATTGAGCTAATGCGTACCAGGGGCAGCAAAAAATCGCTCAACCATTGAATAACAACTGCAAAGGGGTATTCCACGTTTAACCTGCAATTTCAGGAATAAGCAATACTAGGCGAGTAAAAAAATCCATCAGTTCTTGAGTAAGCCAGTGCCCACCTACAATTAGCGCACTAATGGTAATTAATAAACGAGGTAAAAAGCTCAACGTTTGTTCATTGATTGATGTTGCCGCCTGAAATACAGCAACCACTAAACCAATAATTAGGCCTGGGACTACAATTGCAGACACCAATTTAATAACTAAAAACAGCGCGTCACTCAGAATATCAACAAAAATTTCCGGTTCCATGTTGTACTCCTATCGTTGGGTCATGTTAATGCTTTGCATACTAAGTCCCTAAACCAAAGCTTTTAGCTAGAGTCCCCATCACTAAGCTCCAACCATCAACAAGTACAAACAGCATAATTTTAAACGGTAAGGACACTATCATGGGAGAAAGCATCATCATACCCATCGCCATTAAGACCGAAGCGACCACTAAATCAACAATTAAAAATGGGATAAAAAACATAAACCCAATTATAAATGCCGTTTGCAGTTCGCTGGTTACAAAGGCCGGTATTAACACTATTAATGGCGTATCTTGTGGCGAATTTAACTGATCGTAACCAGCAATTTTAGCAAACGTTTCTAAATCTTTTAAACGCACCTGTGAAAGCATAAATGCTTTCATTGGCTCTTTAGCAAGCTCTAAAGCCTCTACTGATGTAACCTGCTCATTTAAGTAAGGCTCTATAGCTCGCTCGTTTACCTGCTGATAAATAGGCGCCATTATAAAAATACTTAAAAAAAGTGACATACCTAATAACACTTGGTTTGACGGTGTTTGCTGTAAGCCAATTGCTTGGCGCAAAATGGCGAGTACAACAATAATTCGTGTAAAAGAGGTCATCATAATTATGGCGGCCGGTATAAAACTCAGCGCCGTCATAATTGCTAAAACTTGTAACGTTACTGAGTAATCTTGTGTGCCATCAGCGTTTGTTGTAATGGTAAGGGCATCAATTCCTTCTGCACTTACATTTGGTACAAACACTATGGCAAAAATAATAAGCAGCCACTTTGTCATAGGTTTAATTCTTTTTATTTTGTTTTGATTGCGGGTTTAAAAGTTTACCAAATCGTTTAGCGAGTTCAGGCAGTTCTTTTTCACTTAATGGGGTTTCTAACTTGTGTAAATAATTAATACTGTGGGGAGTTACACCAAGCAAATGCTGAGCATTATCTATCTCAACAACCATTAAACGCTCGCGAGAACCTAAAGGTAAACTTCTAACTACTTTAAACTCATCACTATTTGCTAAATTAGGGTTAAGCTTTTTAACAAAAAATGCCAGTACAATAATCAGTACTAGCACCATTACAAGCGACAGCACCATAGAGAGTATATCCCCAGTTGGTGTTGCCACATCTGCTTTTGAAAAAACGGTACTCGTTAAAGCAACTAATAAGCTCATCGTAATTTTTTGATCCGCTCTACTTGGCTTATCACGTCAGTTAAGCGAATACCAAATTTGTCGTTTACTACAACTACTTCACCATGAGCGATTAAAGTACCATTAACTAGCACGTCTAGCGGCTCACCCGCAACACGGTCAAGCTCAACAACAGAGCCTTGATTAAGTTGCAGTAAGTTACGAATGTTGATTTTAGAGCGCCCTACTTCCATTGAAATAGTAACGGGAATATCTAAAATAGTGTCGAGTTTTCGTTTTTCATCACCACTCATTTCGTGTTTTGAATCACTTAACTCATCAAGCTCTGCAACATGTGCTTCGCCACTATCATCTGGACCTTCGGCTTCTGCTAATGCTGCTGCCCATTCATCCATTGTGTCTTGATCATCGCTCATACTTTTAACCTTTTAATCAATTACCAGTCTAAGTCTACACCGTCAGAGAGGTGTAAATCATCTTCTAGTTCTGCTAATTCTGCATCTGAGTCAATTTTCTTGCCGCCTTTGGTAAATACATGCAGCTCAGATTTAACTGAATCAGGTCGTTTAATTTTTTCACTAATTTGAAGCGCAACATTATCGCGAGAGCGACCCATCTTGGCTCTAAATGTAGGGAGTTCCTCAACAAATACGGTTATATGCTCAGGCATTTCAACCGGAATAATATCACCTGCTTTTAATTCCATAATTTGCTTTAAGGTCAAATCAACTTCAAGTAACTGAGTCGACATATCAACCTCAACATCCATTATTTCATCGCGAAGTGCTTTGCTCCAACGTAAGTCGGTATCCTCTGTATCAGATTGAACACCCGCATCTAAAAGCTCTCGGATTGGCTCAAGCATCGAATACGGAAGTGCAATATGAAAATCGCCGCCACCGCCATCAAGCTCAATATGAAAAGAGCTAATAACCACAACCTCTGTTGGACTTACAATATTCGCCATAGCTGGGTTTACTTCTGAATCGAGATATTCAAACGATACATCCATAACCGGTGCCCATGCTTCTTTATAATCTTCAAAGATTATTTTAAGGAGCATTTGTACAATCCGGCGCTCTGTTGGGGTAAATTCTCGGCCCTCTATTTTTGCATGATAACGCCCGTCACCACCAAAAAAGTTATCTACCAAAATAAACACAAGTCGTGCTTCCATGGTAATCAGGCCTGTGCCTTTTAAAGGCCTAAAACGGACCATATTTAAGCTGGTTGGGACAAATAAAGTATGAATATACTCGCCAAACTTAATCATTTGCACGCCGTTAATAGACACCTCTGCGGTGCGACGCATCATATTAAATAGGCTAATTCGCATATGACGAGCAAAGCGTTCGTTAACAATTTCCAGCGTCGGCATACGACCACGTACGATCCGATCTTGCGAAGAAAAATCGTACTGAAGCGTACTTCCCCCGCCATCTTCACCTTCGTGTATATCTTCCTCTTCAACGTCATCAACGCCATGTAATAGCGCATCAATTTCGTCTTGGGATAATAAATCGCTCACGCTAACCCCTTATTGCATCACAAAGCCGGTAAACAATACCCGCTCAATTACTTTACTGCCTTCAACATCCATTAAGGCTTTTTGTACCTTTTCAAGTGCAGAAAAACGAAGTGTTTCTTTACCAGAGCTCGTACTTAATTCATCAGCTGTTGTAGTAGAAAACACGCTTAATAGCGTCCCTTCTATTAGTGGAATATGTTTTTTGGCTGTTTCTTCATTTACTTCGCCACGTACTAATAATTGTACTTTAATTTGTACAATTCTATCGCGACTTGAGCCAGGCACGTTAAATACAAATGGGCGTGGCATAGCAACATATAAAGCACTACCAATTTCAGCTGAATCAGTAGGCTCAACTGCATCTGTTGACATCGCAGTCTCTTCATCTAAGGTTTCAACTGGCGCATCCGAACCTGACATAAAAAAGTAACCCGCAGCACCACCTGCGATAAGTAGTACAGCTACTATGATTATTATTAGTTTCTTTTTACTTTTACCGGTTTCTTCGATTTCTAAACTTGCTTCTTCAGCCATCATGATTCCTTTAATCGCAAAGGTACTTGCTTGTTTTAACTATTATAATAGCAGTACTTAGGCATAGTAATCTATTGATGATGAAGTTTGTTGTCGAGAACTTTGTGCAGTGTTATTTGCTTGCTCGTCGTTTTCATCATTAACTGACTTATTATTAGCCAAATTACCTTGGGCTCCACTCTCACTTTGCTCAGCTGTTTCACCACCAGATTGCCCATAAGAAATTGTGCTTTCACCAAGCTCTAGTCCTTGTTGCGCTAACATTTCACGTAAGCGCGGCATTGATTGCTCAAGTGCTTCTTTGGCTTGCTGGTTTTGTACAACAAAATTTATATGTGCTTGTTCTGCATCGCTACGAATACGTATTTGCATGCTACCCATTTCTGGAGGATCGAGGCGAATTTCTGCTTCTTTATTATTAATGCTCAACATTGAGCTAACGCGGTCTTGCAGTAATTTAGCTGCATCACTTTTAACAATATTAATTGCCTGCATTACACCTGGATCAATACTTACTTGCTTAACTTGTGATGTACTTTGTAATTGTTGAGTTTGTATTATTTGGGTATCAAGTAAGCTCTGCTCGTAACTTAATGAGTCGTATTGGCTTAATGTGCTCGTTTGCTGAGTATTTAAAGCGGCTGTAATTTGCGTAAATACTTGTGCTACGCGTGCAGGCGTTTGTTCTGCCGTTGTTTTTCTAAGCCCATCTTTTTGTAACTCTTCAAGTGATTTTAATAAATCATCACGTTTAGCTGAGGTTGCTACAGCTTTATTAATATCCGCGCCTTCGTTTGTAGATGCCTTTAAGCTTAACTTTTGTGGATCATATACTGCATTTACTGCATTAGTAGTCTCTGAGGCCACAAACATTTTTGAGTCTGATTTAGCGGTATCAGCAAGCCCTATTTCAATAGAAGCTTTTAACTCATTAACTGTTTGCTTAAGCACTGACAACTGCTCGCCTTTAGGCTGCTCTGTTTTAATATATGCGTTTAATTGCGTTAATAAACTTTGTTTTTCAGCTGTATTAAGTGAATTTATTTCTGCGCTAAAAGAGTGTTTTGTTACCGTGCTTTGCGCTTTTTCGTTATCAGTAATAAATTGTGCAAGCATTTGCTTAAGATTTGAAGTGTTACTAGTTGCGCTATTTGTTGAATCAGTATTCTCTAATACCTTAACTTGCGCGTTAAGTTGTGAGCGCTGCTCAAGCGTTAAACTAGCAATAACGCTATTAGCTTTAATTAAGCTCGCATCTTTAGTCATTAACGTATTTATTGCTGCATTATTATCACCTTCAGTTGTGGCTAAAGGAGACTGAGTAACGCTCGCTTTGTCGGCGGGTGTTGGCAAAACTATATTATTTTTATCAGCAGACTTATTTTGTCCTAGCTGCTCTTTAGAACCCATTGATGCAAATTCAGGTTTTTCTAATGTAGAGCCAGGGCTGTCATCGGGCTTTTTATTTATAGAATTTAATGGCCCTTCAATAGCTTCAGCAACATCACTTTTTCGATGCTTGCCTTCATTTAATGGTAAAGAGTTCAAAGGTCGTGAGCTTAAGTTATCGCTTTTTGAATCAATTAATTTAGCCGTTTTAGAGTCTACATTAGTGGCAATTGGATTTTGCACTACACTGGCTATATTCGCTTCTTCAGTCGTTACTTCATCACTTGTATTAGCAGATAAAATTACTGAGGTGGTTTCTAACTCTGCATTTTCTGATTCTAAACTGTTAGTTGCATCGAACGGCTTATTAATCGAGGTGCTCATTGCTTGTGCTGAATTAATTTGATCAAGCATCTCAACAGATACAAAAGTAACTTCGTCTGTTGTTATTTCATCTAGCTTTACGCTCAGATTTTCATTTTCTTCTGGCTGTTTATGCTTAGGTATGGCAATCGAGTTTTCGGCATCGGGATTTTTATTGCCCTTAAGCAAAGGCCTCATAGAGTTATGTGCTTCGTTTAGCTGGCTTAAAAATTCCTCGCCTAAATTTCCTTCGCCATTAGCTAAGCTATTGTCTTTAAAAGCTAACAGTGAATCTTTTTCAGAAGAAACTAAAAACGAAATGTTATTCATCGCCATAAATCACCTAATACCATTACGGCAATATGCCACCGCATACCGCCAAAAGTTAAATACCACTAAGTAACAAAGCAATTAACGTGCCTGAATTACAAAGCTTTCCGACGTTGAAAAAACTGATTAGCTGAAAACTCATCTAACATTTTTTGCTCGTTTTTAGCCATTAACGCATTTGCTTTGAGTTTTTGATTCTCGATTAATTTGGCAACTGCTTTAGCTTTAATTTGCTGCTTAAGCCATAGCGTTTTACGTTGAGTAACAACTTGCTTAGCTGTATTTACTGTACTTGCTTGTTGGCGAATTGCCTCTTCAATTTTAGCTATAAAAGCATGGTACTGACCAAACCCTGCACTAGATAAACCCGACTTACCTTTTAGGTGTAACTGTTGAGAATATTCAAGTCTAAAGTTATTTAAACCTTGCAGCTTTTGTTGATTTGCTTGCAAATTTTGATTGGCTTGTAAGTAACTCATGCGCAAACTTTCTTCTTTATCATTTTCAATTTTGAGCAATAAATCGAGTTTATTTTTAGCCATTATGCTTGTCCTAGTAACTGAGCAAGACCTTGCAGACCATCATCGTAACTAATGACATCTCGCATACCTTGTTGTAAAAATGCATTTACTCTTGGCATCATATTTATGGCTTGGTCGAGCATTTGATCGGTCCCTTTTTGATAAGCACCTAAAGTAATCATATCTTTGTTTTGTTGATACATTGAATAAACTTGCTTAAGTACACGGGCTTGTTGCATGTGTGGTTCAGAAACGACTTGAGGCATAACACGCGAAATCGATTTTTCTATATCTATAGCGGGATAGTGCCCGCTGTCGGCTAAATCACGCGATAATACAATGTGGCCATCTAAAATAGCTCGCGCTGCATCAGCAATAGGGTCTTGCATATCATCGCCTTCACTC
The DNA here is from genome assembly GCF_014163785.1 of Pseudoalteromonas sp. SR43-7. Taxonomy (NCBI): domain Bacteria; kingdom Pseudomonadati; phylum Pseudomonadota; class Gammaproteobacteria; order Alteromonadales; family Pseudoalteromonadaceae; genus Pseudoalteromonas; species Pseudoalteromonas sp. SR43-7. Next base: position 31,474 of record NZ_JACJDY010000016.1, on the reverse strand, counting down.
AACACCGTAAAAAAGGCGGTAATTGAACCCTGTCCTTCACCGCCATTACCAGCACGTTCCACCAGCGCAGGTAATTTAGCAAACACCGAAGGCGGATAACCCTTTGTAGCAGGCGGCTCGCCTACAGCAAGTGCAATTTCACGTTGCGCCATTGCATAACGCGTTACCGAATCGAGTAACAATAATACGTTTAAACCCTGATCTCTAAAATACTCTGCAATAGTTACGGCGCTCTCACAGCCTTTTAAACGCATAAGCGGTGATGAATCAGCGGGCGCTGCGACAACAACTGAACGTTTGCGCCCTTCTACACCAAGTATTTCTTCAATAAATTCTTTTACTTCGCGGCCACGCTCCCCCACTAAGCCAACAACAATGACATCGGCTTCGCTACCTCGGGTCATCATACCGAGAAGTACTGATTTACCCACACCGGAGCCTGCAAACAAGCCCATGCGCTGGCCTTGCCCTACTGTAATAACCGAGTTAATAGCACGCACACCTACATCCATAGGCTTAGTGATTGGTCTTCTTGAAAGCGGGTTTATAGTATTTTGTGCAAACTTTAAATGATGCTCAGCATTAATTTTACCTAGGCCATCTAGCGGTCGCCCTAAGCCATCAACCACGCGCCCTAGTAAACTCATCCCTACAGGTAAACCTAAGTTATTAACTTGAGGAATTACACGCGCACCTGGAAGTACACCAGAGATATGATCATTAGGCATTAAATACAAAGTTTGATCGTTAAAACCGACTATTTCGGCGTCTACAAAGCCGTTCATAGTTTCTATTTTACATTGGCTACCAACGGGAGCACGTAAACCTCTAGCCTCAAGGGTAAGGCCAACAACACGCGTTAAAATACCTGCCACAGCAGGCGCTGGGGTTTTAATATGTTGTTGATATTGAGATAAGCGTTCGCTTAAAGGTGCACGTTGAGTTGACATAACACGCCGATAAAATAGTTAGATACCACTATTATGCAAAAAACTATCCAACGTTTCTTTGACACGTGTTTTAAGGGTCATATCGAGTGATGATTGCGCTGTTTTAACTTCACAGCCACCGCGCTCAAGAGTGGGCTCTGCCATTAATTGCCAGTTATTATCAATAATGGTTTGTTCACCGTAACTCTCTTTTATGAGCTCTAAATCTTCGGGGTTTAAATGAATTCGTACTTTTTCTTGCTCGGCATTAAGAGAATCTATACTTTGCTTTAACGTATGTAAGATCACATCTGGCGATGTTTTTACTTCTTGATAAATAACAGCTTCCGCTAACATACTAGCAAGTTGTACTAATTGCTTTTCAGCTTGTTCATCTACTTTATCTAGCGGTGCAGTAAGTCCCTCTAAAATAGTTTTTAAACTTGTTAACTGCTCTTCAATTAATGGTTTTACGTCATCAAGGCCTTTTGTTTTACCTTGCTCTAAGCCTTCTTTGTAGCCAGCCTCTTTGCCTTCGCCAACGCCTTTTTCAAAACCGTCTATGTAGCCTTGCTCATGACCTTGCTTGAGGCCTTCTTCGTAGGCATCTTGCCTAATGCGTTCAAGCTCAACCATAGTAAGCGCAGGCAATTCTGGTTCTTGTGGCTCATCAATTGGCATTTCTTCAGCTAATTCTTTTTTATACAGATCACTAAGCGGTGTACCGTAAGCTGTAGAGCGATTGCCAAAGCTGCTCTCATCTGGTGCTACATCTGGAATAGCCCAGTTTTTTAATAATTCATCTGCTTCATCAGCCCGAAGTGTGCGCCCTTTGAGTTTGCTCATGGTTTACAAAAACTCCTCGCCACCGCCGCCGCCCAGCTGAATTTCACCTGAGTCAGATAAACGACGCGCTGTTGATAAAATCTCTTTTTGCGCTGCTTCTACTTCACTTATACGAACAGGTGCCATAGCTTCTAAATCATCAGCAAGCATTTCGGCTGCACGCTTAGACATATTGCCCAGTATTTTATCTTTAAGGGCATCGTCGGTGCCTTTAATTGCTTTCATTAATACGTCTTGTTGTACTTCTCGTAGGATTGCTTGAATACCACGGTCTTCAACATCCATTAAGTTTTCAAACACAAACATTAAGTCTTGAATTTGCTGCGACATCTCTTCGTCATGCTCACGAATAGAGTCCATTAACTGCCCTTCTACATTGGTATCTAGGTAGTTCATTATATCTGCAGCTGCTTTTAAGCCACCCATTTTAGCAGCTTGTGCACCTGCTTGGCCGGCAAATTGTTTTTCCATAATTTCGTTTAGCTCTTGCAGTGCTGCTGGCTGAACTTCTTCAAGGTTTGCAATACGCATTGTTAAATCTAAACGCACTTTTTCAGGGAACTGAGCAATAATCTCAGCTGACTGTTCTGGCTCTAAATACGATAATACAATGGTTTGAATTTGCGGATGCTCATTACGAATAATGTTTGCTACCTGCTTAGAGTCCATCCATTTTAATGAATCCAAGCCTTTAGCACCTGAGCCCATAACAATTTGGTCAATAAGACTAGCGGCTTTGTCTTCACCAAGTGCTGCTGTAAGCGCTTTTTTAATAAAGTCTTCTGACTGAAAACCAATGGTACTAAAGCTTTGAATTTGTTCTATAAACAAGTTGTGTACAGCGCTAATTTTAGCTTGAGATAAATCCTGTAGCCCAGCCATTGCCATACCCACTTTTTGCACCTGTTTAGGTTCTAAGTGTTTAAGGATTTGCGCGGCATCTTCTTCTGATAAACTCAAAAGTAATATAGCGGCTTTATCTACCCCATCTAGCTTATCAACATCAAAGGCTGGCGGGAGTTGTTTTTGTTCTTGATCAGTCATCTTCTGTTAACCACGCTTTCACTACTTGTGATGATAGTTCTGGTTCGTTAGCTACAAGGGCACGAATTGCTTTGAGTAAATCTTCGTCGCCATGTAAATCCGGCAACTGCAGTGTACCATCACTTGAGAAACCAACCGAAGCAGAATCAAAGTCTTTATTTAGCATATCAAGTGTATTGTCGCCAATATCTACGCCTGAACTTAATGCATCTTCGTCGTATTCTTCTAGTGTATCGTCTGGGTAAATTAAGCGCTTAAGCATTGGTTTTACTACTGCCATTATCAATACAATGATAACTAAGGCGCCTAGTACAAGGCGGGCTATTTTCATAAACCAGTCTTGTTCCCACAGTGGCACTTCTATTGCTAAATTTGTTGCTTCACGTACAAACGGCACTGTTACTACTTCAAGTGCATCACCACGTTGCATATCAAAACCTACACCACCTTGTAGTAAGCGACGAATATTTGACAATGCCTCTACCGAGCGCGGGGCCATAGTTGTTTCGCCGTTTTCTCCCACTTTAGGGACGTAGTCAACAGCAACTGACACACTTATTCTGCGTATTACACCACTTTGCTGGCGCTTGTGAGAAATTGTTGTATCGAGTTCATAATTACGTGTTGCTTCTTTGTGGCTACGTGTTGGTGACGTAGCAGTACCTGCGCCGCCTTGTCCTGCAACTTCAGGGATGTTTGAGTTTAGCGGTGGTTGATTTGTAAGCGCACCAGGAATACCAACAGCTAAACCACCAATGTTATTTTCTTCAAATGTGGTTTCGCTTCTAACCGCTGGTAGGTCTGGGTTATAACGCTTTTGAGTTTCCTCAACTGAGCTAAAGTCCATGCTCAGATCAACTTGAGCTGTATAGTTTGCAAGCCCAACAACCGGTATTAAAATACTGTCTATTTTTTCAAGATACTCTTGTTCGCGCTTACGTTCTAAATCGTATTCTTTACGAGAGCGTGCTGCTAATGAGCTTTGCGAACCTGAATTTAATAATCGACCATTTTGGTCAGTAACCGTAACACGTGCAGGCTCTAAGCCTTGTACTGCAGAAGCAATCATATCAACAACAGAGTCTACTTCTTCACGGTCAAGTGAGCGGCCACGTTTAAGTGTTAATACAACAGTAGCGGATGGTTTTTTCTCTCTGCGGGCAAATACGTTTTCTTTAGGGATGGCTAACAATACTTTGGCGCGAGTAATGTTATTTAGCTCTTCAATGGTGCGGGCAAGTTGTTGCTCGCGGCCATGTTTAAGGCGTTCGCGCTCCAAGCGTTGGCTTACACCAAAGCCCATATCTTGCATAATTATGTCAGAGCCAGATGCAGGGCCTTGCTCTAACCCTTCGCGGGTCATTAGCAATTTAATGTTTTGGTATTCGCTTTCATCAACCGATACAACATTGCCATCTAGTTGGTATTCAATTTTTTGCGCATCTAAAAAGTCTAATGTTTGAATAAGCTCTTCTGTTTGCATTTTGCCTAACGGGCGCATATCTGGCTGACGAGCCCAAATAATAATAAAAATCGCGATAGCTAAACAAATAGCCAATGCTATAACCAATGTTACTTGGCGCAATACATCAACACCATTTAAAGCACTTAAGTAGCCTGACTTTTGTTCTTGTTGATCATCACCACCACTTTGGTCAATACCGCCACCAGCAAGTGCTAGGTCTGTAGATTGGTTAGATTGCGCCACAATAATTCTCCACTACCTAATTAAACAGGCATGTTCATGATTTCTTTATAAGCTTCAACAAGTTTATTACGAACCTGTACTGTAGCCTCAAAAGCAACTGACGATTTTTGAGAAGCAATCATCGCCTCAGCAAGGGATACACTTCGATCCCCCATCTCAACTGCTGTTACTTTTTGCGCGGCATCTTGTTGTAATCCGTGCACTGAATTTATTGCATCACTTAGCATGTCGCCAAATTGTGCTGTAGAAGTAGACTGCACCTGAGTTGGCAGTTTATTAGTTTGATTATTACGGCCGGCTTCTAAAGCCATTGATTGCATTTCTTGAAATACAGCACTGTTTTGAATTTTCATAATTTATCTCTGACACGCAGTGAACTCTTATAAGTAATAAAGCACAAAGCATGCCAAATAATTAATCATTAAAATACAATGGGTTAACTTTAATTTGTGTGAGTCAGAGTTTTGACAACCCTAAGTTCGCAGCGCAAACTTAGGGTTTATAGGAGGTTATGCAGGAAGTGAAATACCTAAATCGCGCATTTGCGCTAGTTTATAACGTAAAGTGCGCGGGCTTATACCCAACGTTTCAGCAACGTCTTTACGCTTACCTTGGCAACGAGCAAGGGTTTCTAAAATAATGCGATGCTCTTTGTCTTTAAGCTCATCTTTATAGCTACCGGTATCTGCCGCTAGCAAACCTTGTTTAGGCTCATCCTCAGCATGCGATTTTTCATCATAATATGCAGAGCTTAACGTGCTTTTATCAACGCCTTTATCTGCGTGAGTCACTTCTGTTTGCGATACGGTTTGCGCCGGTACCAATGAAGGCTCCATAACAAAGTTATTAGATACTAAGTTTTCGATAAAAATAGCATGCTCGTTTATTGTATCGCCACTTCGCAGTATAAGCGCACGCTGTATAACGTTATCAAGCTCACGTACATTACCAGGCCACGCGTGAGCCAGTAACTTTTGCTCAGCAGCTTTATCTAAATATGCCATGGGCTCTTTGCTTTTACTTATATGGCGTTCAATTAAATGCTTAGCCAATACAATAATATCGCCAGGGCGTTGGCACAATGGTCGCCACATAAGTGGAAAAACATTAAGCCTGTAATATAAATCTTCTCTAAACTGATTATCTACCACAGCTTCTTTTAAATCACGATTACTGGTTGCCAAAATACGTACATCGAGCTGAATTGTTTTACGCCCCCCTAAACGCTCTACTTCACGTTCTTGCAGTACGCGTAAAAGTTTAGCTTGTAGCCCTAAATCCATTTCAGTAATTTCATCAAGTAAAATAGTACCGCCTTGTGCTTGCTCAAACTTACCCGGACATGCTTGAATCGCCCCCGTAAAAGCCCCTTTTTCGTAACCAAATAACGTGGCTTCGAGCATATTTTCAGGAATAGCCGCGCAGTTAATCGCTACAAATGGCTCATTACATCGGCTCGACTTATCATGAATATAACGCGCAAGTACTTCCTTACCTGAACCACTTGGACCAAGTACCATTACACTTGCATCAGAGCGTGCTACTTTACTTGCAAGCTCCAATAATTGAATACTAGTTGGATCAGCAACAACGGGGCCGTCGGTTTCTTTTGCTTTTTCAGGCAAATAACGGCTCACCATATTTAACAGCACTTCAGGTGCAAATGGTTTTGCCATGTAGTCAATTGCACCTAGGCGCATGGCCTCTACCGCATCGTCAATTGTGGCATAGGCCGTCATCATCAATACAGGTAAATCAGGGTGGTTTAATTTAATACTGCGTAGTAAATCCAGCCCACTCATTGCGCCCATTTGCACGTCGCTTACAACAAGCGAAAATTGATCTTTTTTAAGCAGTAACATTGCTTGCTCAGCACTGCTCGCTGCAACACATTCAATACCCGACATTTCAAGGGTATCTATTAAGGCTTCACGAAGCCCTGCGTCATCTTCGACAACTAAAATAGTGTTACTCATAATGACCCCTCTAATTTAGATGTTGCCTTAATAGGCAGTAACAAGCTAAAGCAGGCACCACCCTGCGTATTATTAGTCACATCAACACGGCCTTGGTGCGCACTAGCCACCGAACTCACTACAGCAAGCCCTAAACCTGTGCCCTGACTTTTTGTAGTAAAAAATGGTTCAAAAATTTTATCGCTTTGGCTTAAATCAACACCTGGGCCATTGTCACTCACACTAATACGAACCATATCTAAATCTTTTAAATCTCTTTGTGCGCTAATTTTTACTTTTGCGCCGCTGCCAATAACTTGAATACTATTGTGCACTAGATTTTGAATAGCACTGGCCAATGCCGTTTTATTACCAACTATTTGTATATCTGGCTCTGGTAAGCTTACATCCAGTTCACTTTCATTAAGTGCGACCATCGCATCAGCACCTGCTTTAACTTCGGTTAAAAGCTGCTGCATTGAAACTTGCTCAACAACTTGCTGATCGCCACTTTTAGCAAATAACAGCATGTCGTTTACTTGAGTTTCTAAATCTTTTAAACGCGACATTAACTTTGTTTGAAAATTATCACGAGATGCTTCGGGTAAGCGCTTTGATCCTAAATTAGCAGCGTACAGCATAGCGGCTGACAGCGGTGTGCGTACTTGATGCGCTAATGATGCAACCATTTTGCCCAGCGCGCTTAATCGCTGCATATGTGCAACACGTTTTTGTAAGCGGCGGGTTTCGGTTAAATCCGTCATCAAAATAAGTTGCCCAGGCTCTGGTGCTAAAGCGGTAATATCAAGCTTTATTAGACGCCCGTCCTTTAATGACACTTCATGGCCATCATCTTGATGTGGCCTAAAAGAGCGCTGAATAACATTAAACCAGCGTTCGCCTTCAAGTGGCTCGCCAAGCATATCAATCGCTATTTGATTCGCTTTTGCAATCAACCCTTTGCCATCAAGTACAACCACGCCTGCTGGCATGGTATCAACCAAATGCGAAAGCCAACTTGCTTGCTTGCGCAGATCGCTTAATTCACCAATGTACTCCTCTTGAAGTAAACATGGGTTATACTGATTTGCAGAAAAAAACTGTGGTTTTAGCACGCTAGCAAGGGCCATAATCAAATCTCGAATTGATGTAGATACATGTCTAAATGCACGATTTATACCAAAATTTATTTACATACTTATCATTAAGTTACATCAATAATTTGAGCGACATAAAAATGACGCACACAAAAAGGAATAATAATGAGTGAGCAAAAAAAGTGCCGTTGCCCGTGGCTCGACACCACTAAACCCGACTACGTTATTTACCATGATGAAGAATGGGGCGTCCCTCTTTATGATGATACAAAGCTGTTTGAATTTATCACTCTTGAATCAGCGCAAGCCGGCTTAAGCTGGTACACAATTTTAAAAAAGCGTAGCGGTTACAAAAAAGCATTTGCTAATTTTGATGTAGATAAAGTGGCACAATTCACACAAGATGACGTTGAGAGACTAATGCTTGATGAAGGGGTTGTGCGCAATCGCTTAAAAATTGCGGCAACTGTTAACAACGCAAAGTGCTTTGTAGAAATACAAAAAGAATTTGGAAGTTTTAGTAACTACCAATGGCAGTTTGTCGATAATAAACCGATTATAAGTAATTTAAATAACGCTGAGGACTACCCAGCAATTACAGAGGCATCAACAGCATTTGCTAAAGATTTAAAAAAACGGGGTTTTAAGTTTTTAGGCCCTACAACGGTTTACGCTCATATGCAGGCCTGCGGTATGGTTAACGATCACAGTAATGATTGTTTTAGAAAAGAAGAAATTATTAAGACTTTTAGTGAGTAAGTGATTTATAACCATAAAAGTGATTAGTTCACAAAGAGGTTAAGAGACGCTGCGCTTTAGAGAAGTAAAGCGTAAGTTGACTATGGTTTCTCATTTACCTTCGTTTTTCTCTTTGTGAAATAACGTTTTATTTAAGTGATTAAAAGCTTCGCTTTTCACACGAGCAAGCTCAGCGTCTACCGCCGAGGTTTAAGTTTGTGTTTATCTTGTAGACGCCAAGCTTGCTTGCGTGACGGGCAAAGCCCGTAAAGTGATTGATCACAAATGAATAATAAATAACGAAAAGTATTTCACCATTTTCGTATTTCTAATCTCTTGAAAGATTATACTTTTTCATTTTCTCAACGAGTGTTGTTCTGCGAACCCCTAATATCTCCGCAGCACGCGCTACAACGTAATCATAGCGCTCTAACGCTTGGGTTATTAAGCCTATTTCAAGTTCTGCTAAATAATCTTTAAGTTCAATACCATCATCAGGCAATAGCCCACTACCCGTTTGGCTAAACTCAGCGTCAGGCTCACTTTCGTAATCGCTAAAACCGGTGCTAAATATGTCGTTAAAGGCATCTTTTTCCATTAACTCTTCAGGGTATTCTGGCTCGTAGGCTTCAACTTCAATGTAACGATATTTGTTAGGTAAATCAGGAATATCAACCACTTTGTCAGGGAACATAATAACCATACGCTCCACCAAATTAGCAAGCTCACGAATATTACCAGGCCAAGCATGTTCTTTTAAGCTCTCAACTGCGCGCTCTGTAAACTTAGCGGTAGAACCAGTCTGGTCGTTAACACGGCGCATTAACTCTTTTAAAAGCAGCGGAATATCATCAGCTCGTTCACTCAGCGATGGGTTTTCGATAGGGAATACATTTAAACGGTAATATAAATCTTCCCTAAAACTACCCTCTTCAATCATTGTTTCAAGATTACGATGCGTGGCCGCAATAACGCGTACATCAGCTTGGATTGCCTTTGTACCACCAACACGTTCGTAGCTGCGTTCTTGCAATACTCGCAGCAACTTAACTTGCATTTGCAGTGGCATATCGCCTATTTCATCTAAAAATAGCGTCCCGCCTTGAGCTAGTTCAAAGCGCCCTTTACGAGCCGATATAGCACCAGTAAACGCGCCTTTTTCGTGGCCAAATAGTTCACTTTCGAGCAGCTCTGCCGGAATAGCACCACAGTTTACAGGTACAAACGGTCCATTAATGCGCTTTGAAAGCAGGTGTACATTACGGGCAACCACTTCTTTACCTGTGCCTGACTCGCCTAAAATTAAAACATTAGCATCGGTTTTTGCCACTTGTTCAATTAAAAAGCGAACATCTTTTACGGCCTCTGTTTCACCAACAAGTCCGTCAAAAGTTTTATGTGGTTTAGAATGCTTATGCTCATTTGGCAACATGCGCTGATACTGCTGGCAATCGTGAAGTAACTGCGTTGTCACTTCGTGATTAAATGGCTCGCAAATAAGCCCCACCACATTAGCTATACTTAATAGTGGTTTTAGCGTTTCGCCAATTAATAAAAACGGTAATGTTGGATAGCGTTTAATTAAGCTTTCGTGGTCAAGTGATTGCAACGCTCCTAAAATAATCATGCATTCTTGCTGCTGATATTTTTTGCATTCTTGTTCAAAGCAGTCTTCGCTTAATAGTTGTACAGCTTCACCAATAAAGCCAAGTGAAGCATTTAATCCTATTGCGCGGTTGTTATTATTATCTAAAATCAAGATCATATTTAGCGAGCCGTACTTTCACTAATTTGTATAATTAGTTAAATTGTAAGCCAGTTCAGCATGGATGCAAGTGATAGCGGCAGTTTTTTGACATAAACGCCAAAAAACAGGCGGGCTAGTTAAGTCAATCATACTTAATAGTTAATCATTAAGTATGGGTTATAGTTTTAACTTAGTTATTACCTAGCTATAACTTAGCTCTAAAAATTAATTTACTCGGCTATAAAAATGCTATTGTTAGTAAATAAACTCAATTATAAATTTAAGTTGAAGTTACTAATGCCGATATATAAATAAGTGAAAATGCTTGGCATTAATATTGCTTTGTTCTTGTAAAAGTATAAAAGCTTTATTAAATTTTTATGTAAGTTTTTACATCAACTTTCACATAATTTTATTGTTTTAAATTTTAGGATCATCCCATGGCTCATGTCTCAGTAAAAAAATACGGTCAAGTTCGTGCTAGCAGCATTGCCGAAATGGCCCCTTACGAACAAATAAACCTTATATTCAGTAATATTATCGGTCGCTTAGCAGCAACAAAAGGGTTTATTGAGCGCAAAGAAATACAAAAAAAAGGTGAAAACATTTCAGCCTGTGTTTTATTATTTGGTGCACTGCAAGACGCACTTAATTTAGAAGTAGAGCAAGACCCTAGTATTTCGAACAATTTATTGGCACTTTACGATTACTGCCAACGCCGTTTAACGCAAGCGAACATAAACAACGATATTGAAGCAATTGTGGAAGTATCAAGTATTGTTAAAGAAATTAAAGAAGGTTGGGATAACATCCCGCTAGATCAACGCAGCCCTGCGGTTTAATTTCAATTATGGACTCGCCAACATCTTCAGAGCAACTAATAAACAGCTCTGAGCTCATACAAACGTTGCTTAGTAAAATTGAAGTCTTAGTAAATGATGATAATGCAGATGAAGCTCAGCCTCTTTTAGACACTTTAAATGTTGAACTAAAGCAATGGTGCGAAAGCAGCGACGGCCCAAGTGCGGAGGAATTAGAATTAATTCAGCTTCGTATCAATACTATTTTAGTAAAAGCGAATGGTGCAAAAAACGAATCATCTAAAGCTATTATTAAACATAAAAAATCAGGTAAGGCGATTAAAGCTTATAAAGCAAGTCGCTAAAATCTACTCAAATAGAAAACACAAAAAAACCGTTTTAAATAACGGTTTTTTTGTGTTTTCTTAATTTAGCTATTAATTTAGTATCATACTTATCTACTAAGAGTTATCTCGTACTACGCCTGGCATATTCTCTAATTGAGCTTGAACATAACTGCTGGTGTTATTGAGGCTCGCGACAAGTAAATCCATCGCATTATACTGAGCGTATAATCGAGAGGATAGTGATTCCATTTTACTAGCAAGGCTCACGCGCTGATCATCTATGTCATCGAGTTGATTTGTTTTACTATCAATTCGGTTTTGAATAATACCATCGGAATCTGTATAAAAGCTCATTAGCTCATCAAAAGACTGCGCAAAACCATCATCGTCATCACCTACAAAAAACTGCTGCACTAAATTTACATCTGCATCTATTTGCTCATCGAGTGTTTCTGTATTTAGCGTTAAAACACCGTAGCGATCTGTTTCGACACCTAATTGCGAAAGTGATAACGAATTACCATCGCCTAAATCAACTGATTCCGTTATTTCACTTCGAAGCTTTGACATAACACCACGAAGTAATGAGTCACCAGCCATTACTCCAACACCGCCTTCACCTGATGCACCTAAATTATTGCTCAGCTCTAACAATTCATTGTAACTAGCAATAAACCCATTTAAACCTGTTTTAATATTAGTGTTGTTTTCGGTAACCGATATATCACTTAAGTCGTCGTCAGTGGCATGCAACTTTTTAGCAGTAATATCCACGCCATCAATCACGTTACTAAATTCATTAGTATTGCTTGATACTGTCAACGTGCCATCAATCGTTATTTGTGCATTTTGTGCAGCATTTACTTCAGTCAGGTTAGTTGTATGATTAGCAGGGTCTGCGTCTGATACATCATAAGCCAATCGAGATAACCCGCCTGTATCAGTATTATTACCGTCATCGTCTTGTACGGTAATTGTTATTGCGTTGTCTTCGCCAGTTTCTTTACTTGTAAGTACTAAATGCTGACCGGTATCACTGGTTATTATAGTCGCAACAACAGAATCATTACTATCACTGCCAGTAAAAGGGCCGTTATTAATTTGGTCTCGTAAATCTTCTAACGTATTTGTAGCCGATAAAACAGTAGAGAAACTATTTGCACCAGAGCCAATTGTAATTACGCCAGCACCAATTGCCTCGTCAGCGGCAAATGCAGGGGAAGATAACTTATGAGCCTGTGCTAATGCGTCTACTTTTACATTGTAGCTGCCTGGCTGAGCATCTTTATCTGAGCTAATAGATATAAAATCATCATTGCCAGATGCAGTTCGCTTTTGGTAGTTATCACTATCGCCCAATGCTTCCATTGAGGTTTGTACTTTTTCAAGTGCAGATTTTAATGCCCCAACAGCTGAAATATCCGTAGTTAATTTACTTTCAGTAGTATTTAAGCGAGATTCAGCAGGTGCTTGTTCAGCATTAACGAGTGCATCAACAATATCCGAAACTGCTAACCCAGAACCTAACCCTGTAAACGAAATAGCCATGCTTCACCTCTTGAATACTTAAAAATAAACTAACTTAAAATAGCAATATTAATCACTTACTAAACTGTTTGGTCGATCAAAATACCGGCAGATTCAGACAGTTTAGAAACTAGGCTTAATACTTCCTCAGAAGGATATTGTTTAATTACTTCGCCGCTGTTTTTATCGAGCACTTTAATGACATCACGTCCTGAATCTTCATCCACTTTAAATTGCAAGCTTCGGTTCATTTCACCCATAAAATCCTGCAATTGTTGCGCCATTTGTTCTAGCTGTTCGCGCTCTAAGGGCTGATCTTTTTCATCTTGATTATTATTTTTGTACTGTTTTTGTTGTAACTTTTGTTGATTGAGCACTTCCGTTTGCTTTACATCATCAACCGCTCGCTCAGTCAAAGAGTGAGCAGCTTGCCCTGTTTGCTTATCATCACCAGCAATGGGAGTCGGTAATGTTGTAATTTCTGCGTTTGAAGTAATTGTATTCATAACAGATTCCTATTTGTACTTAATTAAACCAACAATAGCTTAGTTTATATTCTTAAACCACAAAAGGAGGTAGCTAAAGCCACCTCCTTTTTTAAAATACTAATACTGACTTTATGTATTAGTTAGCTAACCATTAAGCTATTACCTTTAACTTATTAACCTAGTAAGCTAAGTGCTGTTTGTGGCAACTGGTTCGCTTGCGATAAAATTGACGTACCTGCTTGTTGCAAGATTTGGTTTTTCGTCATTTCAGCTGTTTCAGTTGCAAAGTCGGTGTCTTGAATACGGCTTCGTGATGCAGATACGTTTTCCGAAATGTTAGAAAGGTTACTAATAGTGTGGTCAAAACGATTCTGTAACGCACCCAAATCAGCTCTTTGACTATCTATTGCAGCAATAGCGCCATCAATAGCTGCCAATGCATCTTGAGCCCCTTGTTGAGTGCCTATTTTAACATCACTTATCGCAGAAAGTGAAGATGAACCGCCAGTAGCAGCTAGATTCAAAATATCATCAACGTTAGTACCTGTTAATACAAAATCCTCTCCTGATGTCAACTTCAATTCAGAAGTAACACTTTGAACACCTGCAGCAGTACCACCACCAAGTTGAGCTGTACCCGTAGCAAATGCGGCTAGTTCAGCACCATCTACATTTTTAGCTGTAAATGTAAGTGACGAAGTACTATCTACTGTTGCCTCAATACCTACCTTATTCATTTCTTCTGCTAGCTTGTCAATATCACCATTAAAAGCCGCTAAGTCAAAATCGTTGTCGCCTATACTCAACACACCACCCGATGATGTATCAAATGAGGTCAAAGTAGTTGTTACAGATGCCTCTGCTTCAATGCCCCACCCTGCGGAATTTATTTGTTCAGCTGTTGTCGTTGTAGTAGCTGCTGCTCCAACAGTTAAAGTGTTTGAAAAACCTACTGCCTGTAACGTTCCGGCAGCAACATTTGCTGTAAGGCTAGCAGCTAAAGTAGAGTCAGCCGCGACACCATAACCAGCAGAAGCACCTTTAACTTCGTTAGAACCTATAGAGTCAGCACCTACATTACCAAGAGTCATTGATATAGTCTCATTAGCATTAGAACCAATTTGAAACTTCTTAGTTCCAAAATCGCCGTCTAAAAGCTGTTGACCACCGAATGATGTTGTGTCCGCGATTCGTGTAAGTTCTGTTTGTAATGCAGATACTTCTTTTTGAAGAGCTGAACGATCTGAATCTGAGTTTGAACCATTCGCTGATTGCAATGCTAATTCACGCATACGTTGTAAAATACTAGTCGACTCTTGCATAGCACCTTCAGCAGTCTGTGCCATTGAAATACCGTCGTTAGCATTACGTTGCGCTACAGCCAAACCATTTACTTGTGATGTTAAACGGTTTGAAATTTGCAGACCTGCCGCATCATCTTTTGCGCTGTTAATACGCATGCCTGATGATAAACGTTCCATTGATGTTGCAAGGTCTGAACCTGATTGAGACAAGTTACGTTGAGCATTTAATGAAGATACATTTGTGTTTACTGAAATCATAATAAAACTCCTGATTACTTTCGTAATGTTGCTATTTTAATTTAACCAAGAGCTGTCACAAATGTATGCTCAGCTCCGTACTGATTAAGTTAACGGCAGGAGATAAGTTATCTTTAGAAGTATTTTAGAAATAAATTATTTTATTTACTTAAAAAAGCTAACCGACTGTTTTAAAAGATTAGTTATTTTAAATGAGTTTAAAATACAGTTTGAATATTATGCTTTTAGTTGATTTAAATAACCTAAAAACAAAAAACGCACTTAATTTGAAGTGCGTTTATAAAGCCTGTTATTAGTTATACTAATAATTAACCACCTAATAAGCTAATTGCAGCCTGTGGTATCTGATTTGCTTGAGACAAGATTGTTGTACCAGCTTGTTGTAGGATTTGATTTTTTGTCATTTGTGCTGTTTCGGTTGCGAAATCAGTATCTTGAATTCGACTTCTGGAAGAAGATACATTTTCAGCAACGTTAGCCAAGTTACTTATTGTGTGGCCAAATCGATTCTGAATAGCACCTAAATCCGCCCTCTGACTGTCAATAAAGTTAATTGCCCCGTCAATGGCTGCTATTGCGTCTTGAGCACCTGACTGCGTACCAATTTTAACATCGCTTACCGCAGTAAGGGTAGATGACCCACCTGTAGCTGCTAGGTTTAAAATATCATCAACATTAGTGCCAGTTAGTACAAAGTCCTCTCCAGATGTTAACCTTAATTGAGAAGTAACACTTTGAACACCTGCTGCAGTACCAGTACCAAGTACGGCGGTACCCGTAGCAAATGCAGCAAGCTCAGCTCCATCCACATCTTTTGCAGTAAATGTAAGTTGAGAACTACTATCGACAATTGCTTCAATACCAACTTTATTCATTGCTTCCGCTAACTTATCAATATCACCGTTAAATGCAGCTAAATCAAAGTCGTTATCGCCTATAGTTAATACACCGCCCGAAGCAGTATCAAAAGCTGACAGCGTAGTTGTGACAGATGCTTCAGCTTCAACACTCCAACCAGAAGAGTTGATTTGTTCAGCTGTTGTGGTTGGAGTTGATGCTGCACCAATAGTTAAGGTATTCGAAAAGCCTACAGCCTTAAGGGTCCCCCCAGCAACATTTGTTCCAAGGCTAGCAGCTAAAGTAGAGTTTGCTGATACACCATAACCGACTGATGCACCTTTAACTTCGTTAGAACCTATCGAGTCAGCTCCAACATTACCTAGAGTCATTGAAATAGTTTCATTAGCATTAGCACCAACTTGGAATTTTTTCGTGCCATAAGACCCATCAAGTAGCTGTTGACCGCCAAATGAAGTTGTATCTGCTATACGTGTCAACTCAGTTTGTAATGCAGTTACTTCTTTTTGTAGGGCAGCTCTATCGGAATCAGAATTAGAGCCATTGGCAGACTGCAGTGCTAACTCACGCATACGCTGTAAAATACTCGTTGACTCTTGCATAGCACCTTCAGCTGTTTGAGCCATTGAAATACCATCATTAGCATTTCGTTGAGCAACGGCTAGGCCATTTATTTGCGATGTTAATCTGTTTGAAATTTGTAGACCTGCGGCATCATCTTTTGCGCTATTGATACGCATACCTGATGATAAACGCTCCATCGAAGTAGCTAAGCCTTCACCTGATTTATTAAGGTTACGTTGTGCGTTCAGTGACGACACATTAGTATTTACTGTTAATGCCATTTTACCATCTCCTAGGTTTAAACAGAGTGTGGTTCAACACGATTTAACAGGAACCACTGTTCGATAATTTCTTATAATAAGAAAAGCATTTACTGTGCCAACTTTAATTTATTTTTAAGATGCTGTTTTTATTGATAAATATGACGCTTATTAAATTATAAATAAATAGTGAAGTGGTTTAGAAGGGAGTGACATTTTTTTGCCGCGGTTTGTAGCCAATTTTTGCCGCAAAGTATTGCCGCTTTAAAGTAGGTAAAGCGGCAAGGTATTTCTGCTTATAAGTAATCGAATAATGAAAGGTTAGTTAAACGGCCAAAAGTTGCTTGCGATGCTTGCAGTGCCGTTTCTTGCTTAGTCAGTTCGCTAATAGCTTCTGCCATATCAACTTCAACTAAGTTAGAGCGATTACTTTTATTTTGAATATCGAGTGCTAAGTTTGAATCACTTACTCTTTCAAGCGCGTTCATACGCCCGCCTAAACTTGCTTGGGTAAACACGACTTGCTCACTGGCGTTTTGTAATTGCACTAAGCCATCAGCAAGTACTTGCTGAAAGTCATCACCTTCAAGTGTGCCATCGTTAAGGCCGGTAATAAGTGCTTGCAACGTATTAAGTACGTTTTCTTTGCCTGGTTTTTCAAGGCTAAAATCGAGTTGACCTGGTGCTGTGCCTTCAAATTCAATTTTCATACCTGCAAAATCGATAGGCTCATCAGTAACTTCACCTGTTACTGCAGGGGTTAGTGCTGCGCCGTCTCGGTATATTTCGTAGGTTTGTGGGTCTGTTGCTGTAGCACCAGGGCTTACTAATACACTATATGTATTTGCAGTTGCTGGAGCTGTTGGGTCTGCGTTGTAATTTGCTTGATGAAACTTATCAAACTCAGCTTGGCCGTCAACATATACACTTGCCGCTGTAATAGAGCCTGAAACACTTGCCGTGTTAGATTCTACATTTAATCGCGCGTTAGTTTTTTCAAACGTATCAAAGCCGTTATCACTCGCCTTAATTGATACACCTTCAGCTATAGTTATTTGGTGCTGGCCTTGGTCGCCATTATAGGTGTACTCACCCGCTGCAGAATCAAACTGATATGGCTGCGTGCTGTCTTGATATCCTGAAAATATGAATTTTCCGTCTTCTGATCGGGTGTTCATTAAGTTAACTAGCGTTTGTTGAATGCCACTAAGTTCTGATGCAAACGTCTTTAAATCGTCCTTAGTATAAACACCATTACCAGCCTGAATAGTGAGCTCTTGCGCTTGTTGAATATTACTATTTATGCTTTGTAATACGCTTTCTTCTGTTTCTAGGCGGCCATTTAGCTGATCGATATTTTTAGTGTATTGCTCATTCGTTTGTATTTTATTTGAATACAGCATAGCTTGCGAAATAGCAGCTGGCGCTTCTGAGGTGGTCAAATACTTTTCACCTGTTGTTACTCGCTCTTGAGCATTTGCAACACCTTGTTGGTTGTCGAGTATTTTATTTATGTTGTTTTGGTACATTAAATTATTTGATAAACGCATAATTACCTCGCCGCATTTAATAAGGTGTCAAAAATTTCTTGAGCTGCTGCTAAAACTTGTGCTGATGCTGAATATGATTGTTGAAAACGCAGTAAATTTGCGGCCTCTTCATCAAGATTTACTCCAGATAACGACTCGTACCATGCCTCAGATTGCTGTGCTAGAGCGTCAAATGCAGCGCCACTTGTGATTGCTTGACCAGTTACAACACCTACATCACTCACTAATCCTGAATAAGCTTGGTTGAACGTTTTATGGTTGTCGGCCGTTGCTGTTGTTTCTACATTTAAACGGACTAACTCACCATTTTGTAAATCAGCTAATTTTAAACCATTACGGTTATCGTCAAAGCCGCCTTCATTAAACTCAAGTGTAAAGGTATCGCCTGTTGCTGGTGTACCTTCTATATCAAAATCGAATCCGTAAGTATCGAATGGGGCACCCGCTTGCGATAACATTCCTTTTGCAGGAGGCGTAATAGTAAAAGTATTCGTTCCGCTATTATCAGTAATTTGATATTCGTTAGCATTACCTGTTTTAACAAGCGTTATTTCACCGTTTGTTAAGCTTGGTGTTGAAGTAAATCCACCGGAGGTAACACTTGTTACTTCTCCCGCTGAAATAGTAGCGGTACCTATATTATTTAAATCGTTAGCAGTACGGATTGGCGATGCTAGTGCTAAATCTTCTGCGCGCCCTGTTGCAAGTGTAATACTTGAAGCAGCATCTGAATTAAGCTTTATTTGAAATTGATCACCCTCAACACCAGCCCCAGATACATTTACTTGAAGACCAAATGATTCTCCGGTAGTAGTCGATGAATCAATAACACCTGTCGATATATCAGCAAGTGAAGGCTGACCTAACGGGTCGCCTTTGTTATCTATAGGCTGAATACTTACTTCGTTGGGATTAGCTGTATAAGTAATAATAAAGTCACTGGCAGGAAGTTCACTGCCCTTACCTGGCTCTACCGTTGCAGTCATACCGGCAGTACCTGTGTTAGCTTGATACGCATAAGCGCCAACGGTAGGAATATTAAAAATATTACCCCCTAGCTGACCTGTTGCATCCATACCGAGTTTGTTTTGTTCGTTAAATGCATCGGCTATCGCTAAGCCCATTTGGCCAATTTGGTTTTGCGCAGGGACTAATATGTCATCTCTAAAAGCAAGTAAACCGCCAATTTTGCCTTTAAGCTTACTTACATCAACTTCAAGCGGCACAGCTTTGCCACCATTAACGTCAAGCGTGAATTCTTTAAAATTAGGATCAGGATCCCCTGTCATCGAAAATAAGTTAAATGCGCCATTTTGCATAACAACTGCTTCGCCTGTGCCCATAAAAACGAGTTTTTCGCCATTTGGACCATCAAGCGTTTCAATGTCTATTAGCTCTGATAAGTCGCGTATTGCTTTATCGCGTTCGTTATAGGTAGAGCTGGCATCTGCGGCGTTATTAGTGCCATTAACGGCTGCAATATTTTGATTTAGCGTGCTAATACTCTGAATGAGTGAGTTTGCTTCATCTGAAAATATTTCGAGCTGCTCATTGACTATACTTTTTTGATCAAGCACGATGCCCGAAAGCCTATCCATTTGATCAATTAAGCTTTGCGCATCTGTCATTACTAATGAGCGAGCAACAGTAGATGAGGGCTGATTTAGCGCTTCTTGCACGTTATTAAATAAAGAGTTAATACCAGTCGAAAGATTATTCGACTCTTCAGAAAAAATAGTATCAACTCGATTAGCCTCAGTAATAAACTGATCGAAAAACGATTTATTAGAGGTATCACGATTTAGCTGTGACTGAGCAAACTCGTTTAGTAATCGGTATGTTTCGCCTCGCCCTACTTGGTTGTCAACCATAGTAGTAAACTCTGTACGCTCACGCACATAGCCTTCGGTATTTACATTGGCGATATTCTTACTTGTCGTTTGCAGTAGCTCCGAGCTTGCTCTAACCCCAGAACTGGCAATATTTAATAAATTAAACGACATGTTACTCTACTCCTTGGCGGATCACGTTTGCCGCAATGTCTTTTAGCTGACTGCTATTGAGCACTTGTTTTATTTTGTTGGCATAATTTGGATCGGTTGCATAACCTGCTTTTTGTAATGAATCTAAAAAGTCGTTTGGTTTAGCTGTATTTTGTAATGCTTCTTTGTAGCGTGGGTTTTGCGTTAAAAAATCAACGAAGTCGTTCACGCTGTCTTTAATTGAATCGTAGGCTCTAAAGCTGGCTTGTTTTTTAACGGGTGTACCTTGCTCAAACTCAAGCGTTATTTTGCTTGCTTTATCGCCTTCCCAGCTTTTATCTGACTTAATATTAAATAAGTTATTTGAACTGCCACCGTCACTTTTATTAATAATGTGCTTACCCCAACCGGTTTCAAGTGCCGCTTGTGCAACCATTACCGCAGGATTTAAACCAATTTTTTGCGCTGCAGTTTTAGCGTGTTCCCACACTGAACTTACAAACTCTTCTGCAT
Source organism: Pseudoalteromonas sp. SR43-7 (assembly GCF_014163785.1). Lineage (NCBI taxonomy): Bacteria > Pseudomonadati > Pseudomonadota > Gammaproteobacteria > Alteromonadales > Pseudoalteromonadaceae > Pseudoalteromonas > Pseudoalteromonas sp. SR43-7. Next base: position 10,959 of record NZ_JACJDY010000016.1, on the reverse strand, counting down.
TTTTAAATGTTGGGCTATCAGCTTTAGACTCTGCAGTATCGACTTTAGGCTCAGCAATATCGGCTTTAGTACTCTTAACGATAAGATCGGGTTGCTTATTTTTTTGCTCATGAGGAAGAGCGGAACCGACTTGCGTATCGCTAAAAATATCGTTGGTTGTTCTAAGCACCGAGCCTGGCATAAAGTTTTTAGACTCAGGCGATAACTGCTGAACTATTAAATCGGCAAGGCCTAACGAGCCATTTGATGAAAGCTCTGTTGAAAGTTGCTGATCGTGCATTTCTTCAAAAAACTTTACGCCACTTGAATTAAATGGGCTGTCTTTGTCTTCAAATGCTTCGTTAGCTTTGCGCATTCCTTTGAGCAACATTTGCGTAAAAATAGCTTCAAATTGTGCGGCCGCTTTTTTGAGCGCAGCTTTAGAGGCATCAGTTGATGCATCGCCACTCGTTAAGGCTTCTTTACGAAGTGAATCTAAGTTGCCTAAATCAAAAAAGTTTTGTTTATCGAGGTGATTAGTTTCCATCGGCTTTTTGACACAAAATGAATAATGCAGTTAAAAATGCAAAAATTGAGCCACTACCGATAAAACGAGGAAGATAAAAATAATAAACTTAAGTTGCTGTAAATAAAAAGCCCTAATTTCAAAAATATAGGGCTTAAGTAATACGTTATTTATTGGCTTGGGTTATTTAAATAACAACTAACTGTCCGTTAATTGCGCCGGCTTCTTTTAGTGCTTCTAAAATAGCCATTAAGTCACCAGGCGCTGCGCCAACTTCGTTAATTGCGCGAACTAAATCGTCAAGGCTTACACCAGGGTTAAATACAAAGGCGCGCGAGTCATCTTGGTTTACATCAATAATACTTTGCTGCGTGACAACTGTATCACCGTTTGCTAGCGGATTTGGTTGTGACACGTTTTGTTGTTCTGCAATTGTTACTGTTAAGCCACCATGAGTTATAGCCGCAGGCTGAAGCTTAACGTTCTTGCCAATAACAATTGTACCAGTGCGCGAGTTAACTATAATTTTAGCGGCCATGTCAGCGGGTTTAAATTCTAAGTTTTCGAGTGTTGATAAGTACGATACACGCTGGGATGCATCGCGCGGTGCTATAACACGAATAGAAACAGAATCAATTGCTTGTGCGCTATTTGGGCCAACTAAGTCATTAATTGTTTTTTCTAGGCGTTTCGCCGTTGTAAAGTCTGGGCGGTTTAAATTAAAAGTAATGTAATCGCCTTGCATAAATGGGCTTTCTACTGTGCGTTCAACTGTAGCGCCATTTGGTATACGGCCAACTGTAGGGGTGTTAATTACAACTCTACTGCCATCAAGGCCTTGTGCGCCTAAGCCACCGACAATTAAACTACCTTGTGCAATTGCATACACGTTACCATCTACACCTTTTAAAAAAGTTTGTAGTAAAGTACCTCCACGTAAGCTGCCAGCACTACCAATAGAAGAAACCGTAATATCTATTGTTTGCCCGGGCTTTCTAAATGCAGGTAATTCTGCATGTACAGCAACAGCGGCAACATTTTTAATTTTAGGACTTTGAGTTGAAGGTAGCGTAATACCAAAGCTGTTCAACATGCCTCTAAAACTTTGTTGTGTGTATGAGTTTTGCTCGCCGGTGCCCGGTAAACCAACCACTAAGCCATAACCGACTAATTGGTTAGAGCGTACGCCTTCAACCATAGACACATCTTTTATGCGCTCAGCATTGGCAGTAAACTGCCAACCTAATAACACAACTAAACATAAAGCTTTAAGGCTATTCATGTTGTTACCCTCTAAAATGGAAACAGCGAACTGCTAAAGAAACGTGTAAGCCAACCAGGACTTTGCGCCTCTTGCGTTTGCCCTTTACCTGAGTATTGAATACGTGCATTAGCAATGCGGTTTGATTCAACCGTATTATCGGCGCTTACGTCTTGAGGGCGTACTAGCCCTTCTAAACGAATAAACTCTTCGCCGGTATTAAGCGTTAGCCACTTTTCGCCGCGTATAACTAAATTACCGTTAGGTAAAACACGCATAACATTTACCGAAATATCGCCTACTAAGCTGTTTGACTGGTTTGATTTTGAATCGCCCGTAAACGACGAATCACTACCAATACCAAACTGAATACTATCGCCACCTATATTTACAGGTAGACCACCTAATCCAATAACGGGATCTAAGCTTGCGTCAGTTTCTTTGTCTGTTTCTGTTTTAGCGGCTTTTGTTGCTTGAGTAGACTCTTGCAATTTAACCGTAATTATATCGCCAGTACGTAGCGCTTTTTTATCAGAATATAAGTCGTTTGATGTATGAGTATTAAACAATGAACCTGTGGCTACCAGCGGCTCTAAAATAGGCTCGGGGTACATAGGTGCGTAGTAAGGGTCGTCCTGCACTACCTCACTATTTTGCGTAGACATACAGCCACTTAAAAATAATGTGCCCGCTGCAAATAAAATAATATTACGCATAATTCCCCCTATTCTATTAAAGCTGTTGATTGATATAACTCATCATTTCGTCAACGGCCGAAATTACTTTTGAGTTCATTTCGTAAATACGCTGAGTTTCTATTAGATTTACCAGCTCTTCAGTCACATTTACGTTAGATGTTTCGAGTGAGCCTTGAATAATGCTACCTAACCCTTCAACACCAGGATTACCTTGTACAGGCGCACCACTTACAGCCGTTTCGGTATAAAGGTTTTGACCAATTGGCTCAAGACCCGATGGATTAATAAAGTCACTAATAGTCAGCTGACCAATGACAACGTTATCGGCTTGGCCTGCAACACGTACAGATACTTCGCCGTCTTGCGAAACCGTAATTGATTGCGCGTCATCTGGTACATTCATTTCTGGCTGAATCACATAACCTGCGCCCGATGTCACAATTCGTCCATCGCCATCAGTAGTAAACTGACCATTGCGCGAGTAAGCAATATTGCCATCTGGTTGCAGTACTTCAAAAAAACCTTCGCCAGAAATCATCCAATCTAGTGAGTTTTCGGTGGTCAACATGTTGCCTTGCGTAAACTCTTTTTGGTTAGCTACAACTTTAGCACCCGCACCTAACATTAAGCCCGACGGCATTTCGGTATCTTGCGATGAACGACCACCCGGTTGATTAATATTTTGATAAAGTAAATCTTCAAATATAGCGCGGCTTTTTTTGTAACCTACGGTACTCGCATTCGCTAAATTATTTGAGATAACCGATATATCGGTTTGTTGAGCGTCTAGCCCCGTTTTACTGATCCACAATGCTGGATTCATAATCGTGTCCTCACTTTAAAGTTAAACTATGCGTAATAACTGATCTTGACGCTCGTCAATTTCTTCAGCTGTTTTCATTAATTTCACTTGTAATTCAAATTGGCGCTGGTGGCTTATCATGTCGACCATTTCGTGAACCGGATTCACATTCGACATTTCAAGCGAACCACTTAAAACTTTTACATTGGCAGAGGTATCTACTGTTACATTTGCTTTTGGTCTAAATAAACCGTCGTTACCTTTTTCGAGCTGTGAGCTATTTGCTTCTACCACTCTAAGCGTGTCGATTTCTTCTAAAAAGTTAGCAGGAGCGCCTTGCGGTCGAACTTGAATAGCGCCATCTTGGCTAAACCCTATTTTTTCGACTGGAACGGGTAAAATAACAGGTCCCCCTTCGCCAATAACTTGACGACCGTGGCTGGTTACGAGCATGCCTTGAGCAGTAATGTTTAACGTACCCACTTTTGTGTAAGCTTCATTACCGGAGGCATCTTGCACAGCAAGCCATGCGTTATCGCTCATTGCGATATCTAAGTCTCGCCCGGTTTGAACAATGCCACCCGATACCATATTTGAACCCGGACGCTCTTGCATTGAAAATACACGTGTAGGCAAACCTTCGCCAAACGCTTGCATAGAACGTGCTTGCGCAAAGTCAGCTTTAAAACCTGTTGTATTTGCATTCGCCAAATTATTGGCTTTAAGCGCAAGCCCTTGTAGGCTTTGCTTAGCGCCAGAGGCCGCAATGTAGACCATTTTGTCCATAGTATCGACTCACATAAAAAATCTCTGAACTTATAAATGCAAAATAGGTGCCAGATTAAATTTGACGCAACATTGAGAGGTATTTAGAAGGGCTTACAAAGAGGACTTATAAAAAAGGCTGCAAAAATGCAGCCTAATATATTTAATGGGGTTTAGCTTATCGAATCTGCAAAATACTTTGCTGAATAGTTGAGTTAACTTCAAGCGCACGTGAGTTTGCTTGGTAATTACGCTGTGCAGTAATTAAGTCTACAAGCTCGTTTGTAAGGTTAGTATTTGATTGCTCAAGCGCTGATGAGTTAATTCCACCAAACGTACCCGAACCGGCTTCACCCGCTACAGGTTCACCTGAATCAATACTTTGCTTCCAGCTTGTATCACCCACTTGTGATAATCCTTGTGAATTTGGGAAACGTACCATAGCCACTTGGCCTAGGAATGTTGAGTCACCATTACTGTAAGAAGCGACAATTTTACCGTCTGTTCCTATATCAATTCCGGCTAAACGGCCTACTGTTGAGCCATCTTGATCGAGTGCTTTTACTTCAAAACCACTTGAATACTGAGTTGGGATACGTCCAGCTGTGTTATTTTCATCGCGCCAGTTAAGCTCAATACCAGTACCAGGGAAAGTTGCACCATTGTCTAGTAATGTTGATAAACCAGTACCAGAACCCGCTGGTAGTAGTATTTCATCAAAAGTAGTTGTATTTGTATTTGCCACACCACCTGTTGTTGATGGTAAACCACTTGAGTTAAAACCAAGGGTGGTAAGTGGTGTATAAGGCGCGGTTTGTTCTCCACCAGTTGTGGCATCAACTACTTTGCCATCGAGTGTTGCGTATACTTCCCAACTGTTATCTGTACCACCTGCTGCGGCATCATCTTCTTTAGCAAAAAAGTACTGTAAAATATGTGGTTCACCTAGTGAATCATATACCGTTGTTGACGTAGATGAGTTATAAGTACCACTAGATGTTGGGTCAAAAGCAATACCCGGAGCATCTGCTGTTGCATCTAAGTTAAACGACAAAAATACATTTTCTGTTGCGCGAGGTGAACCAGACGAATCAGGGATTTGAATTGGGTTTGTTGTGCTCAAACTTACCGACGTTGTATCACCTGTAGATGAATCAACAGGGAATGCTTGTAAAAAGTTACCTTTTGCGTCAACCATAAAGTTATCTTGGTTAAGCTTAAATGCACCTGCACGTGTATATGTTAAATCTTGCGAAGATAAATCGTCTGTCATCGCAAAATAACCTTCACCAGTGATTGCTAAATCAAGTGAGTTATTTGTAAATTGTAGTGAGCCTTGATGAAACTGCTGCGCAACCATGGTTGTTTGCACACCGTCACCATTTTTAGTCTTACCAGAGCTAAATACTGACGATGCGTAAACATCGGCAAACTCAGCGCGTGACTCTTTAAAACCTGTAGTATTAACGTTTGCAATGTTATTTGCAGTTACGTCTAAATCTTTTTGTGCGGCAGCTAAGCCAGTTAATGCAATATTGAAGCTCATAATTCACCTCTAACCTGTTAATATTTAGCCTGCTGACAGGCGAAGTATAATTAAAATTTATTACGCGATTTCTGCGACGTCTGTCAGCCTAACCGCACCTTCTTTAGTGTTAATAATAATGCCACTTGAGCCATTAATATTAACGCTTTCAATGTTCTTGAACGTAGCAATGGGTAAGCTTGAAAATTCACCATCAGTACTTCCTTCGGCGGTTACTGAGTATTCACCTTCAGGTAAACGCTCACCAGCTTCATTTTTGCCATCCCACGCAAAACGTACCGCACCTGCTGGCTGAGAGCCCATATCAATAGTTCTTACTAGCTGACCTGATGCATCAGTAACTTTAATTTTTAAGTTATCAACGGCTTCTTCTGCCACTGCAGAGCCTCTGGCATCACCTGTTTCATTTAAATCCAGGGTGTTTGACTCTAGTAAAGCTTGTTTGCCTACAAGTGTAGATGCTTGCAGTGCTGAATTAGATGTCATTGAAGAGGCTAAAGATTCAAAATTAGTATTTAAATCTGTAATCCCTTGCGCCATCGTAAAGCTAGTCATTTGAGCAATCATTTGGTCATTATCCGCAGGGTTACTGGGATCCTGATACGATAATTGCTGAGTTAACAAAGAGAAAAAGTCTTCTTGTGTTAACGCATCACTCTCATTATCACTGGTAGCAACTTGTTGCTCTTGCCAGCGTATAGAGTCTAAATAGGATGAAGATGTACTAATATCGTTACTCATAACCTACCCTCGGTTACCGCTGCCCTAGCAACAGTGTTTTACTTAGCATTTGCTTAGCTGCATCAGCAACTTGCACGTTTGTTTGGTAAGAACGAGAGGCAGAAATCATATTTGCCATCTCCTCTACAACATTAACGTTGGGTTTATAGATATAGCCATTTTCATCCGCACTTGGATGGTTTGGGTTATATTCAATTTGTAATGGTGCATCGCTTTCAACAATGCCCAAAACTTTAACACCAACTGCGGAGCCCTGCTGGTTACTTACTGATGCTGAAGCCTTTGTTAGCTCAGCCGCAAATACAGGTTGGCGCGCTCGGTACGTTTTGTCTTGAGATGAACTAATGGTATTAGCATTAGAAATATTACTAGCTGTAGTATTTAAGCGAACGTTTTGTGCGCTCATACCCGAACCTGCAATATCGAAAACATTATATAAACTCATAATTTTTATCCTTGACTACCGAGAGCTTTATTCAGGCCTTTAAATTTGCCGCTTAAAAATTGCAAGCTGGCCTGATACTCCATAGCATTCTGTGTATACAAGTTTCGTTCCACTTGTATATCAACCGAGTTACCATCACCTGTATCTGATTGATTTGGCAAACGAAATGATTCTGAATTGCCCATACTATGAGTACCTCCACCAATGTGTTTATCATTAGTTCTTACCATAGTATTGCCGCTTTGCTGGGTTGACCTTGCCGCTTTTAATGCAGAGGCAAAATCAATATCTTTTGCTTTATAGCCAGGCGTATCAGCGTTAGCTATATTAGTTGCAATTAATTCTGCTCGCTGTGAACGGATCAACATGGCTTGCGGATGCACACCTAATGCTTTATCAAAACTGATAGCCATAACCTTCTCCAAAAAATTGACTTACCCATTAATAAAGCAAAAAATAAGCCATTAATATTAGGGCTTGCTATATTTTTATAAGGCTATGTATCTAAAAAGAAAAACGACGCTAGGTGCGTCGTTTTAGGGAAGGGAGTTAGCTTAATTACTTCTTTTGGTAAATAATACCAGGGTTGCACCTAACCATATCAAACTCAGTACTTAGGCCAGTTAGGGACTCTGACGCGCCTAAAAATAGGTAACCGTTTGGATTTAACGCTTGTGCAAACTGGTTAATAATTTTAGCTTTTATTTCAGGCGCAAAGTAAATTAGTACATTTCGGCAAAAAATAATATCAAATTTACCCATTAACGCGTAAGAATCAAGCAGATTTAAATGCCTAAAACTAACTTGTTTTTTTATTGTATCGTTTACTTGTGCCATACCGTTGCCGCTGTCTTTAAAAAACTTTTTACGACGCTCTGCAGATAACCCTCTGGCAAGTGCCAGCGCGTCATACTCTGCATTTTTACACATATCAAGCATGGTATTAGATATGTCGGTACCAATAATTTGTGCCCCCATACGAAGCACACCTGGTTGCTTAGCACTAAATTCAGCAACCGACATAGCTATTGAATAAGGTTCTTGGCCTGACGAACTGGCAGCAGACCAAATTTTTAAAGGTCTTCTTAAATCTTTAAATTCAGGGAAAAGCTTGTTTTGGAGCAACTCAAATGGGTATTGATCTCTAAACCACAAAGTTTCGTTGGTGGTCATTGCATCAACAACAGCGGCTCTTAATTGCCGCTCGTGAGGCCCGAGAGTTTTACTAACCAATTCCGATAAAGATCCCACATTAAATCGAGTCATTAACGGAGCAAGTCGGCTTTTAACTAAATACTGTTTATTTTCACCTAAAACAATGCCGCATTGCTGCTCTAAAAACGAACGAAACTGGTCGTATTCACTTTGCTGCAAATCTTTATTATTCAAGTTAGTAGCACCTATTTTTGTTAATCACAATGAACCCACTTTTTAACCGCTGTTGCTAATTCATCTGGGTTAAATTTAGCAATAAAGTCATCTGCCCCTACTTTTTCAATCATCGCTTGGTTAAAAACACCACTCAAAGAGGTATGCAAAATAACATGCAAAGGTGCAAGTTTGGGATCTGCTTTTATTTCAGCTGTTAAGGTATAGCCGTCCATTTCTGGCATTTCAACGTCAGAGATAAGTAACGCTACTCGCTCAGTAATATCGTTTTTACAATCAAGCTCTGCTATTTCTTTTAATCTAATTAAAGCTTCCTTACCATTTTTGGCAAGCTCTGTTTGCACGCCTAACGGCTCTAGGGCACGTTTAACTTGATTACGCGCAACAGCAGAGTCATCTGCAATAAATACGATACGTTCGCCTAAATCTCTTTGAATATCGCCACTTTGTGCAACTTCAGCACTTACTTCTGTGTTTACTGGGCAAATTTCGTTGAGAATTTTTTCTACATCGAGAATCTCGACTAATTCATTTTCGATTTCGGTCACTGCTGTTAAATATGAATAACGTCCGGCGCCTGATGGCGGTGGCATTATTTTTTCCCAATTCATATTTACAATACGTTCAACTCCGCCCACTAAAAACCCTTGCACAGAGCGATTGTATTCAGCAATGATTATAAAGCTGTCTTTAATGTTGTCGATTGGGCGCCCACCTACAGCCATTGATAAATCAATAACCGAAATGGTTTGACCACGAATGTGTGCAACACCGCGAATATACGGATTAGATTTTGGCATGCTTGTTAGTGGAGGGCATTGCAGCACTTCTCTCACTTTAAATACATTAATACCAAAACGCTGACGCCCTCTGAGCTTAAATAAAAGTAATTCTAGGCGGTTCTGCCCAACCAACTGTGTGCGTTGGTTTACTGAGTCTAAAATGCCTGCCATTCAAATCTCCTAAAGAAAACAAATAATACGGAACGATAATTGCTTTCTATTTATAAAGCTACATAACATCGCGGGTGCGTCTACTTTTTGACGCAAAATATTTATACCCTGTTTGAAACCATAAGCATAGTCGAAACATTATGAGTTTGTTAAAAAAAATCAGAAGATACAGTGTTTTTTATTTTGTTACTAGCTTGTGCTTTGTATTCCCTTTGCAAGCTAAAGTGTTTAGTAAAGATTTATTACAAGACATGGCCGTTGCTTACATAGCTAAGCAAATTGGTACATTACAAAATACTAATACTCAATTAAGTGCTCTGCCTTTAGACAGTCGCATTCCTGATCGTGTCTGTAATACAGAGCTTGAATTATCAACATCCGATGAGCCACCATTTAACCGCCAAGTAACCTTACAAGCCAAGTGCAATGATGCTCAAACGTGGGCTCAATACGTTCATGTAAGAGTTGTTGAAATGGCCCCAGTTGTTGTTGCCACTGCTAATTTAACCCGCGGTGAAGTAATAACTAAATCGCATTTAAGTATTGAAATGAAACCAACTCACTTTGTACGAATACAGTACTTAGATGATCCCACAATGCTAATAGGTAGTAGAAGTAAACGAAATATTAGAAGTGGTATGCCAGTATTACTAAACCAAATTTGCATGGTGTGTAAAGGTGACTCTGTTAATATTTACGCAAACCTGAGGGGTCTTAGAATTAAAACCACAGGTATTGCTTTAGAAGACGGTACTTTGGGCGAACAGATACAAATAAAAAACAAAAAATCAGGTAAAGTTTTAAATGCGCGAGTAGATGGTGTAGAGTCTGTTCAGGTGAATATTTAATTTAGATTTATACTAAAGTATCCTACGTATATGCCGATAACATGGCATAAGTTGGGTAATATACGGGTTTATTATTATGGTTAATCAAGTTAATGGCAGTAATCAACAAGCTAATGCGTTAACAAATGCAAAGCAGCAACAAGTTGATTTAAAAAAAGATAACGCAAATACACAAGCTGCTCAGGCCCCTTCGCCTAAAGCTGCAAGTGATTCTGTAAGTTTAACGCCGCAAGCGCAGCAATTAAAAACGCTTCAAGATAAAGCACAGCAATCGCCTGGCTTTGACAGCGATAAAGTTGCTGAGCTAAAAAAAGCAATAACTGAAGGTAAATACCAAGTGGACAGTGAAAAGCTTGCTAAAAACTTAGCTGATTTTGAGTTTAACGTGTATGGCTGATCATAATAGTTTAATTAGCGTAAAGCTAAACCAACAAGTAAGTTGTTTAGACTCTTTACACACGCTATTAAACGATGAGCTTACTGCTATTGCCTCACGACGAGGTGCTGGTTTAAAAGAAATTGCCCAACAAAAAATGTCTTTTTTAACTAAGCTAAGCACTCTAGATAAAGAGCTAAGTAAGTTAATTGCCAGTAACGATACACAAAATCCTGAAATATCTGAGCTAATAAGCCAAGTTAAAACTCAACTTGCACAATGCCAAAAACAAAATAATGTTAATGCTCATGCTGCCCGTCAAGCGCAACTTAGTGTTAAACAATTAAAAGAGATATTAATTGGCGCACCAACGTCAATGACCTACGACCAAGCCGGTAAATCTGTAAATACCGAGAGTAAACTGGTTCGTAATCTAAAAGCGTAAGCCCAAAATTTTACATTAAAAAAGCCTTATTGATTTATCAATAAGGCTTTTTTAATGTCCTTGTCTCGTCCTGAAATGTGTTTACACATTTAGGATTTATTATGACCAAGTCAAATAATACACCGCTCAAACGAACACAACGAGATTATTCATTAGGCTTTAAATTACAAGTTGTTCACGCTGTA
>NZ_JACJDY010000015.1:82176-122755 GCF_014163785.1 Pseudoalteromonas sp. SR43-7 | reverse complement strand
GACTCTAAAACTAAAAACGTTACCGAAGGGCTGCGTAAAAATACACTTAAATCGGGTGAACGCGTAGTACGTGTAGATAACACTGAGGGCAAGCCTTCGCATACGCGTTTTAAAGTACTTGAACGTTTTAACGATTGCTCACTCGTACAAGCGTCGCCTGTTACAGGACGTACGCACCAAATTCGTGTTCATACACAATGTAAAGGTCATCCTATCGCCTGCGATGATAAATACGGTGACCAAGGGTTTGATGAATCTATGCGTAAAGTTGGGTTAAACCGTTTATTCTTACATGCACACGATTTAAGTTTTTATCATCCTAAAAACGAAACAACGATGCGTATTGAAGCGCCCCTTGATAAAACGCTTAAAAATACATTACTAAAATTACGAGACGCAAAACAGTGATTGCAGAGACGCCAATTAAAAAATATAAGCTCGTCATTTTTGATTGGGATGGCACCGTTATGGATTCAGTCACTAAAATAGTTAACTGTATTCGTAGTAGTGCTGAGTCACTTAATTTAGTGGCGCCAAGTGATTTAGCAATTAAAAATATTATTGGTATGTCGCTTGAAAAAGCAATTGATGTTTTATTTCCCGATAATGTCGCGCAGCATCAAGCGCTAATTAAAGGGTATAAACACCAATATAGTGTTGATACCACGCCAACTCCTGTATTTGATAATGTTGTCAGCGTTTTAGGTGCCTTAAAAGAGCAGGGCATTGTTTTAGCGGTTGCAACAGGTAAAGGTCGAGATGGATTAGAGCGTTTGCTTGAACAAAGTAAATTACGCCACTTTTTTAGTGCAACACGAACTAGCGACGAAGCGCAATCAAAGCCCTCTCCAAATATGCTGTATCAATTACTTGAAGAACTTGGCATAAGCGCTCAAGACGCTGTAATGATTGGTGACACTCAAATAGACATGACAATGGCAAAAGCTGCAGGCATGGATAGAATTGGCGTAACAATGGGGGTACATAACGCACAGCAGCTAAATGAGCTTAGCCCTGTTGCAACGGTAGATAATTATCTGCAATTACAACAGGTTTTGCTTGGTTAATTTATTTAACTAGGACTTGTTTTGAGCAGTAAGTACATCTATACCAAACTCAGCCAGTAATTGGCTGAGTTTAATTAATGGTAATCCAATTAGGCTATTAGGATCGTCTCCGCTTAGTTTTTCAAATAAACAGATACCCAACCCTTCACTTTTAAAGCTGCCAGCACAATTATAAGGCTGCTCTGCGTCGCAATAAGCACTAATTTGTGCATCACTGAGTGTTTTAAACGTCACATTAAAAGGTTCTACACAGGTTTTTTTTGTTCCAGTTACAATATCGTAAACACAAAGCCCAGTTAAAAATGTTACAGTATTACCGCTAAATAAATTTAGTTGTTTTAGAGCATTTTGTTTATTGTGCGGTTTACCTAAAATTTGATTGTTAAACACAGCGACTTGGTCTGATCCAATTGCTAACCCTTTTTTAAAGTGTTTATTAGCTGCTGAGGCTTTTAACTCACTTAAACGCTTAACCAGTTCAGTAGGTGTTTCGCATTCAAGTGCTGATTCGTCAACGTCGGGTGAAAACGTATCAAAGGGTAAATTAAATTTTTGTAATAAAGACTGCCTAAAAGGCGAGCTTGACGCTAAAATGAGTGGAAGCTTCATGGACTGTTTTCCTACGATAATTCAGATTGAGTTAGGATAAATCAGATCCGAGAGTAAAACACGTTAAAAACCAAGTAAAAATGGTTTTTTACTTTGACTAACAAACTAACTATCTATATGATGCAGCCCCTATGCAAAAGGTGAAAATTCCCATCACTCTTCATCTAGGCAAAGCAGCGCAGCACCGTTTAAAGTATGACGGAATTGTACCGCTTGAAAAACTTACTCGTTTAGAGAAAGTTGTGCAGGAAGAAGTAGGTGAAATAGCGGTAAAAATACATTGCAAAAACGATGATCAAGGTTTCGCTGTGATTAGAGGCAATTTGTCCACACATGTTACTGTCATTTGTCAACGTTGTAATGGTGATTTAGGGTTGGATTTGGTTCAAGACTTTGCATATTCACCAGTAGGTGAAGATACAGAGTTAGATATTTTTCCTGAAGACTACGACGAAGTAGCACTTGATGAAAATGGTGAAGTTAACGTTTTTGATTTAATTGAAGACGAACTAATTTTAGCAATTCCATTAGTGGCTACCCACAACGAAGCTTCATGCAGTTATTCAGCAAAGCCTGCCAGCTTTGGTGTATTAAAGGCGGAAGATGATAAACCTAATCCATTTGATATTTTGAAACAACTTAAGAAAGATTCTTAGGAGAAGACTATGGCTGTACAAAAAAGCAAAAAGTCTCGTGCAAGACGCGGCATGCGCCGTTCACACGATGCGATCAGTGGTCCAACTTTAACTGTAGATCAAACATCTGGTGAGACTCATCGTCGTCACCATGTGACTGCAGATGGTTACTACAAAGGCGTTCAAGTAATTTCTAAATAAGAGATTACTTATATGCTGAAAGATCTAACCATAGCGTTAGATATGATGGGGGGCGATTACGGCCCCCGTTCATCTATTCCTGCTGCCGTTCATGCGGTGAACGCTCATGCCAATTTAAGTCTCATTTTATGTGGCAATGAAGACGTTATATCTAAAGAACTCGAATCCCTCGATTCTTTATCTCATCCAAGACTCATAATTCGTCACTGTAGTGAAATAGTCACTAACGCCTGCGAACCTGCAATTGCTGTACGTTCAAAAAAAGATTCATCTATGCGTGTTGCCCTTGATTTAGTTAAGTCGGGCGAAGCACAAGCGTGTGTTAGCTCAGGTAATACCGGCGCTTTATTTTTTATGGCTCACTACGTATTAAAAATGCTGCCAGGTGTTAAACGTGCCGCACTCATTTCATCTGTTCCTACAGAAAGCCAAAACCCAGTATATTTACTCGACTTAGGTGCTAATGTGCATTGCGATGCGCAAATGCTGTATCAGTTTGGCATTATGGGCTCTGTAGTTGCTGGTCAAGCACTTGGGTGCGATAACCCTCGCGTTAGCTTATTAAATATTGGCGCTGAGGACATTAAAGGCCACGATGATATTAAACAGGCTGCACAATTAATGCAGCAAAGCCCACATATTAATTACATTGGTTACAGCGAAGGAAGTGATATTTTTTCTGGCAAGGCTGATGTTATTGTATGCGAAGGGTTTGTGGGTAACGTGGCGCTCAAAACATGCGAAGGCATTGCCAAGCTTATTATGAATAAGTTTACAGCTGCGCTCGAAAAGCACCTTTTGTATAAATGTATGGCGTTTATATTGCGTCCAATAATAAAAAAACTCTATAAAAGGGTGAACCCCGACCAGTATAACGGTGCTTCTCTGGTAGGATTGCGCGGTATTGTCGTTAAAAGTCATGGAAATGCGTCAGCTAAAGCATTTCAAGCAGCAATTGATGAAGCGGTAAAAGAGGTTGAACGTCAACTTCCTGATAAAATCGCCGCTATTTTCGAAAAAACACATTCTAAAGACACGGCGGTTAATCAATAATTGATGTGCCGTGTATTTCATTATTTATTTGTTTAATTAAAAAGAGCAAAGTATGGCACAAAAAATTGCACTTCTATTCCCAGGTCAAGGCTCGCAAAGCGTTGGTATGTTAAAAGAGCTACTAGAGAGTTCTGACATTGTTAAAGCAACATTTGCAGAAGCATCAGATGCACTGGGTTACGACTTAGCAGAGCTAGTTCTTAATGGCCCAGAAGAAAAATTAAATCAAACTCATCGTACACAACCTGCATTATTAACTGCAAGTGTTGCTATTTACCGTGATTGGTTTGCAGCAAACCCAGATGCAGACGTTGTTATGGCGGGGCACAGCTTAGGTGAATATTCAGCACTAGTATGTAGCGACGTACTAAGCTTGAGCGAAGCTGTTAAGCTTGTTGAAAACCGTGGTTTATACATGCAAGAAGCTGTACCTGCAGGCGTAGGTTCAATGGCTGCGATTATTGGCTTAGGCGATGAAGAAATAAAAGCGGCATGTGCTGCCTCAGCGCAAGGTGAGGTTGTATCTCCAGTTAACTACAATTCTCCTGGTCAAGTTGTTATTGCAGGGCATAAAGCGGCAGTAGATAGAGCATCACAAGCATGTAAAGATGCTGGTGCTAAACGCGCATTACCACTTTCGGTTAGCGTACCTTCACATTGTGAACTAATGAAGCCAGCTGCTGATAAGCTAGCGGTAGACTTGGCCGCTTTAACATTTAATACACCTAAGTGTGATGTAATTAATAATGTTGATGTAAAAGCTGAATCGACCGCTGATGCAATTAAAGATGCACTAGTACGTCAACTATACAGCCCAGTTCGCTGGACAGAAACAGTACAAGCCTTGGTTGCACAAGATGTAACGCAAAGCTACGAATTTGGTCCTGGTAAAGTATTAACAGGACTTGCTAAACGAATTGATAAAGCAATGGTTTGTGGCTCAGTAAACGATGCCGCTTCAATCGCTGCTGCTAAATAAGAGTATATAAAATGTCTAATTTATTTTCTTTAGAGGGCAAAATTGTCCTAATTACTGGCGCTAGCCGTGGTATTGGTAAAGCAATTGCAACAACATTAGTTGCGCAAGGTGCAAAAGTAGCAGGCACTGCTACAAGCGAGTCAGGCGCTGCTAAAATCAGCGAGTACTTAGGTGACAATGGTAAAGGTTATGCATTAAACGTAACGGATCCTGCATCTATTGAAGCGACACTTGCCGCAATAAAAGCTGATTTTGGCGATATTGACGTACTTGTTAATAACGCAGGTATCACACGTGACAACCTATTAATGCGTATGAAAGAGACTGAATGGGACGATATAATCGACACTAACTTAAGCTCGATTTTCCGTTTATCTAAAGCGGTACTTCGTCCAATGATGAAGAAAAAGAAAGGTCGTATTATCAATATTGGCTCAGTAGTGGGCACTATGGGTAATGCAGGACAAGCTAACTATGCAGCGGCTAAAGCAGGCGTCATTGGTTTTTCTAAGTCACTTGCACGCGAAGTGGCATCACGTGGTATTACAGTAAACGTAGTGGCACCTGGTTTTATTCAAACTGATATGACTGATGATTTAACTGATGAGCAAAAAGCAGCAACACTTGCAAATGTTCCAGCAGGGCGTTTAGGCCAACCAGACGAAATTGCAGCTGCGGTATGTTATTTAGCATCTGACGCTGCTGCGTACGTATCAGGTGAAACTTTGCATGTAAATGGCGCGATGTACATGGTTTAATAACCATTGTACCCACATTGTTACCTAATAAAGTTAAGTAAGTTACCTCAAAAACATTGAATTATTTGTGAACTTGCTTTAAACATACTTGAAATCGCTGCGAAAATAAGCGATAAAAGACAAAACACACACTCAGAGGTTTGACCAGACAATTATTTATGGTCAAATCATTGAATCAGAGAATTATGCCGCGTAAACTACGCGGCAATCTGAAAATAACGCATCGGCGTTTTTAATAAAGGAAAGAAGAATGAGCGATATCCAAGAACGCGTAAAGAAAATTATCATTGAACAACTAGGTGTTAAAGAAGAAGAAGTTAAAAATGAATCTTCTTTCGTAGATGACCTAGGTGCAGATTCTCTTGATACTGTTGAACTAGTAATGGCTCTTGAAGAAGAGTTTGATACTGAGATCCCAGATGAAGAAGCTGAGAAGATCACTACAGTACAAACTGCTATCGATTACGTAACAGCACACGCTGAGTAATTAATCGCACGTTAAAGGCAGCATCCGCTGCCTTTAATTTTTTATATCCAAACCACCTCAAAGTTCGTGATTCAAAACTTAAGCCTCAATGCTCAATTTTAGCTAAAAATTAATTTTGATTGTGTTATGCGTTTTTAATCTATTTTGGGACTAGCACTTTGAGGTAGCTTGGGTATGATCATCCCCTTGTAAATATCCCTTATTGGAGGCAAACCGTGGCTAAACGTCGAGTCGTCGTAACTGGCTTAGGAATGTTGACGCCGCTAGGTAATGATGTTCAATCAACCTGGCAAGGCTTATTAGATGGCAAAAGTGGCATTCAAACAATAACCCACTTTGATACATCAAAATTTGGTACTAAATTCGCTGGTTTAATAAATGACTTTGATGCAACTGCATACATGTCAGCGAAAGATACTAAAAAAATGGACTTGTTTATTCAGTACGGCATTGCAGCGGGTGTTCAAGCCTTTAAAGATTCAGGCCTTGAAATTACTGAGCAAAACGCAACACGTATAGGTGTAGCTGTGGGCTCTGGTATTGGTGGCTTAACGCTTATCGAAGAAAACCACATTAAGTTATTAAATAGTGGTCCGCGCAAGTTATCGCCATTTTATGTGCCGTCTACCATTATTAATATGATCTCAGGTCACTTATCAATGATGCATGGACTTCGTGGTCCAAATATTTCAATTGTAACTGCCTGTACTACTGGTTTGCATAATATTGGCCATGCCGCGCGCATGATTGCCTACGGTGATGCAGATGCAATGGTTGCTGGCGGTGCAGAAAAAGCCTGTACCCCAATTGGTATGGGTGGCTTTAATGCTGCACGTGCACTTTCAACCCGCAATGACGACCCACAAGCGGCTTCTCGCCCTTGGGATAAAGACCGCGATGGCTTTGTGCTTTCTGACGGTGCAGGTGTTGTTGTAGTTGAAGAGTACGAACATGCAAAAGCGCGTGGCGCTAAAATTTATGCTGAGCTAGTAGGCTTTGGTATGAGCGGCGATGCGTACCACATGACATCACCACCAGAAGATGGAGCCGGTGCTGCCCTTGCAATGCAAAACGCACTAAATGATGCGCAAGTAAACGCTGAGCAAATTGGTTACATTAACGCACACGGTACATCTACAAATGCAGGCGACAAAGCAGAAACTGCCGCTGTTAAATCTATTTTTGGTAATGCAGCTAAAGATGTAATGGTAGGCTCGTCTAAATCGATGATGGGTCACTTGTTAGGTGCTGCAGGCTCGGTTGAATCGATTATTTCGATTTTATCACTGACAGATCAAAAAGTGTCGCCAACTATCAACCTTGATAACCCAGACGAAGGGTGTGACTTAGATTATATTGCTCACACTGCACGTGATGCAAAGTTAGACTTTGCACTGTGTAACTCGTTCGGTTTTGGTGGTACTAATGGCTCGTTGCTATTTAAAAAGGTATAATCTTTTTTAACAACGAATCAAATTATAAGAGCTCAGTTGTTTAACTGGGCTTTTTTTATATGCCAAATAAAATGCAAACAATAATAGCAGTAGATCAAAACAGCACTTTAAGCACGCGTGACAGAGGCTTAAATTACGGTGACGGCTTTTTTACAACGGCTAAAGTTGTTAATGGGCAAGTACAGTATTGGGCTCATCATAAAGCGCGTTTGATTGAATGCGGACAGCGTTTGGGTTTTCCTGAGCTAGATTTTAATCGCCTTGAAAACCAAATTGCTTTGCATATAAAAGCTGCACCACTCAACGTGCTTAAAATACTTGTAACGCGAGGCGAAGGCGGACGTGGTTATGGGCTGCCAAGTGAGTGTAATATTACTATTTTATTGAGCATATTAGATTACCCTAGTAATTACGAAGCGCTTGTTAAAAAGGGTGTAAATCTCGAAATAAGCCCAATTAAATTAGCAGCACAGCCTTATTTAGCGGGTCTTAAAACACTAAACCGGCTAGAGCAAGTACTAGTTAAAAAAGCAATGCAAACGCAAAACTGCGACGATGTGTTAGTGCTTGATTACAATAACAATGTAATTGAAGCTTCTGCAGCTAATATTTTTGCGATTGAAAATAAGCGTGTGTTTACGCCATTGCTTGATGAGTGCGGAATAAAGGGCGTTTATCTGCAATCGTTATGTGATAAATTGCCTGTTGAATTTAAACGCGTGAAAGTAGAAGACTTAAC
This sequence comes from Pseudoalteromonas sp. SR43-7, assembly GCF_014163785.1. NCBI lineage: Bacteria > Pseudomonadati > Pseudomonadota > Gammaproteobacteria > Alteromonadales > Pseudoalteromonadaceae > Pseudoalteromonas > Pseudoalteromonas sp. SR43-7. Next base: position 114,773 of record NZ_JACJDY010000015.1, on the reverse strand, counting down.
CCAAGCAGACGCCGTATTTGTGTGTAATAGCTTAATGGGAGCAGTACCTGTAAAACGTATTGAGCAACAGGTATTTAATACAGACGACAGCCACGCATTACTAACTAAATTATTAGCCAAGGAGGCTGAGTGTTAAAAGTTATTTTATCGGTACTTTTTTTAGCTGTTATAACCACTGCTGTTGGTTACCAGCAATTACAAGCAACAATAAATAGCTCGTTAAAGGTAGCACAAAACACACAATTTGAAGTTAAGCATGGCACTGGCTTTAATAAGTTATGCCAACAATGGCAAGCTAAAAACTGGGTAGAAAGTTGTTGGCGTTATCAGGTAATTGCCAAATTAGATCCCACACTTACCGACTTAAAAGCGGGGCTTTACGAGCTAACAGCCGATAGCGTTATTAACAACGTAAAAAAAATTAACCAAGGTCAGCAAATTAGTTTTAGTTTTACCATAATTGAAGGTCAAAACTTACGTGAAGTACTAAGTGCTATTAAAAAAGCTGATAATTTACAAAACGATTTAAAAACTGACGAACTAAGTACTCAAATACTGGGTAATGACACGCACTTAGAAGGCTGGTTATTCCCCGACACTTACCATTATCATAATAACGATACTGCAAGCAGTGTATTAAAACGTGCAGCACAAAAAATGCAGCAAACATTAGATGATGCTTGGCAGCAGCGCGCCGCTAATTTACCCTATAAAACAGCATACGAAGCACTAATAATGGCTTCAATCATTGAAAAAGAAACAGGCCTTGCCAGCGAGCGTCCGTTAATTGCATCAGCGTTTGTTAACCGATTAAACACTAATATGCGCCTACAAACCGATCCTACCGTAATATACGGGCTAGGCGCTGACTTTGATGGTGATATTAAACGTAAAGATTTGCGCGATTATACGCCTTACAATACGTATCGTATTAATGGCTTACCGCCAACACCGATTGCTATGCCATCTAAAGCCGCTATTTTAGCTGCAGTTAATCCGCCACAAAGTGAATACGTTTACTTTGTATCAAAAGGCGATGGTAGCCACCAATTTTCAACCACGTTAAAGCAGCATAACGCGGCAGTTAAAACGTATATATTAAATAAAAAGAATTAAGTTTTTATGAAATCAAAATTTATAGTAATAGAAGGGCTAGAAGGCGCGGGTAAATCAACCGCTATTTCGTTATGCCAAGACTTTTTAAACAAACAAAAAATAGACTTTATTAATGTCCGCGAACCTGGCGGCACGCCACTGGCTGAATCGCTTCGTACGCTTGTAAAAGCAGAGCATGAAGAAGAGATTGCCTTTGAAACCGAGTTGCTTATTATGTACGCAGCACGCTCGCAGCTAATGCACAATGTTATTACTCCAGCGCTTGATAAAGGCCAATGGGTTCTTGCCGATCGTCATGATTTATCGTCACAGGCGTATCAAGGTGGTGGGCGTGGTATTAGCTCAAATACATTAGCTTCGCTTTCTTCAATGGTATTAAAGGGCTTAAAGCCTGATTTAACTATTTACCTTGATATTGACCCAGTGATAGGCCTTGAACGTGCAAAAGGACGTGGCGAGCTAGACCGAATTGAACAAGAAGCCATTGAGTTTTTTCAGCGTACACGTATGCGTTATGTTGAACTTGCTAACGACGACAACACCATTAAAACGGTCGATGCAAACCAAAGTATTGATAAAGTACATCGCGATATAACCAATGTACTGCATTCATTTTTTGAAGGCCTAAAATAATATGCCATTGCCGTGGCTACATGATACCCAAGCACGTTTAGCGCAAAGTTATCGTGCAGAGCGTTTTCATCATGCGCAATTATTTTGTGGGCCTGTTGGCGTAGGTAAGTTTGAGTTAAGTGATGAGCTTGGTAATGCTTTGTTATGCCAAAATATAGCTAAGCAGGTAGCTGCGCAAAACAGTATGCTGAAACCTTGCGGACAGTGTAAAAGCTGTTTACTTAACCTGGCTGGCACTCACCCCGACAAACGTTTAACGCAAGTCGATGGGCAAAGTATTGGTGTAGATGATATTCGTGGTATTAGTGATTTTATGAATCACTCTGCAGCGCAAAATGGCAATAAAGTCGCGATAATCGAAAATTGCGAAAAAATGACCACAGCAGCAGCTAACGCATTATTAAAAACACTTGAAGAGCCAACTAATAGCCGCTTTTTAATATTAACCACAAGCCAACCAGAGCAGCTCCCTGCAACTATTTTAAGTCGATGCGCTAAAAGTGATGTAAAAATAACTAATACAGCACTTGCTCAGCAATGGCTAGAGACATTAGACATTCCTAACTATAGTTGGTTAGCACTTTTTTATAACCAACCGCTGCAAGTAAAGCATTGGCAACAGCAAGACCAGCTAAAAAATATTGATACACTGTATAAGTTTGCAACTGAGTTTAAACAAAGCCATAATTTCAAAGCGTTAGTCGATATAATAAATAAACAGCCTGAACTTGTTCGTATATTTACTTTGTTTTTAAGCGTGCAACTAAAGCAGCAATTACTGCAAGGCATGAGTTTTGACGCTTATCAAAGTGCGCAAAATGCATTAGGCGAGTTTTTACAAAATAACACACAAATACTTGGCCTTAATTTACTGCTTGCTGTATCACGGTTAGCATACACATTGCGAAATTCTTAAAAGGATTAATCATGCAAGAACTACTAGTAGACATAGACGATTTAGACGAGTTATACCGTTGTTATATGCCTTACTTAAAAAAAGGTGGCTTATTTGTACGCACTAATATGCGTTACGAAGCAGGGCATTCATTAGCGCTTAGAGTTACCTTGCCCGATGCCTTAGAAGATGACGTAGTGACAGGTAAAGTGTCGTGGATCACGCCACAAGGGGCACAAAGCTCTAACCCTCCAGGTATTGGTATTAGCTTTTTAGACGATAAAACAAACCTAAACGCTAAAATCGAAAAGCTACTTGGGACTATGTTAAACTCAGGCGATCAAACATATACCATGTAGTTATAGGGTCGGTTTTTCATTGAGATTAACGCCGCCCTATATTGGGTTCTTTTAATTGCTAAGATAATAAATTAAACGAACAAATTTAAACCCTGAACATAATACAGGCCTTATAGTGATTGTAGATTCTCATTGCCATTTAGACCGTCTTGATTTTGATAAACTAGACTTAAACCTTGACCAAGTTCTTGATAAAGCGCGTGCAAAGCAAATAGAGCACTTTTTATGTGTAAGCGTAACGCTTGATCAGTTTCCAAGCATGCTTGATAAAATTAAGCATTACGACGATGTATCAGCCTCATGCGGTGTACATCCACTTGATCAAAAAGACGCCCTTAATAAACAGCAACTAATCGACTTAGCTTCACACGACAAAGTCGTTGCTATTGGCGAAACGGGTCTTGATTACTACTATTCAAAAGATACTCATGCAGTGCAGCAAGCAAGCTTTGTTGGGCATATTGAAGTAGCTAACGAATTACAAAAACCGTTAATTATTCATACACGTGATGCCCGCAGCGATACCATTAATTTAATGCGTGAGCACAAGGCCGAAAACTGCGGTGGTGTATTACATTGCTTTACCGAAGATTGGGATATGGCAAAAAAAGCCATAGACATGGGCTTTTATATATCTATATCGGGCATTGTTACCTTTAAAAATGCTATTGAGCTAAAAGAAGTAGTAAAGCAAATACCACTTGATAGATTACTTATCGAAACCGACTCGCCTTATTTAGCACCGGTACCGTATCGTGGGCAAACAAACCAGCCAGCATACGTAGAAGATGTAGCTTATTACATTAGCGAACTTAAAGGCATTAGCTTTAATGAACTTGCTAAAGCGACTACCGAAAACTTTTATTCTTTATTTAAATTAGCAGCTAAAGGCTAAATACATGATTACTCACACGGCAAACCTTCCTATTTTACTAATGGGGCCAATGGTGCGCCGTGCAGAGCAAACTGGAGTCTGTATTCAGTTTGCTACCTCCAAGCCTGCAAACTGCCAAATAAACTTATTAAATGTTGAGTGTTATAGCGATCAATACACTGTTTCTCTAGGGGAACATTTATACCTGCATTTCGTTATTATAAAGCCAATAGACAACAAACTCCCTCTAGATAGCTTATTAAGCTATGAGCTTGTAATTGACGACACAGCAATCGATTTATCACCTTGGTGCTATAGCAATCAAACAACGCCTGCATTTGTAATCCCCGATAAACTCAGTGATATTTTGCACGGCTCGTGCCGTAATGCACATCATCCAGCAAAAGATAGCTTAGTGTCTGCAAGTCACTGGCAAAATACTCAGCGTGGTAATAATAACCAGGGCGCACAATTGCTATTACTCAGTGGTGATCAGGTGTATGCCGACGACGTAGCAGGCCCCATGTTATTAACTGTTCATCAGCTAATCAAAGCCTTAGGTATTTATAAAGAGCAACCACTTGCTATTGAGCTACCCGACGATATAAATGAGCAACTTTATAATCGCCATGTGTTCTTACCAAAAACGCCGTGGCAAAAACGCTCAAAGTTAGGTGTAGGTTATTGGCTAAAAAAAGACGAACCTCACTTTTCAAGTGTAAAAGCGTATAACCACCTTATCCATTTTGAAGAATATATAGCACTTTATTTATTAAATTTTAGTGCTGCTGCTTGGCAATGCGTTGATATACAAAACACAACGTATTCAGGTCAAAACAAGCAAAACAAAACTATTTTTGACGCTGAAAAAACAGCACTGATTGATTATGCAAAAGGCTTAAGTGAAGTAGAGCGGTTGTTTGCCAATGTATCGACATTAATGATGTTTGATGATCACGATGTAACCGATGATTGGAATCTTACTGCTGGGTGGGAGCAAGCTATAAATGAAAACCCAAGTAGTAAACGAATCATTAATAACGGCTTAATTAGTTATTGGCTTTTTCAGGGAATGGGGAACGATGCACTAAATAAAACAGGTGAGTTACTAACACCTTTTAAGCAAAGCCGTACTGCTAATAATTTATGGCAGTTTAAAGCATTTGATAAACCACTAAACGATTTTAGTTTTTGGCATTATGAGTTAACTACTACCCCAAAAGTAGTGGTGCTTGATACGCGCACGCACCGCTGGCGAAATGAGCAAAACTTTAACGAGCCTTCAGGTCTACTTGATTGGGAACGCCTAACAGAGCTTGAGGAAAGCCTATTAAGCCACGACCAAGTTATTATTGTATCGCCAGCCCCCGTGTTTGGTGTTAAATCAATAGAAGCCATTCAAGCCATGTTTAATATATGTGGCCAACCTCTCATGGTTGACGTAGAAAACTGGATGGCGCACGAAGGCTCGGCAAAAAAGCTACTCGATACTTTTAGACGCACCGACACCCCAAACGAAACCCTGATTTTATCGGGTGACGTGCATTACTCATTTTGCTTTTCGGTGCAAAAACGTTTTGGCGATCACCCTAATCGAATTTGGCAACTTACCGCCAGCGGTATTAAAAACGAGTTCCCGCGTAAATTAATAAACATACTCGATAAGCTCGACTCAATTTTATACGGCCCAAAAAGCCCATTAAACTTTTTTACCAAACGCTGGCATATGGAAGTAGATAAGCACCAAACCATAGGCGAAGGGCAAAAATACTTAGTAAGCGACTCCGCTATTAGTTTGATAACACTAGAGCAGGGGAATTTAGCCCGCTACCAGTTAATACACGGCGATGGCCATTTAACTGAGTTCGATTTAGAAGAACAGTAATTCTTAATCAATAATTAAATAAATTAAAGATCTATTTGCACAAAGAGAAGCTAAAGAGGAGTAAATGAGAAGACACAATACCAATCAGAATACAGTATCGGTGTTTATTTCCTTCTTTAAAAGCGCAGCGCCTCTTAACCTCTTAGTGAAAAATCACTAATTACAGGCGCTGCTGTTACAAAGCAATGCTTAAAATTATTCAATTTATTTATAAAAACCAGCTAAAGATCTATTTGCACAAAGAGAAACGAAAGAGGAGTAAATGAGAAAACACAATACCAATCAGGGTATAGTTTCTGCTTTATTACTTCCTCTAAAAGCGTAGCGCCTCTTAACCTCTTAGTGAAAAAATCACTAATTACAGGCGCTGCTGTTACAAAGCAATGCTTAAAATTATTCAATTTATTTAAAAACCAGCTAAAGATCTATTTTCACAAAGAGAAGCGAAAGAGGAGTAAATGAGAAAACAGAATGCCAATCAGAGTATAGTTTCTGCTTTATTACTTCCTCTAAAAGCGTAGCGCCTCTTAACCTCTTTGTGAAAAAATCACTTATTAAAGGCTTTGCTTGTCACGCTAACAAGTTAACCGTAAATTTAACCTTGGCGGTAGACGCTGAACTTGCTCGCGTGAGAAGCGCAGCTTCCAATCACTCTATATTGGTAATTACTTGGCTTTGTATTTAACCATGCTCTTTTCTGCTTCGTTTAGACGCAGGTAACTTACTACTCAATATTGCCAAGCATAAAATAGTCATAAACAACATTGAATTTGCTCCAGCTTGTAAAGAATAATCTACCAACGAATGCAGCAGCATATCTATAATTGCAATGGCACAGCCAAAAGCAACGCCCTGAAACAACGCTGTTTTACGCTTTCGCATAGTCGCTATACATAACCATAAACAATAAAATATAAGTGAGCCCAGTGCAGCTGTAGTGGGTATACCTAGCTCTACGGCAAATTGTACGTAGTCATTGTGTGCATTGTCGTAGTAACCTGAATAAGGCTCAGACTGATACGCCGGAAACGCAGTATAAAATGTACCACCACCAGAGCCCAATAAAGGCTTATCTAAAATGAGGGGTATTGAATCACGTACAACTTCGTCACGGGTTTCTGATGAAATACTGGTTTCGCTTATACGCTGTTTAACTTTTTCTACATCAAATATAGCGCCAATAATAATTAAATCGATTACAAAAAAACTAACTATAAGTAGTTTAAACGCTTTAGGTTTTTGCCTGTAAATAAAAAACGCGAGTAAGCTAACAACCATTAATGCAATAAAAAATGCAGAGTTACCCATACGGCTACGGGTTAAAATTAACGCAACAATAATAATAATTAACGAAATACGTAAAATTATTTTTGAGCTTAAAAGTATTTCAGTCCACGCACGAAGTGTTTGTTTTAATGTTTGTTTGTAATCGCTAGTAGAGCGCTTTAATTCGCTAACTAAAACACCAATACCCAAACACAAACATAAAGCTAAAAAGTTAGCCAAAAAGTTAGAGTAAGTAAACGTACCAATAGCACGTTCGGTATGTTTATAGCCAAATAGCGGGCTAATAATATCGGGCGATAAATTTAAATAAGTGGCATATAAAGCCTGAAACACGCCGGCACTTATAATTGCATATATTAAATTTTTAATACGCTTTTCAGTATTACAATAAATAAATAATAGCCAACAAAATAAAATCATAAAACTTGTTTTAATAAGCATTTGTTTAGTTTGAAATGGGTCAACACTTACGGTAAATATTTGTACTGCGCATACGCCCGCAACTATACCGAGTACAGTAAATATGGGCCAAGAATATAAGGGAGGGTATAAAGGGTGCTTGTTATTAATACTGCTGAAAACTAAATGGATGAAAAAGGTAGCACTAATTAATATCCCCATTGCTAAAATTGCCCAAGGGCGGTAACTACCTAATGGTAAGGGCAGCAAAAATAAAATTGCACATAGTAAAAAAAATATAAAACGATTCACAGGGTTCTCTAAACTAAGAGCCTAAAAGAAGGGCTAAAAAAATAAGCCATATAAAGTAAAACGCAGCCAAAAGGCTGCGTTTTTATTATTTTATTATCGGTTAGTTACCGACTTCAGATATACCTGCATCGCCACCAGTGCCGCCGGCACCTTGCGGTACTGCAGTTGTTGGTAAAGTAACAATTACCGGAGCAGCAGGAGCTGGTGCGCCACCTGGGCCAGCTGCTGTTGCTTCAGAGGCAACAGTGGCATCAACGCCAGCTGTAATAGCAGCAAGTGTAACAGTGTCGCTGTCAACGCCAGCAGCTACAAGTCCAGCTAAAAAATCAGCAATAAGTGGGCTATCGGCACCCACAGCATCAACAACTACATTCATCATAGAATCAACTTGAGCAGCAGTACAATTTGTACATACGCCATTAATAGCTGCTACTAAATCTGCCTTTAGCTGATCTGGAGCTGTTTCAGCAGTTGCGCTATTTAAAACGTTGACTAAGTTAGTCATGCCTTCAGTTTGTACTACTGCATCAGTATCCGTTTGTGCATAACTTGGTAAAACTGTAAGTGAAGATGCACCTGCTATTAAGCCGGCTAATATAAATGATTTCATCTCTTGTCCCTTGGTAGAGTATTAATTACAAAATTTTAGCGCATCGGTGCAAAAAGTAAACTCTTTATTTACGCCATTATCACTAGTTTTTATTATTTTGGTTGGCGGCATTATTAAATTACCCTGCACGCCATCGCAACCTAAACTTTCAAGTACCTTTAAAGTTTCAGGTTTTTCAATCAAACAAGCTAAAACTTTAATACCAAAGCCATGACAAATATTATTAACTGTTTGAATAAAAAATTGGCTTTGAGTGTTATCTAATAAGTCTTGAATATAGCTACCATCTATTTTTATATATTCAATGTCTAACCCTTGTAAGTATCTAAACGAGGTTAAACTAGTACCAAAGTGTTCAACACACACATTTATGCCAATATCTTTTATTGTATCTATATGTAAAGAGGCAACATGTACGTTGTAAAGTAAGCTAATTTCATGCAATTCAAAAATCAAGTTTGTTTTAATAATTGGTTTAGTGTGTGCATAAAGAGTAAGCCATTCAATAAAGTCAGTTGAATACAACGAAGCCTTACTAATATTTAACGCAAATGTATCGTCTGGGTGTTGCTCTTTAACGTTTACAAAGTTGCGAATTATTTTTTTGTCTAACTCTTCGGTTAAGTTAAGCTTTTCGGCCATAGCAAATAAATGGCCATTATTAACCTTTTCGCCTTCATGCGTAAAATGAGCAAACACCTCAAAGTAGCACTGCTTGTTTTGTGAGTTAGTGCGTTTAACTGGCTGCACCGAAAAACTAACTTCACCAGTAGCAATAATTGACTGAATAAGCGAACGCCACTCTTTAACACTAAAAAGGGTATCTTTATCTACTTTATTATTAATCGCTGTATCACCAATGGTGCAGCCGGTATCAAGGGCTGAAAGTACACCCCCGATAGATGAGCCTTTATCAACATTTACTAATGCTAAGTTAGCAAAACCATTCACGTGTAAGCTGTTTTTCTTTTTACTAAAAGCATCATTTATATCGAGTCGCGTTCTATTTAAAAATTGTATATCGAATGGGACTAAAGCAATAAAAGTACTACCGTTAAGTCTAAATATTTTAGAATTAGTTAAAGCACCAAACACATTTTGCAAAGTAACGCTTACATCATGTACGTGCTCGTCACCATCTTGGTAACTTACAGTTTGGTTAATATTAGCAAGTGAGGGGAGAGTAACCATCATGGCAGTGATTGGAGTGTCGCTAGTAATAGCGTCAACCACTGAGTTAAAGTGGTTCTCAAACGAACGGCGGTTACCCAGCCCTGTGAGTGAGTCTACATATACTTCATCGGTAAGTGCTTGTGTTTGCTTTGTTAAAGAGTCAAAGGTGCTTTGAAGGTTCATTACCATATTATTAATGGCTTTAGTTACAGTACGTAGCTCGCGTGCAACTGGTATTTCGTCGTTTAATGTAAAGCGTTTACGCGTAACCAAGTGTGCTTGGTTTTCTACTGCTTTTAAAGGTTTAAACACTGCACGTAGTATTAAATATGCCACTGCAAGCGACGCTACCAATAATAATAAAGAACCATAAAAGCTGCGTTTAGTATGTTCCCATAGCGTTAAATACGATTGCCCAACATGGCTTGTTACTTCAAGGGTTCCTGCCATAATCCAGCCATTGTTTAATTCTGATAGCATAGTAGGGGCTTCAAGCTTTACTGCTGTAATAAACCAATTAGGTACAGATTCAACGCGTTTTGGGCTTGTTAGGTCAAAAACTATTTTATTATCGGCGTTAGTAAATTTTATTTGTTTGTAATAACCGGAGTCGAAAATAGCGGTTGCCATGGTTTGGGCAATCATTAAGCTATCTTCTTCAAGGTAGGGCGATATTGAAAGCCCCAAGCTTGTTGCTGTATCTTGCGCGTGGCTACCCATTTGTGTTTGTAAGTAATCGCGGGTGGTTTCAACATCTGTAACTATCCTAACCACAAATGAAACAACCGAAATAACGATTATTAAACCGTAAACTTGGGTTTTAAGACTCAATCCGTTTTTAAAAAGTCGAGACATAACTGGTAGTTCCTTTAATGTTACTTTTAATGGGAGCAAGCTCACCTTGTTCAATTCGCTCTAGCATGGTGTTCCAGGCAGAAACACCACGGCTATTTTTTACTTTATTACCTAACCCTTTTGATTTGGCTAACCATAACCCTTGACCATTAAAACTATAGATAGGTGTTAAATCACCGCGTTTATTAGCGGGCAGCAGTTTAGTATTAAAATTACCTAAAACAAAGGGGATTTGATTTGGAGTTTCAATATATATAAGTACCATATGAGGTTGATTAACTGTTTTTTGGCGTACATACATTAAACGTACTTTATCTTCGGGTACGCCAAGTGCTATTAGTGTAAAGTATTTGGCAATTACGTAGTCTTCACAATCACCCATACCAACGCCTAAACTCTCAAGTGGAGTAGCCCAATAATCTTTTTGGTGCCAAAGCTCATCATCGGTTTTGTATTTAATGTGCTTATTAAAAAAGTCATTCACTAAATGGATTTTTTGCCATTCACTTTTATCAGCTGACTCATCTATAAAACTTAGCCAATTTTTAATACGTTTATGCCCTTCATCACCATACTGTTTTTGAGCGCGCGCAATTATATCGCTATTGCGTAAATACAAAAGCGTATTTTGTGCGCATACACAAAAAGACACTAATAATAAAATGTAAAACCCTAAACGCACAAATGTTCCTTAAGTCTGTGTTCCCTAATAACTAAACAAGCCTAGTATAGTATTGGTAGCTTTAAAAGGATAGGTAATCAAAAAGTACCAGTCACTAAAGTGGTGCAATACAGCTTACTTTTGGTGCAACATAAAATTAACAAAAAAACAATCAAAAAGTACTCTTTAATTATTGAGTGCATTATTGTGTTGTGTATAATAGCAAGCTCACACGGCATGTGAAACGATCGAAAAGGAATTTTAGCTTAGCAGTTCCTTTTTTCGTTGTTTAACAAAAATAATGAAAGGAATTAAAGTGAAAGTTTTAAAAGCAGTATTACCTGTAGCTGGCCTTGGTACGCGTATGCTACCAGCCACAAAAGCCATCCCTAAAGAAATGCTTCCTCTGGTAGATAAACCTTTAATTCAATACGTTGTTGACGAAGCTGTAGCAGCTGGCATTAAAGAAATCGTGCTTGTTACACATGCTTCAAAAAACTCAATTGAAAACCACTTTGATACAAGCTTTGAGCTAGAAGCCACACTAGAGGCACGCGTAAAACGTAGCCTGCTAGAAGAGGTTCGCTCAATAGTGCCAAAAGATGTAACCGTAATTTCGGTTCGCCAATCGGCACCACTAGGCTTAGGCCATGCTGTTTTAGCAGCGCGCCCAATTGTTGGTAATAACCCATTTGCAGTAATGTTACCTGACGTAATTATTGATAAATATAAATCAAATTCAAAAACTGACAATTTAAGCCAAATGATCGACCGATTCGACAAAACGGGCTACAACCAAGTTATGGTAGAGCCCGTACCGCAAGACCAAGTGCATCAGTATGGTGTGGTTGATTTAGCCGGTAAAAAAATAAATGCCGGCGAAAATGCTGCAATTAAAAACATGGTCGAAAAACCAAATAACGATGAAGCACCGAGTAATTTAGCTATTACAGGGCGTTATGTTGTATCTACAGCAATTTGGGATTTACTTGAATACACACCACCTGGGGCAGGCGGTGAAATACAACTTACTGATGCCTTATTACAATTGCGCCACCTAGAAACGCTTGAAGCCTACCACCTAAAAGGGAAGTCGCATGATTGTGGTTCTAAATTAGGCTATATGCTTGCCAATGTTGAATATGCTATGCAGTCAAGTCATATGGGTGAAGAGTTTACAAAAAGAGTTAATCACTTACTCGCTCAACGCTAACCGGTTTAATAAGTATCTTATCTAGAGCAATAAAGTAGGAAGTATAATTTATGTTAGTTTCTGTTTGTATGTGTACTTATAAACGTATTCACCTCTACAAAACTTTAAAAAGTATTAATGATTTAGCACTACCAGAAAATATAACATTAGAAGTTATTGTTGTTGATAATGATGAAGAGCGCTCTGCAGAAAAGATTGTTGCCGATAGTAAAAAGAGTTTTAAGTATCCAATTAAATATATAAGCCAACCTTATAAAAATATTTCTGTAGCAAGAAATGAATATTTAAAAGCTGCAAATGGTGAATATGTCGCTTCAATAGACGATGATGAGGTCGCAGATAAGTTTTGGCTAATGCATCTATTGGCAGCCGCTGAAAAGCATAATGCTAGCGTTGTTTTTGGGCGAATTAATTCTATTTATGTAAAAAGCTGCCCTGAATGGATTTCAGATGGGGGATATTTTGATAGAATTCAATATGAAACTGGTATTAAGGTAAGCAGTGGTGGTACCGGTTGTACGTTAACACAGCGAAGTGCATTAATTGAATCTGGGTTTACTTTCGATTTAGAGTATGGCTCCACGGGTGGAGAAGACGCTGATTTGTTTTATAGACTCTACAAACAAAACTATAAGCTCATTTTTTGTAATGAAGCTTTTGTTAGTGAAGAAGTAGAGATTGAACGATTGAATGAAAAATTTTTAATAAAAAAAGCAATAAGAATAGGTCAAACATTCTCACGATATAGATTTGGGAATAATATAAGCTTAAAAGATAAATCGATTTTTATAATAAAATCCATCCTTAAAATAGTAATTTTTTCTACAGTGTTTATTATTAAGCTACCTTTTGGTAAAAAAATCTATTTTAAACCACTATTAAAAATGCTTGATAATTTTGGAAAGATTTCTTATTTCTTTGACCTTAAAAAGGTTGAACTATATGGAAAGAATTGTGAATAGTTGTCTTAATTTTATTCGTAAATACGGTTTTTTACTAGTTCTTATTTTTTGTTTTGGTGGCTTTTCTCCCGCGTTATACCCTAAAGTAGGGATGATGGATTTAGATTTAAGTAATCGCATAGATAGTAAATCTGGTAGCAATTTATTTAAGCAACTTTTTTGGGTTTCACTATTCTTTTTTTATCTTTTCTGTTTTTATTTTGACAAAAACAAAATAATTATAAAAAAGAATTTTAATAATGCTTTAATAGCATTTAGTTTAATTATATCAATTTCATTTATTTCAATGCTTTGGTCATCGTTTCCGAGTTACGTATTTAAACGCACTTTCTTTCAGTTGATATTTATAACTGTTTGTATACTTTCTTTTTATTTCAGTTATAAGAAAAATAACACAGCAAAATGTATAGAACTGTGTCTTTATTATATGTTTTTTCTTATTCTATTGACCTTAATAATGGGTTGGGGTTTAACATCTGATCTATCATTGGCTGGATACGAAAAAGGAAAAAATGTATTGGGTATAAATTTAGTTGTAATTTATATTTTATATAGTTTTTTTTGTAAAAGTAAATCTAAGAAAAATGACTTGATTGTTCTTTTTACTTTATTTTCTTTAATTATACTAACTCAAAGTAAAACTTGTTTTTTATTAGTAGTTATGTTTTTCATACTGACTAAATTTAAGCAAAGCCATATAAAAATAATTAATACTTCACTGCTGCTTTTTCTTGTTGTTGGCTTTATAGTCATGCCATGCATAACCTATTATTCAAATTCATACATGCATATAGGGCTTTATGTGGATCCTGAGTTTATTACTGGTAGAGGATATATATGGGATACTATTTACTATGATTTAAGTTTTTATAAAAATATTTTTTTAGGTTATGGGTACGCAAGCTACTTTGGCACTCCAGAGATCCCATATTTTTTTGATGATTCTCATAGTTTTCTTAGGTATATAACATCCTCACATAATGGCTACCTGAGCTTACTTATTCAGTTTGGAGTTTTATCCATTACAATAGTTTCATTATTTGCATATGTAACTAAAAATATTGAGGGACGAGTGGGGAATGCTGCGATAACAATAATTATTTTTCACAATATTACAGAGGCATCATTTTATAGAGACAATACGGTTATTTGGATGCTGTTTTTGATAGTAGTAGCCTTCTCTTTGGTTAAAAAGGTAAAAATAAGTGAATAGAATAACATGGTTAGATACATCCAGAGGTTTAGCAATTGTTTTGTTAATACTTGTTCATTACGTGGGTGCATTGGAAACCCGTGGTTTTATATCTTATGAAGCTATGAATCTAGTAAAAGCTTTTCTGAGAGTTGCAACGCCATACTTTATAATGATTTTTGGGTTTACTTTTGCAGTTGCATATAAAACAAAAATTAATAGCTTCAGAGATGTTTTAGTTATACTAAAGAGGTTAAGAAAAAACTTATTGTTGGTATTTATAGCAAGAGAAATTATTGCTGTAACTGCGGTTTTTAGATATGGAGACTATAAAACAGATCTAGTTGATGTGCTTTTATATAAAAGCTTTTCACAATCTGGAGAGATTTTAACCTTTTATTTTTTTGCTATATTACTTGCCCCGTTAGCAATACTCTTTATTAATAAAGTAAAAAGCTCTATATTTTTACTAAGTGCATTCTCTTTATATATAATTAGTTATGCCATAGGTTGTAATTTTAGTGGCTCTGAAAATAGTTTGTTGTTTAGATTTCTGTTTTTTGATGTATATGCATTTTTTCCTTTTTTCTCTTTAGTAATGCTCTCAATGTATTTCTATACTTTGTATTCTACTTTGAATAACGACTATAAACGTTTGAAAGTTTTTTTTCTAATTGGCTCTACATTATTTATCATTAGTGTAATGTTATTATTTGGTCTATATGAAAATGCAGTAATTGCATTAGCAACAGCAAAACTGAAGTCACCACCGCACATCTTGTATATGGTTTTATACTCTGCGGAAGCCATATTATTAACGATATTTGTTTCTCTCTTAAAGAATAATAACGTTCTACCTATTATAAGTTGCCGTTTATTGCCGTTGTTAGGCAGGAACTCACTTTTGGCTTACGTTGGGCATTATTTTTTGTTTTTAGCAGGGCCTATCGGCCTTATAGTTTTAGATAAGCGAACAGCTATAGGCGAACTAATGATTTTCTTATCTCTTGTTGCTTTACTTATAACCGTTATAACAACCAGAGATAAATTTAAATTTAAATCTAAAGGATTAAAATGAAAGTTGCAATAATACATGACTGGTTAGTCGTAAACGGTGGTGCTGAAAAAGTACTAAAGGAGCTAATAGAGCTATACCCACAAGCAAATGTGTACACCTTAGTTGATTTTTTACCTAAAGAAGATAGAGCTTGGCTTGGTAATACCACAATCACAACGTCATTTATTCAGCGTTTACCATTTGCTCATAAAAGGTATAGGAATTACTTTCCTTTGTTTCCAATTGCTATTGAGCAGTTTGACTTATCGAATTATGACTTAGTTATTTCCTCTAGTTACTCTGCTGCAAAAGGTGTGATTACCGGGCCTGAACAGTTACACGTTAGTTATTGCCACTCTCCAGCTCGCTATGCATGGGATATGCAGGAGCAATATTTAAGAGAAAGTGGCATGAGCAGTGGGGTTAAGTCTGTTATTGCGCGTTATTTTTTGCATAAATTTAGAATTTGGGATGTGAGAACAGCGAATGGCGTTGATAAATTTGTTGCCAATTCATCCTTTATAAAAAAGCGTATTAATAAATGCTACAGAAGAGAAGCTGATGTTATTTATCCACCTGTCGACATAAAAAAGTTTACGCTTGAAACAAATAAAGCGGATTTTTATTTAGCCGCTTCACGTTTAGTACCTTATAAGCGCTTGGATTTAATTGCAGAAGCTTTCGTTAAAATGCCATCAAAAAAATTAAGAATAATTGGCGATGGTCCACAAATGCAAAAAATTAAAGAAATTGTAGGCAATGCAGAAAATATCGAATTGCTGGGCTATCAATCTGATGAAGTCATGTTACACAACATGCAAAAAGCAAAGGCTTTTGTATTCGCTGCAGAAGAAGACTTTGGAATAATACCCGTGGAAGCACAAGCTTGTGGTACCCCTGTAATTGCTTTTGGGAAGGGCGGATGCTTAGAAACTGTTAAAAATAACGTGAGTGGTATCCACTTTAATCAGCAAACAGCGAGCTGTATCATTGAAGCTGTCACTCAATTTGAATCACAGATAGAGCAATTTTCAGCAGAAGAAGTAAGGTTAAACGCAGAAAAGTTTTCTTGTTCGGCTTTTAAAAAGAATGTAAAAGGCTTAATAGAAAAAGCAATGTTGGATATATAATGAAGATATTACATATCCATCAAGATTACCCAGATAACCGTAATTTCCCATCAACTAATGCTGTAAAAAACTTAATTGATGGTGTGAAAAAGAAAGATAAAGAAATTGAACATTTCGTTATATCCATAAATAGAAGTTCAAACCCATTTAGAATTTCTTTTAAACAATTTGACGATGGCCTCTCAGTAGTATTTTGGTCGATACCCTTACCAATTATTTATACTTTAAGTATTAGATTTTGGTCTTTTATATTAAAAAAAACTATTAATTTAAAAGATTTTGATTGTATACACGCACATAAGTTAACTTCTGAAGGGGTGTTTGCTTATTACCTTTCTAAAAGTACCTCGATTCCTTATTACATATCTGTAAGGGGGGGGACAGACTTGCACAATATAAATCGCTTCTCTGGAATGAAAAAAAAATTTTCAAAAATATATAAAAATGCCAAAGAAATTTTTTGGGTGAGCCCGTGGGCAACTGAGCTTACAGTTAGTAAATTAGGGGTTTCTGAAAAAGGTATATTACTACCGAATATTTGCAAGTTAGTAGAGCCTGAAAGTGTTATTAGTTATAGTCAGTCTAGATACACCACTGTTTTAAGCTTTCATCAATATAAAAGAAAAGGCTTACTGAAATTATTTCAAGCTATACATGAATTAAATAAAAAAGGACTTGATGTCAAGTTAGATGTTATTGGAAGTGGTGGTGAAAAGGAGAAGAGGTTGATAAAAAATGAAGTTAATAGATTGGGTTTATCTAACCATGTGAAGTTTTTAGGGCAATTACCACATTCTGAGGTGCTCACTAAATTGCAGGCTTCAAAAGCTCTTCTTTTACCAGCTGAGAATGAAACTTTTGGTATGGTGTATGTAGAGGCGTTATCCTGTGGCTGTCCTATTTTATACATGGCAAATACTGGAGTAGATGGATATTTTTGTGACAAGAACGTTGGTGTTAAAGTATATTCACAAGAAATTAATGAGTTAAGTGATGCTATTATTACGCTAGAAGATAATAATAGTTTTTACAAGCAAGAAATACAAAACTTCCTTAATCGTGGTGAGCTTGAAGAGTTTAAAGAAGACAGTATAGTGAAATCTTATATTATGGAGTTAGCCAATGGTAAATAATATTAAAATAGCTTTTTATTATTTTTTTTTAAGTAAGTTGCCATCAGCTAGATTTATAAAAACATTTTCTAATATAAGGGTTTGGTATTTTAAACATGTATTAAAAGTATTGGAAGATAACGGGAATGAATCGATGCTCGCAAATAATATTTACATTGCTCGAGCTACTAATCTCTGGATTGGAAGTGGGTGTCGAATTAATGAAAATGTTTATATAGAACAAGCAGAGATAGGTAGAGATGTTTTAATAGCTCCTAATGTTACTATATTAAGCAGAATGCATGAATTCTCACGCATAGATATACCTATTTCAATGCAGGGTTATAAAAAGCAGATGAAAGTATATATTGAAGATGATGTTTGGTTGGGCCGGAATGTAATAGTTATGCCAGGTATCCGTATTGGTAAGGGGGCCATTGTAGCTGCTGGTAGTGTAGTTACAAAGGACGTGGGTGATTACACAATCGTTGGTGGAGTCCCTGCTAAGCTAATAAGAACTAGACAGTGATTTTTTATATGTTACTTATGTTTATCAATTCAGGATCAAAGATGAAGGAAAGAATAGAGTTTCTCGAACATCTAAGGTACTACGCTGTAATGCTAGTGTTAATAGAACATAAAGCATAACAATTCAACAATTTATTTCTCTGGTATAATGAACTTTGTAAATTCATTTTAACTAGGACGAGTTGGTGTAATTGTATTTTTTAATTACAGGGTTTGTTGTACCTTAAACAATTAATTTTTTACAATAAAGGCTCTACGTTTATATTTCCACATTTTTTGTTGTTGTGCTTTTTGCAGCCTTTATTTTCAATTATACTTTTAGTAACAGGCTTAATTTTACTTTTCTCATACCATGTTTTTGAGAGTAATGTAAATTCTGTTATGAAATTTTCAGTAAGCTTATGTACATCTTTAAAAAGGGATTTAATCTGATTATGAGATATGAATATATGCACAACCTGAGAGGTTTTGCGATATTATTAGTGATTTATGGACATGCTGTTGCGGCATTGAACTCTATAGATGGTATTTATTTGATAAGAGACTTGTTGGTTAATGGTACTGTTCTTTTTGTAGTAATTGCGGGTTATTTTTTTTCTGTTGTTGAAACTAGGTACACATATAAAAAGTATTTATTCAGTAAGCTCAAAAATGTAGTTTTTCCTTATATATTCTTATCTATCCCTGCTATCCTGATTTATATTTTAGGATACAAAAGCCATCACACATGGGTTGATATTGATGTGCTAAGACAGTCTTCTTTAATTGAACAAATAATATTTTACCTTACTACTGGGTCGCATTTAGGCCCACTGTGGTTTATTCCAATGATTATTGTCTTCTATATTTTATTTCCATTTTTCAAGTTAATAAAATACAATCCGCTGTTTAATTTTTTCATTATAATCAGTGTGGTAGTATCAGTATTTGTTGGGCGGCCAGAAAACAATGATAATGCTTTGCAGTCGTTTATTTATTTTATTCCAGCATACTTAATTGGTATTTATATACATGCTAACAAAGGTTTCATTTCAAGCGTCTCGGCTCGCTCTGATATCTATTTAGCTGCGTGTATAATAGCAAGTCTTTTTCTATATTCTTTTTTTGGCTATAACAGCTCAATAGATATGTGCATAAAGTTACTTATATCAATATTCTCATTTGGGCTTTTTTACAAATATCTAGATTTTAAGCTAAAATTTTTCGGGATGTTAGCATCAATAAGTTTTTATTTGTTCTTTGTGCACGGTTATTTAACTGGTGCTGCAAGAATCCTATTGAAAAAGACAAATTATATAGATAATAGCCTGTTACTATCTGTTGCTATTTTTATGTTAGTTACACTGTTTTCAGTATTAAGTTATTTTTTGTTAAAGCCTCTGTTCGGGGTGCGTAAGAAAGAGTTTTTGGGTGCTGATTACTAATATATAGTAAAGTTGAAGGATTATCATGAATAAAAAAGTTTTAGTTATAGCCTCTGCCGGTGGGCATTTAACACAAGCTATGTGTGCTACAAGCCAATGTGATGAAATTGTACTTGTTTCAAATAAAGTAAATATTAAAAAAAGTAATATTTCAAAAATATATAAAATTATAGACACGCAAAAAAATCCTTTTATACATATTTTTAATATTTTTTTTGCGCTGTATGTTTTATTGAAGGAAAGGCCTACTGCAGTTTTTAGTACAGGGGGCCCTATTGCTTTACCTTTTGCATTGATTTGTAAAGTTTCTTCTTTAAAGTTTATATACTTAGATACTTTATCTCGAGTTGTTGAACTTTCTAATACTGGCAAATTAATAAAAAAATATCATTTGTATGATGAGTTTTATAGTCAATGGCAGAGTGTTGCCTCTAAAAATAATACTAAGTATATCGGTAAGTGCTTTGATATATTATCTGAAAATAATTATATACCAGTGACAGAAGCGGTTGAAAGTAAACCTGTTATTTTGGTAACTGTAGGTACAAGCCAGTACGATTTTGATCGTTTGTTTGAAATGCTTTACAAGCAACCTTTGTATGACAATGCCGAGGTGCGTTGGGTTATACAAACCGGGCACAATAAATTAAAGCACTTGCCAGCTAATGGTAAAATTATTGACATGACCACTCGTTCTGAAATGGAGCAACTTGTAAAAAGTGCCAGTTTAGTGATTAGCCATTGTGGTATTGGTAGTATCAATCAAATGCTTGCGTATCAAAAAAAGGTGCTGTTTGTACCGAGGGTGAGTAAGTTTAATGAGTTTTCCGACGACCATCAATTGCAGATAGCGAATGAAATAAGTAGTAAAATTTTCACAGTACTGATGCCTGAGCAGGTTATGCCTACAATTACTTTGGGTGAATTACTTGATAGAAAAATAGTTACATCACCTGTCGATACAACAAATTATAATATGGCTAATGAATTAAAGAACGTACTTTTTGAGCTTAAGACATAATTTATGAGTAATTTGAGCAATAAGTTAAATCAGGCGATACTTAAAAGTTTAGCAGGTAAATATAGTTTATATATTTTTCAGATAATATCTTTGGCGATACTATCAAGACTTTACACTCCTCAAATGTTTGGAGTTTTGGCTGCTGTAACAGTATTAATATTGTTTTTTCAGTTGATTGCTACATCAGGTCTAGGCCCTGCGGTGATATACGCTAAGACTATTTCAATTGACCAGCGTGATGGTATTTTTACCGCTAGCTTTATTATAGGCATTGTTGGAGCCCTACTTTTTTATATTTTAACGCCTCATATAATGGGATGGTTAGAAATTGAAAATTTATCTTATATCAATTTAGTCTTGGCATTTAATATTTTATTTTCTGCTTTATCAATGCTCCCATTAGCTAGTTTGCAAAAAGATACACAGTTTTTATTAATCGCAAGAGCTGAAATATTAGCTGAATTGCTCTCATTAGCTGTGGCTGTGGTTATGTATTACCAAGGCTTTGGTGTTTTAGGTTTAATAAGTAAGCTAATGGTTGTGCCTATTATAAGGTTTGCTTTTTATCATTTTTCTTCTACAAAATCGTCAATTGGAAAAGCTCATTTTGGGAAGGATATAAAAGCGATATGTACATTGTTTGCAGTTGCTAAGTACCAGTTAGCGTTTAATATACTTAACTTTTTTTCTCGTAATTTAGACACCATACTTATTACTAAATATTTTGGTGCGGTTGCTGTAGGCTTTTATGAAAAATCCTACCAGGTAATGCGTTACCCATTACAGTTATTTACCTTTGCTATTACACCCGCTTTACAGCCTATTTTAACTGAGCATAAGGATAATCCTTTTATTGTAATGAAGGAGTTTTACCGTATAGCTATTAAATTGGCTTGCCTTGGGCTTTTTACCTCTATGGTATTATATTGGTCTGCTGCAGATATAGTATTAATACTTTTTGGCCCACAGTGGGAGAGTACAGTTTATATCTTAAAAGTTTTATCTGTTACCATACCATTACAAATGGTATTAAGTTCTACCGGTGGTATATTTCAAGCTTTTGGCGCAACAAAAGAAATGTTTTATTGTGGTCTTTTTTCATCCACAGCAAATGTTTTCGCTATTGTACTAGGTGTTCTTTCTGGCGATTTACTTACCCTATGTACATTTTTAGCATCCTCTTTTGCTTTAAATTATTTACAATGCTTTTATGTGCTTCATAAATATTTATTTAAAAGTTACCCTATTAAACACTTTTTAATGCTCACTACTCTCATAATAACTGGCTACTTAAATTTGTTTCATAATACAACTTTAAATGATGCATTGAGTATAGGCTACACGGATGCTTTTATAAATGTGTTAATTACAAGCTTGTTAACTTTCACAGTTGTTATTTCACTTTTTTTAACTATTTCAAGATTAGGTCTGCTAGAAGTAAGACCGTTAGATAAGGACTAAAATGATTTTACCTATAGTTATGGCTGGAGGCTCAGGCACACGTTTATGGCCACTTTCTCGTGGGAATTACCCTAAACAATTTTTATCACTAAGTGGTGATAAAACTATGTTACAAGAAACTCTCGTGCGTTTAGATGGATTGAGTCATAGCCCTGCAATGCTTATTTGTAACGAAGAACACAGGTTTATTGCTGCAGAACAGGTACGTCAGTTAGGAGTGGATCATTCAGGTATTTTTTTAGAGCCAGTAGGGCGCAATACTGCTCCTGCAATTGCTTTGGCTGCTTTTAAAGCGATTGAAAACAATCAAGATCCATTGTTACTAGTACTAGCTGCAGATCATGTAATAGAAAATATTTCAGCTTTTCAGGCCAGTGTAGAGCAAGCATCAATACTTGCTGAGCAAGGTAAGCTCGTTACATTTGGTATTACTGGTAATAAACCTGAAACAGGATACGGTTATATTAAACGAGGAGAGCCTTACCAAACAGGTTTTGTTGTTGACAGTTTTGTTGAAAAACCGGATTTAGCTACTGCTGAAACTTACATAGAAAGTGGTGAGTATTACTGGAATAGCGGTATGTTTTTATTTAAAGCTAGTGAATATTTAAATGAATTAAAGACGTTTAGACCCGACATATATAAGGCATGTGAACTTGCTATGCAGGTGCAGAATGATGATATGGATTTCGTTCGTGTAGATAAAGTGGCATTTGAATCATGCCCTGATGAATCCATTGATTATGCAGTAATGGAGCATACTAAAGATGCAGTAGTTGTACCTATGGACGCTGGTTGGAGTGATGTTGGTGGATTTACTGCTTTATGGGATGTTTCAAACAAAGATGAAAATGGAAATGCATTTAACGGCGATGTAAAGGCCGTTGATACTAAAAATACTTTAGTGCTTGGTGATGATAAGTTAATAGCAACTGTAGGTGTTAAAGACCTAGTGATTGTAAGTACTAAGGACGCAGTATTGGTCGCTCACAAAAGTGAGTCGCAAAAAGTAAAAGCCATTGTTCAGCAGTTAAAGAATGAGCAGCGATCAGAGGTTACGTTTCATCGTGAGGTATACCGCCCTTGGGGGAAGTATGACTCGGTAGATAGTGGAGAGCGTTTCCAAGTTAAGCGTATTACTGTTAAGCCTGGTGCTAAGTTGTCAGTACAAATGCATCATCATCGAGCAGAGCATTGGATTGTGGTTTCTGGCACGGCTAAAGTACACTTGGACGGTACAGAACAGTACTTAACTGAAAATGAATCTGTGTATATACCAATTACAGCCGTACATGCCCTAGAAAACCCTGGCAAAGTAGACCTCGAGCTTATAGAGGTGCAGTCAGGTTCGTATTTAGGTGAAGACGACATAGTGCGTTTTGAAGACCGATACGGTCGTTCTTAAAAAATAAAAATTTAGTTAATTATAGAGGGTACTATGGATAGTTCGGTTGTTATTAAACAAAGCGGTATAGAGTTTGGCACATCAGGTGCTAGGGGACTTGTAAGCAATTTTACACACGAAGTGTGTTTTGCATTTACGTTAGCGTTTTTAAGTACCCAAACCGGTGTTAAACGTATTGCTATTGCTATTGATAACAGACCGAGCAGCCCAGCGATGGCGAAAGCCTGTATCAGTGCAGCCAAATCTGTAGACGTTGAAGTTGATTACTTCGGTGTTGTACCCACCCCAGCGTTAGCTTACGCTGCGCAAGCTGCCTGCCTCCCTGCAATTATGGTGACAGGTAGTCATATCCCCTTTGATAGAAACGGTCTAAAATTTTATACAAAAACTGGTGAAATAACTAAACAAGATGAGGTTGCAATAATTTCGTCTAGTACTCATTTTGATCAAATAGATTTATTGCCTTTACCTATCTCTGATATGCGCGCCTTTAACCTGTATTTAAAGCGTTATATAGATGTGTTTCCTGCTAACTTATTACATTCAAAAAGAATTGGAATATACCAACATTCAAGTGCAGGCAGAGATTTATATCCCGACTTGTTTAAAGCGCTAGGGGCAGAAGTTATATGTCTTGGCTTTAGTGACGAGTTTGTTCCAATTGATACAGAAGCCGTCGCAGATTCTGATCGAGAGCAAGCGAGAAAATGGTCTGAAGAATATAATCTAGATGCTATTTTTTCTACCGACGGTGATGGTGATAGGCCGCTACTTGCAGATGAAACAGGAGAATATTTTACAGGTGATATATTAGGTTTGTTAGCTTCAAAGAGTTTAGGTATTGATGCGCTTGCTGTACCTGTTAGCTGCATAACTAGTATAGAAAAAAGTGGTTATTTTAAAAAGGTTATACGTACTAAAATAGGGTCTCCTTATGTGATTGAGGAATTCGATAACTTAAAACAAAATTTTAATTCTGTGGCTGGTTTTGAGGCAAATGGGGGGTTTTTACTAGCGTCATCTATTATCATTGATAATAAAAAGCTATTACAGCTACCCACAAGGGATGCCATCTTACCCGTACTGGCAGTTTTAAATTTGGCCGGTAACTTTGCCCTTTCAGGCTTAGTAGAATCTCTCCCGCATAGATTCACTTTTAGCGACCGCTTAAAAGCCATCGAAAAATCTAAAAGTAAGAGCGTTATTGAACGAGGTATATATGAGGTTGATGAGCTCGTTGCAGATTTAGGTTTAAGTCACCTCAAATTAGAATCTAAAAATTCTACTGATGGGTTAAGGCTAAGCTTTAATAACGGTGATGTTGTCCATTTACGTCCCTCTGGTAATGCACCTGAATTACGTTGTTATACTGAGAGTGATAGCTTGAAGGGGGCAAGGGAACTATCAAGTATCACTTTAAATTCCGTTAAAACACTCATTAACGAGATACATTAATAAAAGAGTAATCTGAATGAGTTCTTCACTTAAAAAAGACCCTGCAATACAAAGCTTATTAAAACGGATGCCCGAAAATGTGCAGTCCAGCTTTTCTGACGATCAGTTAGCTCATTTAAAAGTTGCTATTGGTGCAAGGCAGTGGGGTAAACATACAATAGATTGTAGAGGGGTAATTAAATTTTTTAAATATAGGTATTATTTTGTTTTGTTAGCAGGTAGAAATAGGCGAGAGCTTAGCGAACAAGAACAGAAAATAGCGGCATTATCACAAGTTATCACAATATCTATATTTTGTTTGTTTGTAATTACAGTTTTACTATTAATTGTTTATTTGATCAAATCTGCGTTAGGTATTGATATATTTAGTGATTATTCTTTTGGAGTATGGTCTTGGTTTCGGGGGTTGTTTAAATAAAGGCACGATATTTATGTTTATGTTTACAAATGTTTGTGGAATTTACGTAAGTTTATATTTGTTTGTTTTATGCAACTTACTCACTAGTTATAAGTTTTTTGCTTATTATTGCTGTATATATACAATAAGCAATATTGAATACTTTAGTATGATGCTGTAACATTTGTGGCGTAGTTTTGTGGAGCTGATTCACTTTTTAAGATATCTATAGGGATACGATAGTATGACATCTTCAAGGACGTTTAAGCCAAATGGCTCGTCTGATGCAAATTTTTATCGTTTGTTCGATATTTTTGCGTTATTTTTAGCCTTTCAATGTTCTGCTTTATTTTATAGCTTCGAGCTTTCGCCCATTTATATGGTTTCAGTTTTAACCGTTGCTTTGAGTTTTTTATATTGCGCTGAAATATTTTCTGCTTACCGCTCTTGGCGAGCTGGTAAATTTAGAACCATGGTACTTTGTGCTTGGGGGGCTTTATTTGTAGCCTTTGCTGTACTGCTGTTTATATCGTTTAGTTTTAAGTTTACTGAATCGCTCTCTCGAATTGGTTTGGGTTTGTGGTTTTTGCTTAGTATTGTATTTTTGTATGTTTGGCGTCTAGCAGTACACCTATTTAAAAGAAGCCGAAGGAAGTTAGGCCTGAATTTACGTAATGTTGCAATTGTTGGGGCAACAGAATCAGCGGTCAATTTGTATAATGAAATAATTAAAAATGATGAACTTGGTTTTAACTTCTTAGGTTTTTATGACGACAGGCAACCAGAACGACTTTTTGAAAATTCTACCAAGCACGATGTAGCTGGACGAATACAAAACGCGGTAGAAGCTGCTCGTAATGGTGAAATTAGCGTTTTATATATTGCTCTTCCAATGAAGGCTGATAAGCGTATAGCTGATATTTTACGCCAATTAGGTGATACAACGGTAGATGTGCATATTATTCCTGACTTTTTAATATCTAACTTAATACACGCGCGGATAGAGCATGTGGGTGATGTTGACACATTGAGCGTGTTTGAATCCCCCTTTATTGGTGCGCGTGAGTTTATAAAACGCACTGAAGATATAATAGCAGCCTCCATTATTTTAATGCTTATATCGCCTATTTTAATTGCCATTACATTTGCTGTTAAATTTACTTCTAAAGGTCCTGTGATTTTTAAACAAGACAGGTACGGGCTTGATGGACGTAGAATTAAAGTATGGAAATTCCGTTCAATGAGTGTTACCGAAAACAGTGCTGTAGTTACACAAGCTACAAAAAATGATGTGCGCATTACACCTTTAGGTGGTTTTTTACGCCGTACAAGCCTTGATGAGTTACCACAATTTATAAATGTTTTAAAAGGCGATATGTCGATAGTTGGGCCACGGCCTCATGCGGTTGCCCATAATGAGGAATATCGTAAAAAGGTTGAGTTTTATATGTTACGTCATAAAGCTAAGCCAGGCATTACAGGTTGGGCGCAAATTAATGGCTGGCGCGGCGAAACCGACACTCTTGATAAAATGGAAAAACGTGTGGAATTTGACTTACATTATATTAAGCACTGGTCGTTATGGTTTGATATAAAAATTATTTTTATGACAATTTTTAAAGGATTTAAGAATGCAAACGCATACTAAAAAACTAGCCCCTATTTTTGCTTTGTTAAGTGTAGGGTTTGCAGCTCCCGCAGCAGCAAATTTAAAGCCTGGTAGCGTTATGACTAAGGATGGCGCTGAAATTACGCCGACTTTACAAACAGGGCTTAGTAGTAATAATAACTTTTTTAGCACACCCGATAATGAAGAGTCGCGATTAATTTGGACTATAACTCCTAATGTTAAAGCGGTTATTGATGATGGCCCAGATAGTTATAGCTTAGACTTAGGAACTAGCAGTTCTTTACACAATAAAGATACAGCTGATAACTTTACCCAAGTTAATATTGGTGCCGGTGTACATAAAGAGTTTACTAGTCTACATCGTTTAGATATTAACGGTGACGCCGATTGGCTTTACGAGCCCCGTGGTAGTGGTTTAACTGAAGGCTTGGGTGATGCAGTAAATGAGCTTGTAAAGTATCAGCAACAAAATGTTTTAGTGCGCTACGAATACGGTACACAAAGTTCAAAAGCGCAAGTTGCTTTAAAAGCTGGTTTTTTTAGTAAAAAATATCAAAACTTTAGAGAAATATCGCAATACCGTGATTATGATAAATCGTTAATTGGTGTAACTGGCTACTATAACACCCAAGCTTCTACACGTACATTTTTAGAGGTTAAGCAAGAAAACTACCGTTATGATTTTTTACAAGCTAATGGTATTTCACGTGATAGTGATGATGTAAAAATACTACTTGGTATGGAGTGGGAAGCAACAGCGGTTACATCTGGCTCGTTTAAGTTAGGTTATCAAAATAAAGACTTTAGCGCTAATGAGCGTGAAAATTTTAGCGGTTTAAGTTGGGAGGCGGGTGTTAACTGGCAACCACTTAGCTACTCTACTGTACAATTTACAACAAGTCGCTCAGCTAAAGACCCATTAGTAGAAGGTGATTACATTAAAGAAAGTACATACGGTATTAATTGGACCCATAACTGGAGTGACTATTTGAGCTCACTCGCTGGTGTTAATTATACTGACGAGCAATATACTGGCGATGTAGGCCGTAAAGATAAATCTAAAAGTGCTCGTTTAGGTTTAAACTACGTTGCTAGTAATTTTGGTATGGTTTCTACTTACGTCGATTTTATTGATAAAGATTCTACTCAAAGCGCAATAGAGTTTGACCGCGTTATTGTTGGTGTTAATTTTACATTTGCTTTAAAGGCTAATTAATGAAGTTTATTTTTAGTTTAACGCTGCTAGTTTTAAGCAGCGTTTGCTTTGCTCAAACAGCACAAAGTTATATTTTAGGTGCTGGCGATAAGGTTGAAATAAAAGTGTTTGGCCAACCTGATTTAGAGGTTACTGCACTTTTAGGTAATAGTGGTGAGGTTAATTACCCATTTTTAGGTAAAGTAAAACTTGCCGGGCTTAATACATCAGAGGTTGAACAAGTTATATCGCAAGGGTTAAAGCCTGAATATTTAATAAACCCCAATGTATATGTTCAGGTTATTGAGTACCGCCCTTTCTATATTCACGGTGAAGTTAAAGAGCCTGGTGCTTACCCTTACCAGCCTGCTATGACAGTTAATCAAGCTATTGCACTAGCGGGTGGATTAACTGAGCGTGCCTCGATTGACAAAATATATATATTTAAAGAGCAAACTAAACAGCAGCAACAAAAAGGTAATTTAAATAGCCAAATTGCAGCGGGCGATACCATAAAAATAGAACAACGCTTGTTTTAAAGTAGTTTACAAGGCAGTAATTAATGAATCAAATAAATGAAACTCAGGTCAATAATGAAGACATTATTGATTTTAGCGCTTATCTTAATGTTCTTAGGCGCGCAAAATGGCGTATTTTGAGTTTTGCGACCGTTGTTACTTTATTAACAATAATGGTAGCACTAACGTTAATACCCAAATATGTTGCTACTGCAACTTTACTTATTGAGGCAGAGCAAACTAAAGCAGTTAGTTTTGATGAAATATATGGACTAGATTCGACTAAAAAAGAATATTATCTGACGCAGTTTGAAGTAATTAAGTCCGACAGTATTGCCCGCGAAGTAATTACTAAACTTAATTTAAAAGATCATACAGATTTTATTGCAAAACCGTCAGTGTTAGGTGAACTTAAAACAGCTATAAAAGAGCAACTCCCTTTTTTAAATAAAAAAGAAGAAACGATATATTCTCCTGATGAACAAGCTGACCGTGAAATGTTAGGCTTGCTAACTGCATTTAAATCTCGCCTTTCTGTTTCACCTATTCGTAAAACGCAATTAGTGCAAGTAAGTTTTGAGTCAAGCGATCCTAAATTAGCAGCGCTTGTAGCGAACACTGTTGGTGAAGTTTATATAGATAGCCAAATGCGAGCAAAAATGGGGATTACTCAACAAGCTTCCAGTTGGTTAAATACACGCTTATCGCAATTGCGAATTCAGCTAGATGACTCAGAAGTTCGCTTGCAAGCTTACCGAGAGCAGCAAAAACTTGTTGATATTGAGGGTATAGCAGGGCTTGCTACGCAAGAGCTTGAACAGATATCGCAGCAGTTAATTGTTGCACGCAATGAAAAAAACAACCTTGAAAGTATTAACCGTGTAATAAGTGAGTACGGAAATAATAACTTAGAGCTTTTAGGCAGTATGCCGGAAATCACTTCGCATAAAGTAATACAAGATGTTAAGCGTGAGGTGATACTAGTTGAGCGTAAATTAAGTGACTTAGGTGAGGTTTATGGCCCTAAACACCCTCGCATGATCTCTGCTCAAGCTGAGCTTGCAACGGTAAAAAACAATTTAAATAAGCAAATTAAGGGCCTTATTACCGGCATTGAAAAAGAGCTAAACCGCATTACTCGTACTGTTAGTGCGCTTGAGCGTGACTTAGTTAAAATACGTGCAGAATATCAAGATATTACCCGAAAAGAAACCCAATATAACCAACTAAAACGCGAAGTTGAGACTAATCGAAATATATTTAATACGTTTTTATCTCGCTCTAAAGAAACTGAAGTAACAAGTGATTTTAGCTCTGCTGCCGCACGTTTTACTGATCGTGCCTATGCCCCAAACAAACCAGCAAAACCAAATAAAAAGCTTATTATTATTTTAGCTTTTATAGCTAGTTTTGGTTTTGCAGTAATTATGAGCTTTATATTTGACGCCCTTAACGATACTGTTAAAACCAAAAATGATGTTGAAAGTAAGTTAGCACAGCGCATGCTGGGTTTATTACCGCATGTAAAAATACCTAAAAATAGTGTTTTTCCGATTCACGCATATCTTGATGACAATTACAGGCGTTTTGCTGAATCAGTTCGTACGTTCAGAACTAGCTTGTTATTAACTCAGTTAGAGCGTGATCATAAAGTAATTGCAGTTACATCAAGCTCACCGGGTGAGGGTAAAACAACGACCTCAGCTAATTTAGCTATGTCGCTTGCACAAATGGGTAAAGTATTATTAATTGATGCAGATTTACGTAAACCAAGTATTGCAAAGCGCTTTGATATACCAGTATTTCACCCAGGGTTAAGTAATTTAATTGTAGGCACAGAGCAGTTAAGTGAGTGTATACATGTTGATGTGCAGTCAGGCGTAACTATTATGCCAAGTGGTCAGATTCCTAGTAACCCGTTAGAGCTTTTATCTAACGCGCGCTTTAATGAAGTAATTGATGGCTTGAAAGCTCAATATGACCATATAATTATAGATACACCACCAACACAAGCCGTGAGTGATGCGTTAGTTGTTGCGCAAAGTACAGACTCGGTAATTTATGTTGTTAAGTCTGATATTACGCGAATTAAGCCTATTAAGGCGGGTATTGAGCGCTTGTTTGAATCTAAAGCTCATGTTGCAGGTATTGTGCTTAACCAAGTAGATATGAGTAAAAGTAAAGACGAGCATAGCCATGGTTATTACGATTATTACGATTACTCGCAAAAACCTGAACAACCTAATGCATAGTTAAATGCAAATCTATGATTGATATTCATTCCCATATTTTGCCAGGAATTGATGATGGTGCTAAAGATTTAAATGAATCTTTAGCACTATTAACTATTGCGCAAAATGATGGAATAACTCATATGGTTGCCACGCCACATATACATATTGGGCGATTTAATAATTCGGCTTCGCAATTGTATAGCGAGCTTGCTAATTTAAAAGCACAGGCATTTGTAAATAATATTGGTATTAAACTAGCTGTGGCCGCTGAAGTTAGGCTTGATGTAGAGCTAATGAGTTTAGTGCTTAGTAATAAACTCCCGTTTATTGGTACGCTTAATTCAGTAAATTATTTATTATTAGAACTCCCGCATTCGCATGTTCCCCAAGGCTACGATAAGTTTATAAATTGGCTAGCTAAACAAAATATAAAAGTAGTTATTCCTCACCCTGAGCGTAATCGCGATATTCAAGCTAATCCTTTTTATATTGAGCGTTTAAAGCAATTAGGTTGTGAGTTTCAATTAACCGCTTCAAGCATTGAAGGTGCATGGGGTGAAACTGCTAAAAATATTAGTATAGATATGCTAAAAAAGGGTTTAGTAACCTATGTTGCATCTGATGCTCATTCAGTTAAGCGTAGGCCGCCTATTTTGAGTAAAGCTAAGCATATAGTGAACGAGTTGATAGGCAAAAATGATGCACATAACTTGTTTTTCACTAACCCAAAGCGTTTAACTGAGTCGTTGTTTAATGATTAATATAAATACAAACCGCCTCACACAAATTGTCATACTTGCAGTTATTACATTAGTAATAGGTTATCAGAGTTTACAAAGTATGCGTGCAAATACATGGTAT
The DNA here is from genome assembly GCF_014163785.1 of Pseudoalteromonas sp. SR43-7. Lineage (NCBI taxonomy): Bacteria > Pseudomonadati > Pseudomonadota > Gammaproteobacteria > Alteromonadales > Pseudoalteromonadaceae > Pseudoalteromonas > Pseudoalteromonas sp. SR43-7. The sequence goes on along the minus strand of NZ_JACJDY010000015.1, from coordinate 82,919 downwards.
TTTAATGCACTCAATATTTTAAAGCAGCCTGAAAGTACAATTACTCCTGAAGAGCTAGAGCTTGCAGATAGGGCAATTACATATGCAACTACGCAAGACCCTTCACAGTCACATTACTGGCAGTTAAGTGCTTATATAAAAATGCTCAATCTAGCTGCAATTAGCGGCCAAAATAATAATAAGCTTTTGGTTTATCAACAAGCGGAAAAAGATTTATTAAAATCATTAGAGTTAAGGCAAACATGGTCAGAAACGTGGATTGCACTGGCACAAGTAGTTAGTTATCAAGAAGGGCCTACAGAACGAGTATATGAGTATATTCAGCAGGCTAAAAAATTTGGGCCGTACAAGTTTGATGTGCAGCTTGGTATTATTCAAATAGCGCTAATGAACTGGCAGAAACTATCTCCAAAGTATAAAGCATTGTATGTTGCTGAATTAAATTTAGCCGTTGAATATGGTTATAAATTTTATCAAGTTTTTGAAGTGGCTAAGCAAGCTGATGCTTTGCCTATTTTATGTTTATCGCTTAAATTTGGCGCCAACTTTGAAGCTGTTAGAACCAGGTGGATCTTTAAAAAACATTGTAATTAGGTTGGTTTTGAAAGTGTTTAGCTTGTTTACGTTAAAGTGAAATGTTAAAAACCAATTGCACAAAGAGAAGAGAATGAGGAGTAAATGAGAAGACACCAAGTAAGCTATTCACGAATTGATTTATCACTTCTCTAAAAGCGCAGTGACTC
>NZ_JACJDY010000015.1:0-82076 GCF_014163785.1 Pseudoalteromonas sp. SR43-7 | reverse complement strand
ATAACCTCTTTGTGAATATTTTTTCGGTAAACTCGTTGTTTTTAAACGCCTGCAAGCAGGACGTCTTGTATCTCTACAAGAGAATTGTGCTTACTTATAATCGTGAAGCGGGTTCACGTTAAAGTGAAATGTTAAAAACCAATTGCACAAAGAGAAGAGAATGAGGAGTAAATGAGAAGACACCAAGTAAGCTATTCACGAATTGATTTATCACTTCTCTAAAAGCGCAGTGACTCATAACCTCTTTGTGAATATTTTTTCGGTAAACTCGTTGTTTTTAAACGCCTGCAAGCAGGACGTCTTGTATCTCTACAAGAGAATTGTGCTTACTTATAATCGTGAAGCGGGTTCACGTTAAAGTTAAATCTGAAAAACCAATTGCACAAAGAGAAGTGAATGAGGAGCAAATGAGAAAACACCAAGTGATCTATTCAACTAACTGATTTATCACTTTTCTAAAAGCGCAGCGTCTCAAAACCTCTTTGTGAATACTTGTTATATTGGTAAAAGCGTTGCTTTAAACGGCAGCAAGCAGCACGTCTTGTATCTCTAGAAGAGAATTGTGCTTACTTATAATCGTGAAGCGGGTTCACGTTAAAGTTAAATGTGATAAACCAATTGCACAAAGAGAAGAGAATGAGGAGTAAATGAGAAGACACCAAGTGATCTATTCAACTAACTGATTTATCACTTTTCTAAAAGCGCAGCGTCTCAAAACCTCTTTGTGAATACTTGTTTTATTGGTAAAAGCGTTGTTTTAAACGGCAGCAAGCAGCTCGTATTGTATCCCTACAAGAGTTTTGTGCTTACTTGTAATCGTTTAGCTTAATTACGTTAAAGTTAAATGTGATAAACCAATTGCACAAAGAGAAGTGAATGAGGAGTAAATGAGAAGACAACAAATAAGCTATTCACGAATCGATAGATAACTTCTCTAAAAGCGCAGCGTCTCATAACCTCTTTGTGAATACTTGTTTTATTGGTAAAAGCTGAACTGTTATTATACGGCGTAAAAAATTGCCCAGAGGTTAAAAACCTCTGGGCTATAAATTGACTCTAAATTGAGTCTAGCGTTAACTAAAAACTTTCTGGTTCGTTAGGGAGAAGAAGAAAGTACTTAAAACTATAGTAAAGCTGTTCAATAAAGCATAACTAATTTTGCCATCTGGTTACATTTGGTAACAAAGGATTAGATTAATTATGCGTAATTTGTACTTTAGTTTAACCCCAGTTTATTAATTGTGTATTCTGCACCAAATCTCGTGGTAATGAGTTTTTAATCTTATTTTTTTGCCATTTGCCTAGCCCAATAGGGCAACCACACAGGGTTAATACTACTTCACCTATTGTTTGAGTTGCTTCAGTTAAGCGTATATCTTTACCTTGAAAATAATCATTTGCTTGCTCGTTATTTAACGCGTAAATATTAGTTTTACACTCATTGCCAAATACGGTTGCAAACTCATGGGTTAGCCTTACGCCATTTTTATGAATAATGCCAATTTGAATACCTAAGCGTGCGTACTTAATTTTATTTTGCACGGCTTCAAACCCCTCAGGAAATAACCACAGCTCTTTATCGCGCTGCATTAAGCTGCCAGGTAGGTTAGTTAACCCAAAGTGCTTTTTAAGCGATTGCATAAACGCGGCACTTTGTTTTTTATCAAACTCGTTAAATGGGAATGCACCTTTTTTAACAGTTTGATTTGGATTATTGCAGCTGGTGTGCTTTTTAAATTTAGCAATAAAGAAGCCTTCGCTATCGAATGTTTGCGGCCAAACATGTAGATATCCCTCATTAGTTGTGGCTTCGCTTGCACCTTCAAATAAATCACTTAGGGATTGTGGCTCTATATAGTCGCCAAATTCACTGAGTAAATAATCGCATACTTGCTGGTTTTCGAGTGGGGTAAGTGTGCAGGTTGAATACACTAAGGTGCCACCTGGCTTTAATGCGTAAAATGCGCTTTTAATTAAGTCTTTTTGTACCTGGGCTATTTGTATGTTTGATTCTATGGACCAATTTTTTAGTGCGTCGGCGTCTTTACGTACCGTGCCTTCGCCAGAGCATGGCGCGTCTAGCAATATGCTATCAAAGCATTCAAACATGTAGTTGCCAAATATAACGCCATCAAAGTGCGAGAGCGCACAGTTACCCACACCCATACGTTTAAGCGTAGCGCTAAGTACTTTTAAACGTGAAGACGAAAGCTCGTTTGCAACAAGCACACCTTGGTTATTCATAAGTGCTGCAAGTTGTGATGTTTTAGAACCCGGTGCTGATGCCATATCAAGCACGGTGTTATTTTGAGAGTCTGCGAGTTTAATACTTTGCTTTAATGCGATAGGCGGCAGCATTGAACTTGCCTCTTGCACGTACATAGCACCACTTAGATGTAAGTCGGTATTACCAAGGGCTAGGTTTTGTTCTTCATCGTTTGGGCGCTCTAACCAAAAGCCTTCACTGCACCAAGGGATTGGGGTTAGCAGCCAATTTTTTTCAGTTGCACGTTTTACAAATTCTTCAATGCTAATTTTTAATGTATTAACGCGGATAGATTTTCTGAGGGGCCTGCGACACGCATTTAAAAAGTCATCTAAGTTTAGATGCGCTGGTAAATAGGTTTTTACGTCATCAATAAAGTGCTCAGGAATAAAAGTGTTGGCGTTCACGCGTTAGCTCATACTATAAAAATAAAGCGTGATAATAGCATTTATATAACGCATTTTCAGTGCTTAAAAACGTAACATCCAATTTATTGCTATGTCGACACTTTATTGGTTTGGCCTATTTTAAAGCGTATTTTATACGACTTTAGATTAATAGTGTCGACAATGAGTGTGTTTTTTAGCCGTTTTGATAGGTTTAAGGGTTGACATGATTTTTTAATAAGCCCATAGTAACCACATTAATTGTCGACAATCTAAAAAATAACTTATGACACATACATTTTTAAACGAAGCGCCTATAACTACCGCATCAGATCAAGTATTTGTAGATATGCGCCGTGAGATTGTTGAAGGCAGTATAGTTCAAGGCAGTAAAATATCAGAGCCTGAGCTTGCCAAACGTTATGGTGTAAGCCGTGCAACGCTTAGAGAGGCGTTAAATCGCCTAGAAAGTTGCTACCTTGTTGAGCGTAAAGCTAACGTAGGTTGCCGAGTAGTTGCCCTTACTGCTGAGCGTTTGATTGAAGTTTATCAAGTTCGTAGTTCGCTTGAAGGCTTAGCATGTAGACTTGCTGCCGACAATATGGAGCCCGAAGAAGTAAAAGGCTTAAAGCAATTACTTAATCAGCACCTACAAACACAGCGTGTTAAAGAAGGCGAATCTTATTATCAAGAAGCCGGTGATTTAGATTTTCATTATCGTATTATTCAAGGCAGTAAAAACGCGCATTTAATTCATTTACTGTGTAATGAGCTCTATCAATTAATACGCATGTACCGTGTACAAATGGGCATGGTGGGGCCGCGTGTATCAAAAGCGTTTGATGAGCATTTAGCGATTATTAACGCCATTGAAAACCACGACGGCGAACTGGCTGAAATGCTTATGAAGCGCCATATAAGCGCATCGCAAGCAAATATTCAAACCAAATTTGATGTATACCAATCAATATGAGTATTCGAACAATTTAACGGATTAAATCGCTCCGTAACGTCGTTAAAAATTTTTTATTTAGAACCACTAAACATAAAAATTATTGCCTAGTTACAGAACGATTTTCTTATCGTTAAATAGACCTCATACGCATACAGATTGATATTAGTCGCAAAAAACAGAAGCTGTTAAAAGCTAAAAGCTAAAAGTTAAAAGCTAGCAAAAGCAGTTAAACAGTCACAATTACAGATTAAAACTATAAGTTACTCCACGTAGCAACCGTTCAAAGTGAGGATAAAGTAATGTCAGCAGGATTAAAATTTAAACACGCTATTGCCAATAACCGCCCGTTACAAGTAGTAGGTACTATTAATGCCTACACAGCGATGATGGCTGAAAAAATGGGTCACCAAGCTATTTACCTCTCAGGTGCCGGTGTTGCAAACGCCTCGTTTGGTATGCCTGATTTGGGTATGACAAGCCTTGATAACGTGCTTGAAGATATTCGCCGTATTACTGGTGCTAGCGATTTACCACTACTTGTGGATGCCGATACCGGTTGGGGCGGCGCGTTTAACATTGCACGTACAGTAAAAGAAATGACTAAAGCGGGGGCGGCGGGTTTTCATATAGAAGACCAAGTAGCCCAAAAGCGCTGTGGCCATCGTCCTAATAAAGAAATTGTAAGCCAAGGTGAAATGGTTGACCGCATTAAAGCGGCGGTTGATGCAAAAACCGATAGCGATTTTTATATTATGGCGCGTACCGATGCATTTCAAAAAGAAGGTTTAAATGCTGCTATTGACCGTGCAGCAGCCTGTGTTGAAGCCGGTGCTGACGCTATTTTTGCAGAAGCCGTACACGACCTTGCTGATTACCAAGCATTTGCAAAAGCGATTAACGTTCCAATTTTGGCAAACATTACTGAGTTCGGCCAAACACCTATTTACACAAAAGAGCAGTTAAGCGATGTAGGTGTTGAAATGGTGCTTTACCCACTCAGTGCATTTAGAGCCATGAACAAAGCAGCATTAAACGTGTATTCAGCAATTTTAAATGAAGGCTCGCAACAAAGCCAAATTGAAAATATGCAAACGCGTTCTGAGCTTTACGACTTTTTAGATTACCACACGTACGAGAACACACTCGATAACCTTTTTTCATCAAAATCTGACAAATAATAATTATTAAAAAATAAAATCACACACAAATTTAAGATAGGAGAAGATCATGGTAGATAAAGCATTAGGCGGCGCGGGTTTACGCGGACAAGTGGCTGGTCAAACAGCATTGTGTACTGTTGGACAAAGTGGTTCTGGTTTAACGTATTGTGGTTACGATATTAGCGAACTTGCCGAAAAAGCGCAGTTTGAAGAAGTGTCTTTTTTACTTTCACGTGGTGAGTTACCAACCACAAGCGAATTGGCAGAATATAAAGCAAAACTAAAGAGCTTACGCGGCTTACCAGATGCACTTAAAACCGTGCTTGAAAATATTCCTAAAGACGCACACCCAATGGATGTAATGCGCACGGGCTGCTCAATGTTGGGTAACCTTGAAATGGAAAATGATTTTAGCCAAGCTAATGATGCAATCGACCGTATGGTTGCTGTGTTCCCAAGTATTATTTGTTACTGGTACCGCTTTACACACGATGGCGTACGCATTGAAACACAAACTGATGACGACTCAGTTGGCGCACATTTTTTAACGCTGTTACACGACAAAGCACCTAGTGAATTGTTTGCACAGGTAATGAATGTATCACTAATTTTATACGCAGAGCACGAGTTTAACGCCTCTACCTTTACAGGCCGTGTATGTGCTTCAACTTTATCTGATATTCATTCTTGTGTAACTGGTGCGATTGGTACGCTACGTGGTCCATTACATGGTGGTGCTAACGAAGCGGCAATGGATATGATTCAAGGTTTTACAAGCGCTGAACATGCTGAGAAAGAAATCATGGGCATGCTTGAACGTAAAGACAAAATAATGGGTTTTGGTCATGCTATTTATCGCGAGTCTGATCCGCGTAATGTAATTATTAAAAAGTGGTCTGAAAAACTAGCGGCAGAGGTGGGCGATACCGTGCTTTACCCTGTGTCTGTTCGTTGTGAAGAGATTATGTGGCGCGAGAAAAAACTGTTTTGTAATGCTGATTTTTTCCATGCGTCTGCTTATCATTTTATGGATATTCCAACTAAATTATTTACGCCAATATTTGTAATGAGCCGTGTTACTGGTTGGACAGCACATGTAAAAGAGCAGCGCGCTAACAACCGTATTATTCGCCCAAGTGCCGATTACACAGGGCCTGACGCACGCAGTTACACACCAATAGAGTCACGTTAAAAAAATGAGTGAGCACGCATGTGCTCACTTTTTTATTGCACATAGCCACTAGCGAGTAGTTTTTTTCAAACTTTTTATTAAACACGCTAGCTGTGAGCAAACACCGTCACCAAATTAGCGAACCCTTACCATGACCATAATTAATAACACCCAATACCGTAGACCCTTACCAGGCTCAAATGTCGACTACTACGATACGCAAGAAGCCGTAGATGCAATTAAGCCAGGTGCATACGCCACGCTACCTTATACATCGCGTGTATTTGCTGAAAACCTAGTACGCCGATGCGACCCCGCCATGTTAACCGATGCACTTAACCAGCTAATTGAGCGCAAGCAAGATTTAGATTTTCCGTGGTATCCGGCGCGTGTGGTCTGCCACGATATTTTAGGCCAAACAGCACTTGTTGATTTAGCAGGTTTGCGTGATGCAATTGCAGCCAAAGGCGGCGATCCGGCAAAAGTGAATCCTGTGGTACCCACGCAGTTAATAGTGGATCATTCACTAGCGGTAGAGCATGCCGGTTTTGATCCTGACGCATTTGAAAAAAACCGCGCCATTGAAGATAGACGAAATGATGACCGTTTTCACTTTATAAACTGGACAAAAACTGCGTTTAAAAATATTGATGTTATTCCACCGGGTAACGGCATTATGCATCAAATTAATCTTGAAAAAATGTCGCCGGTTATTCAAAACCGAGATGGCATTGCATTCCCAGATACTTTAGTTGGCACCGACAGCCACACGCCACATGTTGATGCGCTAGGTGTTATTGCTGTGGGTGTAGGCGGGCTTGAAGCTGAAAGCGTTATGCTTGGCCGTGCTTCTTATATTCGCTTGCCTGATATTGTCGGTGTTGAGCTAACAGGTAAGCGCCAACCAGGTATTACCGCAACCGATATTGTACTAGCGATTACTGAATTTTTACGCGAACAACGTGTAGTATCTACTTATTTAGAGTTTTACGGTGAAGGTGCCGACGCGCTTACACTTGGCGACAGAGCAACCATTTCAAACATGACGCCTGAATTTGGCGCAACTGCCGCCATGTTTTATATCGATGATAAAACAATAGATTATTTGCGTTTAACAGGGCGTGAAGAAGAACAAATTGCCCTTGTAGAAAATTACGCAAAAACAGCAGACCTTTGGAGCGATAGCTTAAAAACTGCAAAATATGAGCGTGTACTTAAGTTTGATTTATCAAGCGTTGGGCGCAATATTGCAGGTCCATCTAATCCGCACCGCCGTGTATCGACAAGCGATTTAGCTAAAGAAGGTATTTCGGGCGTTGTTGAAAATGAAGAAGGCTTAATGCCAGACGGCGCATGTATTATTGCCGCTATTACTAGTTGTACTAATACGAGTAATCCACGCAATGTAATTGCCGCTGCACTCCTTGCCCGTAATGCAAATGCTAAGGGTTTAATGCGCAAACCTTGGGTTAAAACTTCATTAGCACCGGGCTCAAAAGCAGTGCAATCATACCTTGAAGATGCAAACCTACTAACAGAGCTTGAGCAACTTGGCTTTGGCATTGTTGGTTTTGCGTGTACAACGTGCAACGGTATGAGTGGGGCGCTTGACCCTGTTATTCAAAAAGAAGTAATCGAACGTGATTTATACGCAACGGCTGTACTTTCTGGCAATCGTAACTTTGATGGACGCATTCATCCTTATGCTAAGCAAGCATTTTTAGCGTCACCTCCTTTAGTTGTTGCGTACGCCATTGCAGGTACTATTCGCTTTGATATTGAAAAAGGAGTACTTGGGCAAGATCAACAAGGCAACGACATTACGCTTAAAGATTTATGGCCATCAGATGAAGAAATTGACGCAGTAATTAAGCACAGTGTTAAGCCAGAGCAATTTAGAAAAGTATACGAGCCTATGTTTAATTTAACCGTAGATTACGGTGAAGATAACGATCCACTTTACGACTGGCGCCCAGAAAGCACCTACATTCGTCGCCCTCCTTATTGGGAAGGTGCACTTGCGGGTGAGCGCACTATGACCGGTATGCGCGCGCTTGCAGTACTTGGCGATAACATTACAACGGATCATTTATCGCCATCAAACGCAATTATGGCAAGTAGTGCTGCTGGCGAATACCTGACCAAAATGAACGTGCCAGAGGAAGACTACAACTCGTATGCAACGCACCGGGGCGATCATTTAACAGCGCAGCGCGCAACATTTGCAAACCCAAAACTACTTAATGAAATGGTACTGGACGAAAACGGCGACGTTAAACAAGGTTCTTACGCTCGCCTAGAGCCACAAGGCACTAATACCCGTATGTGGGAAGCAATCGAAGCCTACATGGAGCGTAAACAGCCGCTTATTATCGTAGCCGGTGCCGATTACGGTCAAGGTTCGTCGCGCGATTGGGCTGCAAAAGGCGTAAGGCTTGCAGGCGTTGAAGTAATCGCAGCTGAGGGCTTTGAGCGTATTCACCGTACTAACTTAATTGGTATGGGGGTTTTACCGCTTGAGTTTAAAGCAGGCACAACGCGTAAAACCCTAAAGCTGGATGGCAGTGAAACGTACGATGTAACGGGCGATTTAAAACCAGGTGCTACCGTTAATTTAAGTATTACCCGTAAAGACGGTGAAGTGCTTACTGTGCCTATGAAGTGCCGTATCGATACCCAAGAAGAGCTTTCTATTTACGCGGCTGGTGGTGTGTTACAACGCTTTGCTCAAGACTTTTTAGAAGCAACGCAATCTGCATAAGGGCAAACACTATGTTTAAACCGCAAATTAAAGTGCCTGCAACCTATATGCGTGGCGGCACCAGTAAAGGTGTGTTTTTTAATTTAACTGATTTGCCAAAGCCTGCTCAAGTAGCAGGCGAGGCGCGCGACAATTTATTACTGCGTGTTATTGGCAGCCCCGATCCGTACGGCAAACAAACGGATGGAATGGGCGGCGCTACATCAAGCACCAGTAAAACCGCAATCCTAAGTAAAAGTGAGCAAGCAGACCACGATGTTGATTACTTGTTTGGTCAAGTGGCGATAGATAAACCTTTTGTAGATTGGAGCGGTAACTGCGGCAACTTAACGTCAGCAGTGGGGGCTTTTGCTATTAGTAATGGTTTGGTCGATAAAAGCAGAGTACCTAATAACGGTGTTGCTATTGTGCGTGTGTGGCAGGCTAATATTAATAAAAGCATATTAGTGCATATCCCTATGACCAATGGCGAAGTACAAGAAACCGGCGACTTTGAGCTCGATGGCGTTACATTTGCTGCAGCTGAAGTAAAACTTGAATTTATGGACCCCGCTGATGGCGATGGCGCGTTATTTCCAACAGGTAACGTAGTTGATGACTTAGAAGTACCAGGTGTTGGTACTTTAAAAGCCACGATGATAAATGCAGGTATTCCTACTGTATTTATTAACGCCGCTGATATTAATTATACCGGCACAGAGCTGCAAGACGATATAAATAACGATGTTGCAGCGCTTAAAAAGCTTGAAACCATTCGCGCTTATGGCGCCGTTAAAATGGGCTTAATCACTGATATTAATGAAGCGCAAGCTCGCCAACATACACCAAAGGTTGCGTTTGTTGCAGCGCCTTTAGATTACACTGCATCTAGCGGTAAATTTATTGAGGCTGCCAACATTAACTTACTCGTGCGAGCAATGTCGATGGGTAAACTGCATCATGCCATGATGGGCACAGCCGCTGTAGCTATTGGCACTGCCGCAGCAATTGAAGGCACACTCGTAAATATAGCCGCTGGTGGCGGTGCATTGAGTGAAGTTAACTTTGGTCACCCGTCGGGCACGCTAAAAGTAGGTGCTGAGGCTAAAAATAATGCTGGCAACTGGCTAGTTACCAAAGCAAGTATGAGCCGAAGTGCACGTGTATTAATGGAAGGGGTTGTAAGAGTCCCTTACTAATCACTGGTGAAGTTAAGCGCAACTAAACATTTATTTTAGTTAAGCAAACAAATTTTATAAACGTTTGCTTAGCTAAAGTAAAACCTACTCACACTCGTTAAAAATAATCCTTTTTCATTAATTTTTCGAATTATCGTCTTTTTTCGCTCTCATCCACCGCATTTACTTGAAGAATATAATTAACAAACTAGATTATATGTAATATTCATTTAATAAAGTGAATATATTGTATCAATATGTGCTGGTTCTTTATGAGTGTCTATAGGTTATTGAATAATAGAGATGCTGATAAAGAAGTAGCTCATAGAATAAAGATAAATACTTCTATAAAACGTATAAATATGTAGCATAACTATATAGCTTAATGGTATTTTTAATGTTCTAGTAACAAAAGTTATGATTGTGTACTTTTTTGATGCTTTTTGAATATAAAAGCTTACATAAATCACTATCAACTAAACTAATTTCTGATACTCATTCCAGGCTATCAAGGAGAAATAAATGGTAAAGCGTACGATCAAATTTACACCTATTGCAGCTTCAGTTGCACTTACATTAGGCTTAACAGCATGTGGTTCTGATAACGACAGAAATATTCCTGTTACACCTGTAGAATCTTTCACTGCAACGGGCGATGCACAATTTAACATTGAAGTAACAGGTAAAGCAGTTAAAGGTTCAATGAAAAGTGCAGTAGTAACTGTAATGACTTTAGATGCATCTGGTCAAAGCGTTCCTGTTGCATTTCGCTCAGCTGCTTCAGCAGAGGCTGAGTCTTTTTCTGAAGAAGCACTATCACAAGATGCTGCAGATGCAGCGGTAGAAGCAAGTAAAATTGCCGCTAACCCTGAAGTGCTAACTGATGAAAACGGTCGTTACAGCATCTACCTAGATGATGATTTTACTGGACCTGTTTACATTACTGTTAAAACGTCTGAAGAAGGCGATGATAGCTTTTTACGTTGTGATGCTTACGTAGGTTGTGGCACTTACGATGAAGCGCCAGAAGTTGACGACGAAAATGATGGCGATACTGATATTGAGTTTGGCGAATGGTACAAAACTGACCTAGAGCTTTCTGTTGTTAAGTTTATTCCAGCTGTTGAAGCAGATACATCTGGAGCGAGCGGTGCAGCTGGCGACGATAATGTTATAGGTTCTTATAAAGCTAATGTTACTTTTTTAACATCGTTAGTGGCGGGTCTTCTTCTTGACTCAGGTTCAAGTGTAGATGAAGACGCTATTGCTACAGCTAGCTTAAACACTGTTGTACAAGTAATGGGTCAAGACGCAGCACTTTTACTTTCTGCTATTATTGGCGATTTATCTAACGGCGGCGCTGTAGATTTAAGCAATGTTGATGGCGAAGAAGAACTTACTGACGGTATTTTAGCAATTGCACAGCTTTCATCTTCAATTCAAGGTTTACCTTCAATTGGTGATGTAATGAGCAGCATTAAAGCTGGTATTAAATCAGGCCAGTTTAAAGGTAATACTGACGCTGGCATTGCTGCAATAGCTACAATGTTACAAACAGCAATTACAAATACTGCAAACATTTTTGTTGCTGTAGCAACGGGTGATGAAACTGCAATTGAAAACGCTTTAAAAGCGGCATTCTCTATTAACAACCCTAATGCAACACAAGCACAAATTGATGCGTTTGCCGCTAATTCAGTAGGTATTGCTAAAAAAGCAAAAGCAGCTAAAGACAAAGCTGTTAAAAATGGTGCAGCAACTGATGCCGGCCTTGCAGCCGCTGCAGTAAAAGTTAAAAAAGCACTAGAAGTAATTGGTTGTACTGGTGCAGAGTGTACAGTTGGAGATGATTTTTATACAGCTCTAGCAGCTGCTTTAACAGTAGAAGTTACAGCTTCACAGACTGCACTTACTGCATTAGAAATGGATATTGAAACAGCTCAAAGTTCACTTGCTGATGTTCAAGCAATGGGTGGCGATGCTCTTACAGCTGATAACGCAGCTGCATTTGTAAGCGCTGTAACATTACTGAAAAATGAAGCTGCTACTGCTGGTTTAACAGCTAAAGCGGGTTCTATTTTTGTTAAATCACAAGGTTATGTAACTGCTGCAAAAGCGTTAGTTACTCAAAGCTCTGATTACCAACAGATTCTTGATTCTGCAACGTCTTTACAAACAGATGCAGGTGTTGCTGTAACTGACACCGTTGCATACGACGCTGCATTAGCTGCACTAGTAGCGGAAGCAGAAGCAGCGATTGAAACGTTTGATATTGCTCTTGCTGCTGCAAAACTAGTTGCTGAAGACACTGCAGACGTTGCTGATGAGAAAAAATCAGCAGCAGACACAGCTGAAGCAGCTTCTACAAGCGCACTTGCTAACGCAGAAGGTGCAATGGTAGATACAGCCGCAAACGCAACTGAAGCTCTTGAGCTTGCTATGACTGCTGTTACTGCTGCGTCTGATTTTGCTGCTGCTGTTGATGCACTTGAAATTGCTATTGAGCAAGCACTTGTTGCTGCTAATGCTTACCTAGACCTTGAAGGCGAAGGCGCACAAGCAATGATTGATGCGCTTACAGCTATGCAAACAGCTGCTGTAGCTCAAGGTGACCTAGCTAGCGAGCAATTTGTAACAGCTTATAACCTACAACTTGTTGCTGAAGCGGCGGTTGCTAAACTTGAAGTACTAACTTCTGTTAAAGCTACATCAGAGTCATTATCGACTATGACTGTGCTTACTAACACTGGCGGTCAAGCGGTTATCGATGCAGCAGACGTTCTTGCTGACGTAATTGATGAACTAGCTGAAATGGGTAACTCAGGTGAAGGTACTTCTACTCGTCAACCTGATTGGTCATATAACTATGACTTAGATGCGTTAGTTTTAGAATTAGAGAACGAAACTACCGGTGAAATGATCAGTGCTTCAGCTTCTTACCAAGGCGAGCAATTAGTTGTTGCTTGGGGCGCTACATTAATGGGTGAAAATGACGCAACTGTTTCACTTGTTACGGGTGAAAGTCGTACTGCAGCTCTAGAAGAGTGTGAACTGTTTGCTGACGGTACGATTATTGATCCTACGCAAATTGATTCATGTTTAATATTCACATTTGACGGTGCAGTAAATGCTGACACAGTTGATGACGCTGAAATTGTTAACACTGAAGCTTGGAACCACGTTGAAATTATGGACGGTGATTCTGGTTTCACTGGTATGCTAAACATTACTGCAACTGAAGAATCAGATTCTTCAAGCATCACACTTGAAGGTATGTCTGGCGACTTAGACTTTAAAGTAATGGGTATGGTTGACGGTAGTGGTGATGAAGATGAAAGTACATTAGAAGTTATGGTTAAAGGTGACGCAGCAATGGGTTACACATTATCTCTAACTGGTATGGAATCTACAGGTTACACTGGTGATGTTAAAGCTATGTACAATGGCGAAATGATGTCATTTGGTACTGCTTCTAAAGTTACTAACGGTGTAACTATCACTTACATAGATGGTGATGTAGTGCCTTACACTGATGTTGATTTAATTGATTCATCTAAGTAATATTTAAACTATAAAAGGGGAAAGCAGCGCTTTTCCCTTTTTTTATAGAAAGCGATTAAATTATGAAAAAAAAAATTCTCTTGTTAGGATTTTCAACAGCTTTTATTTCTCCTCTTGCTTCCGCAGATAACCAATTTCAAATATTTACTCATTTTGACGCAGAAATTTATACTGAAGCACAACCAGTACAAGCCTTTGTAGATGATTTTGATGCACCATTAAAATCGGGTGACAGTGCATTTACCTATAATATTTTTGAAGTGGGTGTTGGCTACGGTAATTTTAAGGTAGGTTTACAAAGTCGTTATGACTATGTTCTTAACTTTGATCCTGATACAGCTAAATATACTCATACCGAAAAGAATGACTTAGAGTTTGAAGATAGATTTTATACCTATTACCTCGATGCTAAACAAGCAACGTCTAATGGTGTATTCGTATCTTATGATTTTAAATTTTTAGATAAAAATGCATTAACAATAACACCTAAGCTTTCTGTTTTTGCCAGCTCACACTATCAAGATGCCACTGTAAATGGTGAGATTTTTAGTGATGAAGTTGAAGGTGCTGTAACTGTCGATTACAACTTTTCAAAAGATATTTTATTTAAAGAATTTACACCTTCACAAAAGCCTGAAGGGCTAGGCTATAGCCTAGATATTTTTGCCGATTGGCAAGTAAATGATGAGCTTAAAGTTGGTTTTAGCGTAAAAGATTTGCTCTATAAAACTCAGTACGAAGACAGTGGCTCTGTAAAGGGTCAAACTACTGAAATTCCATTTAGCGAAGATGACAACGGCGATATTATTACTCAGCCAACAGTTTCATTAAAAACATCTGCATTTGGAAATACGGTATCTCATGATTTCGAAATGGAAATGCGACTACAAGCATTTGCCGATTACAGAATAAACGACCGATTTTCGACTCAGTTAACTTTAAAACGTTACGATAAAGACACGTTTAGCCAATTAAAAGGCCGTATTCACTTTTGGGATCATTGGCGAGTACAAGCAGGCTACGAAACAAAAAGTGAAGCATTTTTAGTTGGTATTGAAAACGAGTATTTTGGTCTTAATTTACAAACTGATAGCCTAGATTTAGATAAAGCCTATTATGCTAATGTGAATTGGTACGTGAACATTAAGTTTTAAGGAATGAAGATGTTAAAACAAATTATACCTTTAGGGGTCGCTATTGCATTGGCAGGTTGTGGTTCTTCATCAGACAGTGACAGTTCAGAATCTGTTGCAGTGAGTGAAATTGCTACATCTTCTTCTGTGAGTTTTTATGTATCTAATTGGCAATCACCACAGGGCACGCTTTATGTTTTAGATAGCGATGGGGTGGTGCAAGAATCAATTGAAGTCGAAAACATCAATACTGCGAGTGTAAGTGTAACTCCACTTACTTTTAATAGTTTTGAGTTTATACCTAGCGATACAGCTCTACCTTGTCCGCGATTTACAGGGTGTGGCAGAACTGTGCGTGGTGATGTAAATGACTTAAACGCAAACCGGTTAATCGACTACCAAGAATTGACAACCGTTACCCTTAATTACAAAGCGGATGCATTTAGTGCACCGGGTGTAAATAAGGTTTATTTATCGCCATTGAGTAAAGCAATTACAGAAGAAGGCTTTAGTGCTACACAGGCGAGTTTATCAGCCACGCCTTTTTATCATTTAACGCACAGTAATTTAAATGCAAGTGTTGAAGCAGAGATGGTGACAAATGCCTTCACCTACGCGGCAATTTTAGCTGGTGTTGCTGATAGTTCGTTTAGTGTTGAAAGTGCTTTTAATGCATTTACTAACTTGGAGACTGACCAGCAAGCATGGCAAGATTACAGCGATTTAGCAGCGCAGTATGTTACAGACAACTTATTTAGCGACCAAGGTAATGCTTTGCTGAAAAATGTAGCTGGTCAAGTTAAGCAAACGATTGCAAGTGTAACTACATTTGCAAATTGGCAGGCTCGCTCAGCAGAAGTGCAAAGCTTAGACTCAAGAGAGTTACTTGTTGATACGCGAAATATAATTGGTGTTGCAAGACTTCAAGAAAAAAGCTATTCAGATGAATTAGACGCAAAATTTACTGAGCTTGAAGGTGCGTTTGATGAAGATACACAAAGAACCCTTGATGCACTTAGTAATGCTTTAAACGAAGTTATCACAAATTATTCACCACTAGCTGATGGCTCTACACCATCAGGGCAATATAAGCTTCGTGATTTAGATATTGATTACAACCAATCACCTTATACTTGGGCTATTACTGGCACATATGATGAGTTACCTATAACCATTGATTTATCAATTCCAACTTTCAGAGTAAGTGGTGTATTAGGTAATAAAATCGAAGGTGTAATGAGCGCAACGGTCACAAATGGTACTACGGTATTAAGTGTGGATGTAAGTGAGTTGCTGATTGAGTTTGATGGCATAGATGCTCAAAGTGAATTAAACCCAGAAGCCGATACGGGTATTACACAGGTAACCACCAACGTAATTATCAATAAAGCCGCGGGTAAACTCGAAGGTGATTTATCAGTAAACTTAAATCGTTTTGTTAATTCACTAGGTGAGGAGTCAACCACGTTATCTACTTTTGATTTTAATGGTGATTACGTAAGCGACATTCAAAACACTGCATTTCATATCACAGCAGTAGAGGCTTCGCCTTTTGTTGGTGAAGATAATGACGATTTAGCATTTACTTTTGAATTAGATTTTCCATTGAGTGGTGCAAGCGATTTTAAATTTGCGTACGTAGGCGATGTGGAAAACTTATCAGAACTTACCTCTACAGATATATTTGTTAGCATACAAAATCGCGCGTTAGATTTACGTATTCGTGATGTTAGTGGCAACATTAATCTAATAGCGAAAGGCGAAAATGGACGTTGGTTAGATGTAAAGCAAAAGGGCCGTAATTACAGTGGCGGTTTATATTTTGGTGATACTAAACTAGCTGATGTTACTGCGGTACGTGGTATTCCTGGTGTTTTATTTCCAAATGGTGAGTTTGAGTCGTTATTTTAACCATTAGATTAAATAATTAAAAACTCAGCATATGCCTTACAGCTCAGCGCTTTTTGCGATGAGTGAAGTGTTTTTATAACTATTCGAAATCCGGTATTAGTTTCTGATATCGGATTTTTTAATGTTTGTTATATTAGTTAAATGCGCCTGAATCGAGGTAGCTGCCAATCCCGAGTGTAAACATCCATAGCCCCCATAAGCTGTGTTCAATAACACACACGACCGTTGAGCGGCTTTGTGCGTAGGTATACGCAAACAGTAAACCGCCCAAAAAGGCTAAGGCTACTGCAATCCAATTTGCATACACAATGTGCGCCAGCGCAAATACACTCGCACTGACTACAATACGCACTGCTTTTTTTGGCATGATGCGTTTATAACGATGAAAAAAATACGTTCGGAATATTAATTCTTGAGGAATAACCGACAGTATTGGATACAGCACCAACAGTAAAAGCCAATCATTAAACGAGTTACGGGGAAGGGTAAACCAGTTGCCTTGATGAATAATCCCGTAAAACATGCCTGAGAACAGCGCACCTAAAAAAAAGAAGCTAAACACACGCCTTTTAACAGCAGAAAATTGCCCAAGGCTTGTGAGTCTAAACCGTTTAAAGTGGGGATCGCTCAGTAGCAACATACAACACACACTCATAAGTATAATAAGCGCAGGGATAAGCCAATTAGCTAAATGCTCGCGTAATCCAAAACCCAACAAGGGCAGCAATATAAAAATGAGGGTAAATTCAAACCAACGGTATTGATTAGCGTTCAAGGTCGTCTCAACTTGCTTTTTTTAATAAGCTAACAAGCTAAGACGACACTTTTATGACGAGGGGGCTTACTTTGCTGTTTCCTCTTCATCAGGGAGGTATTTGTACAAGGCAATAATGGTGGCAAAAATGCTTACAAAAGTAATACCCATTAAACCAAACACTTTAAAGTTAACCCAAAAATCGAGCGAAAAATTGTATGCAATATAAATGTTTAGTGCCGCTATACCAGCAGTTATAACAACCCACATTAGGTTAAGCTTATCCCATAATGGTTCTGGGACAACAATGGCTTGTTTTGTATCATTAGCGTTTTCGAGGATTGAGCTAAGCGCTTTTTTAACGAGATTTTTATTAAGTACATAACGGCTAACAAGTAACGTTAAACTTAAACCTGCATATATCAGTGTTGCTTTCCATTTAATGTATTGCTCATCATGAAGTACCAGCGTTAGCGTACCAAACACGGCAGCAATGCCAAAAAATATCCAATGACGAGTAGGTACATTGCCATGTTTAAAGTAGCTATAAGCAACTTGAATAAGCGTAGTGGCCATCAATAAACCGGTAGCCCAATAAATATCGACGAGTTTAAACACTGCAAAAAACAGTATGAGTGGAATGTATTCAATTAATGCGTGCATATACTACCTAAATTATACAAAAAAGAGTCAAAGGCTTTTTACCACATAAAGCTTAGCAACTACAAGGTTGACTTGTTGTCCTGTAACCCTTAGCCTGCGTGGCTTTATTACCAATTTGGTTTGGTATTTTTCATATCATCATATTCCCACGCTTAACCAACACTGATTTGGCGTGTATTTAGGAGCCTAGAATGAATAAAGCAGAACTCGTTGCTGCCATTGCACACAAAAGTGAATTAACAAAAAAAGATTCTCAAGCGGCACTTTCAAGCTTGCAAAAAGTCATTACTAAATCGCTTTCTGAGGGCGATCAAGTTCAAATTAATGGCTTTGGTACCTTTGCGCTAAGTTATTACCCAGCGCGTACTGGGCGTAACCCACAAACAGGGGCTGCAATTGAAATAGAAGGCGCAAATAAAGCGGTTTTTAAACCAGCTAAGGCGTTAAAAGATCTGCTTTAAATAGCATTACTTAGCTTGGTCGTTGATTGAGCTTTGCGTGGAGTTATTAAACATAAAATTATGGGCTTTGCCCATCAAGCCAACAAGTTGTGCGTCTACAAAATAAACATAATGGCGAGCGTTAGTTGTAGGCGTTGAGCTTGCTCACGCGAGAAGGGAAGCTTCTGTATTTAAATCACCAAGTAGCAAAGCTATGTCTGATCTATGT
This sequence comes from Pseudoalteromonas sp. SR43-7, assembly GCF_014163785.1. Taxonomy (NCBI): domain Bacteria; kingdom Pseudomonadati; phylum Pseudomonadota; class Gammaproteobacteria; order Alteromonadales; family Pseudoalteromonadaceae; genus Pseudoalteromonas; species Pseudoalteromonas sp. SR43-7. The sequence goes on along the minus strand of NZ_JACJDY010000015.1, from coordinate 63,529 downwards.
AGTTTTTTCATCCCTTCTAAATGATTTACATGGCATTATAAATCCTACTTAAATTAACTCCTTTATTTTCAATCACTTGTTGTCGGCACGCATCGTGCTTTTTTTATTGTGTATTTTAAATATACCTTTTAAGAAAATAAGGAGATCTCAATGAGTACATTACAAACAAGCACACGTTTACAAGGCAAAAAAATCGCAATTTTAGCCACTGATGGATTTGAGCAAAGTGAGCTTTTATCTCCACGCAGCGCATTACTTGATGCTGGTGCAAACATCGAAATAGTATCAATTAAAGAAGGCCAAATTACTGGCTGGGATGAAGACAAGTGGGGCGATAAAGTAACAGTAGATAAACTAGTTACAAACGCGGATCCTGCTGATTACGACGCGCTTATGCTTCCTGGTGGTTTATTTAATCCAGACAGTTTACGCCAAGATAAAGATGCTAAAGCATTTATTGATGGATTTTTTGGCGCAGAAAAAAACAAACCCGTTGCTGCTATTTGCCACGCACCGTGGTTGTTAGCTGAAATTAATAAATTGCGCGACCGCACTATTACTTCTTTTCCTAGTATTAAAAGCGATTTAATTAATGCAGGTGCTAATTGGGTTGATCAAGAAGTATGTGTAGACCAAGGTTTAGTAACAAGCCGAAGCCCAGCTGATTTAGAAGCATTTAATGCTAAATTTATTGAAGAGATTTTAGAGGGTAAACACCAAGCTCACTAATTTGTTTTTCAAAAACAAAAAAGGGCATTTAAATGCCCTTTTTTAATGCCTAAATTTACACTTTTTATAATGCGGTTGCCGCTTTCATTTCACTAACAAATGCTTTTAACTGCGTTGTCATTGCGTCTAAATCGTTAAGGTTAGCTTCAATAATTTTAACTACAGCAGAGCCTGAAATAGCACCTGCTGCGCCTGCATTAAGAGCCGCTTTTACATCACCTGGCGTTGAAATACCAAATCCTAAAAGAGCAGGAGCTGCATGGTATTCTTTTAATTTAGTAACAATATTACCCGCTGGCATTTGTGCTTTAGTATCGGTACCGGTAACACCAGCGCGCGATAGTAAATACGTATAACCACGACCGTAAGAGGCGCATTGGCGAAGTGTGTCGTCATCTGCATTAGGTGTGGCAATAAAAATTGGGTCTACACCGTTATCCATTGCCGACTTTCTAAATATTTTAGATTCATGCAGAGGCACGTCAGCCACTAAAATTGAGTCTACACCTACCGCTTTTGCATCTTTATAAAATGCTTCTATGCCGCGCTTAAAAACAAGGTTTGAGTAAAGCAATAATCCAATTGGAATATCGGCGTTATACTCGCGTATCTCTTTAATAACATCAAAGCAATCTTGCGTGTTAATGTGCACATCAAGTGCGCGAATATTTGCTTTTTGAATTACAGGGCCATCCGCAATCGGGTCAGAAAACGGAATACCAAGCTCAAGTGCATCAGCGCCGCCGTCAATTAGGCTTTTAATAATCGCAACACTTTGCTCTTTACCTGGGTCGCCAATTGTTACAAATGGTACAAACGCACCTTGTTTTTTCTCGTTAAGCGCTGCAAACATTTTGCCGTAACGATCCGTTTTTACTTGGCTCATAGCTGACCTCTTTCAGATAGTACATTGTGAACGTGTGCTAAATCTTTATCGCCACGACCACTTAAATTAATAACTAAAACGCTTTCCTCGGTTTGCTCTTCTGCATACTTAAGTGCATAAGCAAGCGCATGGCTTGATTCAAGCGCCGGAATGATCCCTTCGTTTTTAGCAAGTGATTGAAACGCATCAAGCGCTTCTGTATCTGTGATACCCACGTATTGCGCTCGACCGGTTTCGTGTAAAAATGCGTGCTGAGGACCAACCGCAGGGTAATCAAGACCCGCTGATACAGAGTAAGACTCTTCAATTTGGCCATCGTCGTTTTGCATAATGTACGTGTAAGTACCGTGTAATATACCTTTAGTGCCTTTACAAATTGTTGCACCGTGCTCATTTGTATCAAGCCCTTTCCCAGCAGGCTCAACACCAATTAATTTAACGCCTGGCTCGTCAATAAAGTCGGTGAACATACCAATTGCGTTTGAACCACCACCAACACAGGCAATTACAGCGTCAGGTAAACGACCTTCGGCTTTAAGTACTTGTTGTTTAGCTTCTTCACCAATAACTTTTTGATACTCACGTACAATTGTTGGGAATGGGTGAGGACCCGCAGCTGTGCCTAGTAGGTAGTGCGCGTCTTGATAATTAGCTGACCAGTCACGCAGGGCTTCATTTACTGCATCTTTTAATGTGCCAGAACCCGCTGTTACCGGAATAACCTCTGCGCCCATTAACTTCATTCTAAATACGTTTGGTTGCTGACGTTCAACGTCTTTTGCGCCCATATAAATTCGACATTTTAAACCCAGTAATGCACATGCAAGCGCGGTTGCAACGCCGTGTTGGCCTGCGCCTGTTTCAGCAATTACTTGTTTTTTACCCATGCGCTTAGTAAGTAACGCTTGGCCAAGTACTTGGTTGGTTTTATGTGCGCCGCCGTGTAATAAGTCTTCACGCTTTAGATACAGTTTTACTTTTGGGTTTTTAACTAAATTGCGCGTTAAAGTAAGTGGGGTAGGACGACCCGCATACTCGTTTAATAATTTACTTAGCTCAGCCTGAAACTCAGGATCTTTTTGTGCTTTGTTAAATTCGTTTTCTAACTGCTTAAGCGCAGGGACAAGTAACTCGGGTACAAACATACCGCCAAACTCGCCAAAATAAGCTGGATTTTGCATTTTAACCTCAATAATTTCTGATGCTTGTAAAAGCATTATGTAATTTGTTAGGGCACTTTTTACCCGCAGATTCTTCAACGCCTGAGTTTAAATCAAGGCCTAAGGCACCTTTAAAAAGCGCATCTTTAATATTGTCTGGATTTAAGCCTCCAGCGAGCATAAACGGAGTGGTTGCATCATGAAGCACCGACCAATCAAATGCTTTACCTGTACCGCCAGCTTGTGTATCGCTGTGTGTATCGTAAAGGTGTCGGTCAACGCCATTTACAGGCGTTGGCAATGCATCTTTTATTGCTTGGGCTTTCCAAATCTCGCAGCCGGTAGGTAACTGTGTACGCAACTGAGCGATGTAATCGTCACTTTCTTGACCATGTAATTGAACTGCCGCCAATTTTAGCACACTTGCGTATTGAGCAACTTGATCAATTGGGGCATCTACAAACACACCCACAAAATTAAGCGGGGCACTTTGGCTAAGCTCTTTTGCGCAATCTAAATCAACATAGCGTGGCGATTTAGGATGAAAAATTAAACCCCCGTAAATAGCACCGTTTTGATATGCCGCTTGTGCATCTTTGGTACGTGTTAAACCACATACTTTATTGTCACCTAAAATAACACGGCGACATGCTTGCTCTAAATCACGCTCGCCCATAAGTGAGCTGCCAATTAAAAAACCATCGCATAATGGAGCTAAACGTTTTACGTCTTGATGGGTGTAAATACCCGATTCCGAAATAACCACTTTATCAGCCGGAATAAGTTTGCGTAGCTTTTCGGTAGTGGCTAAATCGGTGCTTAAATCGCGTAAATCACGGTTATTAATACCAATAATTTGTGCATCAAGCGCAAGTGCACGGTGTACTTCTTCTTCATTACTTACTTCGGTTAATACCGACATATTCAGAGAATCGGCAACTGCGTGCAGTGCTTTATAGCTTTCGTCATCGAGTACTGAAAGCATCAGTAATATAGCGTCACCGCCATAAATACGCGCCATATACACTTGGTACTCATCTATAAAAAAGTCTTTACAGATAAGCGGTTGTTCTACTTGGCTGCGCACAAATTCAAGATAGTCAAAACTGCCTTGAAAATATTTAGCATCAGTTAACACGCTCATGCAGGTAGCGTATTTTTTATAAACCGATGTGATTTCGGTTAAATCAAATGGCTCTCTAATTAGCCCTTTTGAAGGCGATGCTTTTTTACACTCTAAAATAAACTGTGTGCCTGGGGCGGCTAATGCTTTGTAAAAACTACGGCTTGTAGGCACTGCAAGGTGTTTAAAGCTTTCAAGCGGGCGTGCGGCTTTACGCTCAATTAGTTCTAATTTTTTATCAGCAACAATTTTGTCTAATACATTAGCCATTACTTACCTCAATAATTGCATTTAGTGTGTTCATGGCTTGCCCTGAACTTAATAATGTTTGTACTTGCTTTGCCCCTTCTTTTAACGTTTCTGCTTTACCTGTTAGGTATAAAAGGGCAGCTACGTTAACCACAATGGCAGCATTATGTGCATCTGTGCCTTTGCCTTGTAAGATTTCAAGGCTAGCATTTGCGTTGTATTGTGGGCCTTCACCAGCGAGTTGTTCAAGTGAATAGTTTGCAAGGTCAAAGTCGCTTGGGTTTAGTGTGTACTGTGTAAGCTCGCCATTATTCAGCTCAACTACCGTTGTTGGACCGTGTAGAGCTATTTCGTCAGTGCCCGAGCCGTGAACAATCATAGCGCGCTTTGTGCCAAGGGTTTTAAGTGTTTGTGCCATTGGCATACATAACGCTTCATTGTACACACCTAACAATTGCACATCAGGTGCTGCTGGGTTAGCAAGCGGGCCTAAAATATTAAAAATAGTGCGTGTTTTAAGCGCTGTACGCACGCCCATCGCATGGCGTACGCCACTGTGATAGTGCGGTGCAAACAAAAAGGTAAAATTGGTTTGCTCAAGGCATTTTGCTGCCTGCTCTGGGCTCATATCTATATTAATGCCCAACGCTTTTAGTAAGTCGGCAGAGCCTGAATTACTCGATACACTGCGATTACCATGTTTTACCATGTTGATGCCGGCAGCAGCGGCAACTATGGCTGCTGTTGTGCTTATATTAATTGTGTTTGAGCCATCGCCGCCAGTGCCACAGCTATCAGCAAGTTGTGTACTGCTGGTAGTAAAAGCAACAGCGTTTTCGCGCATTGAGGCTGCAGCACCTGCTATTTCATCGCTTACTTCGCCTTTAATTTTAAGGCTTATTAGTAGGGCGGTTAGCTCAATCTCGCTCATGTTACCTTGCATTATTTCATCAAACAGTGCTTTGGCGTCTGCGTAGCTTAATGATTGCCCTGTAATTAGTTGTTCAATAGCGTGTTGAACATTTATGGGTTGTTCTGGTTGTGTACTCATAATGTCCTCTTTTATTTGGCACGTGTTAAGTAAGCGACACTTTGCTGAAGTAGCATTGCGCCGTTTGGCGTCAGTATTGATTCTGGATGAAATTGATAACCCAATGCGTTGTCATCATGATGATAAATAGCCATTGGGATATCTTCGTACTGGGCAATAACCTTTATATTATCAGGCACTTTTGTTGCCATTAATGAATGGTAACGTGCTACAGGCATTGTATTGCCCATACCATCAAATACAGGATGTTCGCCTAAATTAATAATTGAAGACTTACCATGTACGGTTTCACCCGCGTGACCGATTACTCCGCCATAGCTTTGTGTTAACGCTTGTTGGCCTAAACAAATGCCTAGCATTGGGAAGTGGCCTTTAGAGAGCTCAATAAGCTCCATTAAACAGCCTGCATCGCTTGGTGTGCCAGGACCTGGCGAAAGTACTAATAGCACTTGTCCTTGCTCTTGGCGCATTTTATTAAAAATAACCTCAGCGCTAATGTTGTTTCTGTAAACAACAAGTTCGCAGCCAAGCATCGTAAGCTCATCAACTAAGTTATATGTAAATGAGTCAAAGTTATCTAAAAAATAGATTTTAATAGGATTCGCTTTACTCATTTTATACCGCCTTATACGTAGATTTTATGGCGGTGATAACCGCTTGTGCTTTAGCGCGAGTTTCGTTTGCTTCTGAAATAGGATCTGAGTCAAACACTACACCTGCACCTGCTTGCACGTAGGCTATGTTATTTTTAACAAAAGCAGAGCGAATAACAATACAACTATCCATTGCGCCATCACCGGTTAAGTAACCTACTGCGCCGCCATAACTGCCACGGCGCTTACCTTCTGTTTGACGTACAAGCTCAGCAGCACGTACTTTTGGTGCACCAACAAGGGTGCCCATGTTCATACACGCTTGGTAAGCATGCAGTGCATCAAGTTCTGGTTTTAGTGTGCCAACAACGCGTGAAACTAAATGCATTACCTGTGAATAGCGGTCTACTTTTAATAACTCTTTGGCAAAACGAGTACCTGCAACACTAATGCGGGCTACGTCGTTACGGGCTAAATCGACAAGCATTAAATGCTCGGCGCGCTCTTTTTGATCGTTTCTTAGTTCCAGCTCAATGCGGCTGTCTAAGTCGGGGTTTATTTGCCCATTAGCAAATTTGCCACGTGGGCGAGTGCCAGCAATTGGGTAAACTTCTACTTGCTGATTACTTACGTCGTACTTAAGGGCCGACTCAGGAGACGCGCCAAATAATGCAAAGTCTTCATCGCGCATATAAAACATGTAAGGGCTTGGGTTTTGCTTTTTAAGCTGGCTATACGCATGTAAAGAATCAGGGCAAGGTAGTGAAAATGTACGCGACGGCACTACCTGAAAAATATCGCCATCTACAATGTTCTTTTTAAGCTTAACAACTTGCTCGCAATACGTTTCGTCGCTTATATCAACGCTTACTTCACATTCGCCACTTTGCATATCCGCACTAAATTCTGCTGCGTTATCGCACAGCGTATTTAACCGCTCAAGCTCTTTACCTACTTCAAAGCAGTTAGCGTGTACGTCTGGGCCATTAAATACATTGCCAATGAGTTCGGTTGTTTGCTTTTGATGATCAATAACAACTAACGTTTCAGCTAAATAAAATACGTAATCTGGGCAGGTGTTTTCGCCATCAGGTACATCACTTAATTGCTCAAAGTTTGCCACCATGTCGTAGGCAAACACACCGCCTAAAAATACCGAAAACGGATTTTCGGTAGTGCTTTGAATACTGTTAATACAGGTACGAAGAGCGCTGAAAGCGTTATCGGCAACAAGCTTACTTGCTTCGTCTATATCGCTGCTGGTGTCTTGGTAGTTAAGTGTAAGCGTTGTGTCGTTTAATTGTGAATCACAGCTCTTAACATTTGCTTGTAAGTAGCTTAATAATTGCTTGCCGTTATTAGATTGTGCGCTAACAGTTACCGTTTTACCCTTACATACAATGCGCAGGGCGCTATCAACTAAAATTAAGCTTTTTACACTGTCTTTAGAATCAATCTCAGCCGATTCAAGCAGTAGTGAGTTAGGCTTATCAAGTGCCGCGTATAATGCAAGAGGGCTACTAATATAGTCGCGTACTTGCGTAATGCTTGTTACTTCGCCTGGTGTGGTAGTTATATGACTAAAAATCAAACCTCATTCCCTCAAAAAATTAAACCCCGCAGTGCTTTTGCAATGCGGGGTTTGAATAACGATATCTAAATTACAAACAGATCATTACCGTCCCGCTATATCAGGCGCCACCACCAACGATGTGTAAGAGTAAGACCGTTATTCATGTTTTTCTGCCTCAAAATTTATTAAATATTTTTAACGTATACGTTTCGTAAAATTTAGTTATAAAAAAACCCGCATAGTTGCGGGTTTTGAATTTTTGCTAGACACGACAATTCATCACCCGAAAATTACGAGTGCCACCACCAAATAGTGTTTAAGTTTGAATTGATCATTATTGTTAATTCTTAATGTGTCTGAAAGTGGCTACAGTAAAACGTATCTTATGCTTTTGTGTCAAGTGTTTATTTAAAACAATTTAGTCAAAAAAGTTGTTATACTTACATAAACACCAGTAACCCTTAATTTTAAGCAGTTTTCTTTTGATAAAATACGATTTACATAGCCATACTACACATTCAGACGGGCGTTTGACGGTTGAAGAATTATTGCATCGCGCTGTTGATAAAAATATTGATGTGTTTGCTATTACCGATCATGACACTGTGGCGGCTATTAAGCCTGCTCAGCAATTTATTGAAGCAGAAAACTTACCGCTTTCATTAATAACGGGTACCGAAGTGTCTACCAAATGGGAAAGCTTCGAAATTCATATTGTAGGTTTAAATATTGATATTAATAATATTGACCTTACCTCTTTATTATCGGCTCAGCAGCAAAAGCGAGAAGAGCGTGCACTAGAAATTGGCGCACGCCTTGCAAAAAATGGTTTTGATGGCATTTACGAGCAAGCTAAAGAGCTGGCAAAAGACGCGCAAATTACGCGCGCACATTTTGCACGTGCCCTTATTGAGCGCGGTGTAGCTAAAAATTTCCCGGGTGTTTTTAAAAAGTACTTAGGGCGCGGCAAAACAGGCTACGTACCTAGTTGCTGGTGCACCATGCAAACCGCTGTAGAGGCAATACATGCCGCTGGTGGTGTTGCTGTACTTGCTCACCCAAGTAGCTATCAAATGTCAAACAAGTGGCTACGCAAATTATTAGTAGAATTTAAAAGTGTAGGAGGAGACGCAATGGAAGTTGCACAACCTCAACAGGCGCCAAGCGAACGTCAATTTTTAGGTGAACTCAGCCGTGAGTACGAACTACTTTGCTCGCAAGGGTCTGATTTTCATTTTCCGACAAGCTATTTAGAGCTTGGCAAAAATTTATACTTACCGAAAGACTGCCAAGGTGTTTGGCAAGTTTGGGAAGGACAAGAAGGGGCATTAACATGAGTCAATTATTCCATATTCATCCTGATAACCCGCAACCAAGACTGATTAGTCAAGCCGTTGATATTATTAAACAAGGCGGCGTTGTTGTTTACCCAACAGATTCGGGCTATGCCATTGGCTGTAACATTGGTAATAAGCAAGCCAAAGAGCGCATAGAGCGTATTCGTGGTATTGAAAAAAACGATAATTTTACGCTAGTTTGCCGTGATTTATCGGAGCTATCTACTTATGCACGTGTAGATAACCAGCTATTTAGATTAATTAAAAATAATACGCCAGGGCCTTATACCTTTATTTTTAAAGGCACAAAAGAAGTCCCTAAGCGTTTATTAAACGACAAGAAAAAAACCATTGGCATGCGTGTAATTGAACACCCAATTGCTTGTGCGTTACTTGCCGAACTTGGCGAGCCATTAATGTCGTGTTCTTTAATTTTACCCGGGCAGCAGTTTACTGAATCTGATCCGGATGAAATATTAGAGCGATTAGATAAACACGTTGATTTAATTATTCACGGTGGCCATTTAGCCGAGCAAGCAACCACAGTAATCGACTTGTCGGAAGATGAAGTTAAAATATTGCGTGTTGGCTGTGGTGATACAAGCCCGTTTGAGTAATAACAAGTGAGCGAAAGTACTGCTGATACAAAAAGTAGTGAAAAGCCAGTGCAGCATAAGCTGCCACTGGCTTTTTTGCATGGTAAAGCGGTTGTAGATAAACCAGAAGACTTATATATTCCGCCCGATGCGCTCGAAATAATATTAGAAACCTTTGAAGGCCCGCTCGATTTACTGCTTTATTTAATTAAAAAGCATAAACTTGATGTGCTCGATCTTTCTATTTTTAGTATTACAGAGCAGTATGTAAGTTACGTTGAAATGATGACCGAGTTTCAACTCGAACTTGCCGGTGAATATTTAGTAATGGCTGCGTTACTTGCACAAATTAAGTCGCGCTTATTACTCCCTGTTCACGAAGAGCTTGAAGAGGAAGAAGACCCTCGCGCTGAGCTTATTAAACGCCTGCAAGAATATGAGTTATTTAAAAAAGCCGCCGAAAACCTCGATGATATCCCCCGTGTTGGGCGTGATATTTTTATAGCGCATGCCGCTATGCCAATAAATGAAGACACAAGTCATAACCTCCCTGATATTGAACTTAAAGACTTAATGCTGGCGTTGAGTGATGTTATGGCGCGAGCAAAAACGTTTGAACATCATCAAATTACTGCTGAAGTACTCTCAACCCGAGAGAGAATGAGCCAAATATTACAACAGCTATCGAAAGCAAATTCAGCAGTGGTATTTAATGCGCTTTTTACGCCTGATGAAGGGCGTAGTGGTGTGGTGGTTAGTTTTATAGCCATGCTTGAGCTCATTAAAGAAGGACTTGTTACTTGTTTGCAAGTAAGCCCAGAGAGCTTAATTTATGTCAGCTTGAGCGAGCAATCCACCCTATAAACTTATCTGTTTAATCCTCAACTTTTAAAAACTGACTTTAATTATCAAAGTTCTGTGCGTATACGCACGTAAAGTGTTTGTAAATGTTATTTTCATTTACGGCTATGCACTATATTGTAACGTCATAGCATTATAGGACTTTACACATGTTTAAAAATACACCTTCATCTTACGGACTTGTCGCCATTATTTTACATTGGCTGATGGCGTTGACTATTTTTGGCCTGTTTGGTTTAGGTTTGTATATGGTTGAGCTTACTTATTACGATAGCTGGTATAAAGGCTCGCTCGATTTACATAAAAGTATTGGTATTACGCTTGTGGCGGTATTTTTATTTAGAATTTTATGGCGTGCTTTATCTACACAACCTAAACCATTAGGTGAAAGTAAAGGCATGAACCAATTAGCACATACTGCGCATATTGCTATGTATATTATTTTGGCCGTTATAGTTGTTGCAGGGTATTTAATATCAACTGCAGACGGACGTCCAATAGAAGTGTTTACCTTATTTAACGTATCAGCGCTTGATTTTGCATTTGATGACCAAGCCGATATTGCAGGAAAAGTACATTATTATGGCGCGTGCACATTAATCGGGTTTGCAGTATTGCATGCACTAGGGGCGTTTAAACATCACTTTATCGATAAAGATAAAACCTTAATCAGAATGATCAAACCATTAAAGGATGATTAAAATGAAAAAATTATTAGTAAGCACAGCCGTTTCGGCTGCAATGATGTTATCGGCAACAGCCGCTAATGCAGCTGATTATGTAATTGATACGAAAGGCGGGCACGCATCTGTTAACTTTAAAATTAAACACTTAGGTTACAGCTGGTTATATGGTCGTTTTAATACTTTTGACGGCACATTTAGTTACGATGCTAAAAATCCTGATGCATCAAAAATTATGGTAAATATTGACACCACAAGCCTTGATTCTAACCATGCAGAGCGTGATAAGCACCTACATGGTAAAGATTTTTTAAATGCGGATAAATACCCAAAAGCGACATTTAAAAGCACCAGCATTAAATTTGATGAAGATGGTGAAGAGGCCGACGTAACCGGCGAATTTACGCTGCATGGCGTAACTAAAACTATTACCTTTGAAATAGATAAAGTGGGTGAAGGTAAAGATCCGTGGGGTGGATACCGCGTAGGTTTTGAAGGCGAAACCAGCCTTAAACTTACAGATTATGGTATTGATTACAACTTAGGGCCTGCATCTACTCATGTTGATATTATTTTATCAATAGAAGGCGTTCGTAAGTAATACAGTTATTGAATATAAAAACGCCACTTACTGTGGCGTTTTTTTTGCTTAACAGAAACTCAAATTAAGCGACTTTGAATTTGTTTATTTTGTGCTATTAATACGTGACTTTAATAGAGGCCTTAAATCCTCTGGCAACCAGCGCATAAGTAAATCGTTATAAGCCTGCGTTTTTTTAATAACTTTAAGCTGCTCATTAAGAATAGCGATGTCTTTTGCGCCTTGCTCGTTTTTAGTACAACCAATAAAGCCATAACTGAGCGCTGGAGATTCGGTTAATGGACGCTGCGTTAAGTTTTCTTCAAAGTGCATTGATTTAGCTAAATAGTAATGCTCGCTTGGGTAACCCAGCAAAATATCAATTCGTTTTAGGTTAAGCATATATGTAAGGCTCGCTAGGCTATCGCGTGTGGGTCTAATTACTAAATCAATGTTGGGTGTACTGTTTATTAAAGTATCTATCTCTTGGCCGTAAGAGCGGCTCATAGAAACTCCAAGAGTTAGTTTTTTATCTTGTATTAAATTGAGTAGTGATACTTCTTTTGATTCCGCTATATTTAGCGCTTTGGCCAGCTTTTTATGCATTGCTATTGAAGGCGAGAGGCCTGTTGTTGAGCTTTCGTCTGTGAAATAAATATGCTCTTTTCTGTAATCATTTTTATAAAGCGATAACGCACAAACATTATTTGAAGTATTAGACAGCTCTTGAATTACTTTACCTGAGGGGATAAGCATGCGGTTAAAGGTAATATTAGGAAGTTGTTTTTCAAGTAAAGAAATTATGCTTTCGTCACGGCCTTGGTGTTGATATTGACCATTTAAAATATAATAGGGTGCAAAATCGTGCGCTAGCCAGTTTATGGTTCTAGCATTGCTTATTGAGCTCAGACAGAAAAAAAGTAAGAAAGTTAAAAATATACGGAGCATTACAACAGCTACCAGTAATTATTATTGTAAAACTATTGTAACCAATAAAGGGCTAAAAAGTAAAATGCCAGCAACAAGGCTGGCATAATATCTTATCAATAATTGCAATAATAGAATGGCAATTAAAGTTATATGTTGCTTAGTTAGCTTTTAGCCACTTAACAAACTGGCGTGCATCACTCGCTTTTTGAAATAATGCATTTTTTAAACCTTGTGTATCACTGAAGATTACACGATGTTTGTTTACTGAAATTGATTGCACTGGATGTGCTATTTGGATCATAGACCCGTTATATTTATAAGACATAATAAAACTCACTTTATTCTTGTTATTTATTCTGCGCTATATTTGTATAGCAAATTGCAGTCAATAAATTAACGATGTTGTGTTTAGCTTCATTACAGTGTTGACGATCTTTATGACACTTTTGCGATGATAGTAAAAAATCATCTCGGTATTATTCAAGGGGTTCTCGCCGTACAATAACTTAGCTTTCAAATATACGTTTTGCGGGGCTTACTGGATCAGGGTAAATGGTTAACCGCGGCGGTTTCTTTAAACCAGAGAGGGAAGGTAACTTATATATAAATTGTGTGCAAGCTATTTATTATAAAAATATTTATAATAAATCTTATCAACTGCTTACAAAGCCCATTTTTAGTTACCAAAGGATAAGTATGAATTACCTAATAGTGAGTGATATTTATGGTTTAACCCCTGCTTTAAGTAAGTTATCACAGGCAATTAGTTCAAATTTAGTGATTGTTGACCCATACAATAACAAGATTCAAGCTATTGAAAGTGAACAAGATAGTTATAATAATTTTATACAGCAGTGTGGCCATGACAAATACACGGACAAACTTCTAGAATGCTTTGAGAGTTTAAAAGTGCCGACCACATGTATTGCGTTTAGCGCAGGGGCAAGTGCAGCATGGCGGGCACAGTTATTAACAGGCAATACACACCTTAAAAAGTTAATTGGCTTTTATCCGTCGCAAATTCGTAATTATTTAGCGTTAGATGCAAATGTACCCTGTGAATTCATATTCCCAGCAAGTGAGAGTCACTTTAATGTCGATGAAGTTATTAAAGCTTTAAGCACCAAAGCGGGTGTTAAGTGCTATAAAACCAATTTTTTGCATGGTTTTATGAACGAGTACTCAACCAATTTTAATGCGCAAGGGCTGGTTGAATATAGTAGCTATATAAAACAGAGCAGCCGTTAAAGCGTGTTTAGCTGCTTTTTATTAATATCAGGAAAATCAGTACGGGTATTATATTTTGCATACAGCGTTGTAAAAATGCTGCTGCCGGATAACTTATCTAACTCTTTTATAAAGGTTTTAGCACTAGAACGAGCGGGTCTACAGCATGTTTGATACTGTTTTATTATACCCGCGACAGATAAACCTTGTTTTTGTAGCTTAAGGTCGGCCTGTGCAAAAAAAGCCGCACCCGTCCAATAAACACGTTGCTGGGCGCGTTGTTTCCACATATCGGCAGAGAGCTTATTAAGTGGCTGTGTTTTAGTTTTGGTTTGCAGGCGGGCACGATCAAATCCTGCATTTAAACGTTGTACAAACTGTGGCTGGGTGATTATACCGCTGTCACGCATTATTACGTTTTGCATATAACTGGCAAAACCCTCGCTTAGCCAAAAACCGGAGTAGGGAAGTAGCGGCAAATATAAATGCGAAAGTTCATGGTATAGCGTCCAATCTTTAGTGAATGCATTTAAACTGGCGTAGCGATCTATATGTAGTTCAATCCCATCGGGGTTATTGCGCTTAACTGTAGCCCAAGGTACAGGCTCAAAAGCAAAGTATTGCGGTTTTAAATAAATAGGCAAAGTGGTTTGCTTTAAAGGCCCCAGTGTATTTTGTGTTTTTTCAACACTTTGATTAACCCATGTAGACACCGTATTTTGAGCATTACTTGAGAGCGAGCTAAGGTTATGTATGACTACTTCAGCGGCTAATACGTTAAAAGAGCTGATTGATAGTAGCAGTACAAAAAAGTATTTCATTAAAATGCTCCACTGTAATTTAATAACTGGTACGCCAGGCTTAATATACAAGACCAACTAAATGGATAAATAATCACGCCTAATTCTTTATTTTTTAAAATGATAGTAACTATAAAAGTACAAATACAGACACCTCTAGCTAAGCATGGTTTAATCAATTAATCGTTATTTTAAGTTAGGTTTTAGCCATGACGTATCAGCATATTCAAGTTCCTGAGCACGGCCAAAATATCACTATTGATGCACAAGGACATTGGCAAATACCGTTAGAACCTATCATTGCTTTTATTGATGGCGATGGCGTGGGGCTGGATGTTATGCCGGTGATGCGCCACGTTGTTGATAGTGCAATTGAGCATTGTTATAAAAGTGCACGGAAAATTCATTGGATGCAAGTTTATAATGGCGAGCAGGCCGCAAAGCTGTATGACGGTGACTGGTTTCCACAAGAAACAATTAACGCGGTACGTGCCTGCAAAATTGCCATAAAAGGGCCGTTAACCACACCACTGGGTGGTGGCTTTAGATCGCTTAATGTTGCACTCAGGCAAGAAATGGATTTGTTTGTAAATATGCGAACTATAAAAGGCTTTAGCGCACTTCCTTCTCCTTTAAAAAATCCTTTTTTAACAAACATAACAGTGCTTCGTGATAGCAGCGAAGACGTGTACTCAGGTATTGAGTGGCAAGCAGGGAGTGTAGAAAGCGAAAAAATGCTCGATTTTTTATGTGAGGAAATGGGCGTAACCCGCTTAAGGTTTTCACAAGAATGCGGTATTGGTATTAAAAATATATCTAAAGAAGGCTCTGAGCGACTAATGCGCTTTGCCATTAACTATGCACTTAAAAACGATAGTGAATCATTAACGCTAGTGCATAAAGGCAATGTACTTAAATTTACCGATGGGGCATTTAAGCGTTGGGGGTATGCACTTGCGCAAAGCGAATTTAATGCCACTGCACATGAAAATGGGCGTTGGCTGCAAATAGAGCGAGTAAATCAAGCACCTCTAATTATTAAAGAAGTTATAGCCGACAACATGCTGCAGCAATGTTTAATGCACCCAGAGCAATTTGATGTAGTGGTGACGACTAATCAAAATGGTGACTTTTTAGCGGATATGCTGAGCGCACAAGTTGGCGGTGTTGGCATAATGCCTGCTGCAAATTTAAATAACGATGTCGCATTTTTTGAGCCTACACACGGCACGTTTGAACGTATAGCAGGGCAAAATAAAGCAAACCCCAGCAGTAGTATTTTAAGTGCGGTATTAATGCTTAAATTTATGGGATGGGACGAGGCCGCATTACTAATAGAAAATGCGTTAGAGCAAACATTTAAAAGCGGTGAAGTAACCTTTGATTTAGCGCAAGAGCAGAGCGATAACTCAAGTATTCATAACTCGACAACCTTAACTTGTACTGGCTTTGCAAAGAAGGTTATCGAGCACTTTTAAACACATTCATTATTAAGCTGCTGAGGCAGTTTTTACTCTGTGCATGCAAGGGCGGTTGGTTAACTGCGCTGCACGATGGTAAATCTCATGTGCTTGAGGTTCATCGCACTGCGTACCACTAAGCGTATCCATTAACGCAACAACAATAATGGCAGGAACCTGGCAGCAATATTCGTCTAAAACGGCTTCTGTCGTTTGTGCATCAACATGGCAAAGTGGGTGGTTTTTAAGTTGGTATGCGTTTAGCAATGTATCCACTTCTAATACATCATTTGGTTGGTGCTTTGTTTTACGGCATTTACAACCAAACTCATCAACTAAAGTAGCTAATGCTTGGTAAGTTTCAGTGGTGTTAGTTTTTGCGCATAACTGCTCTTCAATAAACTGATGTAAGTTAGCATCAATAAATAACCCGTCTTGTTGTGTGAAGCTTGATGTTGTCATAATTATTACTCTTAGTTTGTTGGCTTAACTTCACTCTAGCGCTAAGTGTATTATTAATGAAATTGTTGTTTTCAATAACTGACATTGATTTCATCAATAGTAAGTTTTAAAACTAAATAAAAAAATAGAAAACATACCTAAATTATACTAATTAATTTGGTGCAGAGCGGTAAAAACGTGCACAAAACTGGAACAAGGGGATTAGTTGATGAGTTAAGGTGGATGCTTAGTTAATTGTTTTTATTGAATTTTAATTGTTTTATGAAGTTGGTACTAAGCTTGCTAATCATACACTGTAGGTAGACTCCTATATCGACGATTTCCAAAAGCGCCATGGTATTTTCCCAAAGTTGAATACCACGGCGCTTTTTTATTTTGAGCATTTATTTTATTTAGTCGTTACAGTAGCAATAACAATAGTAATGTTAAATTTTAATAAAGTAGGGAATAGCCACTAAAATAGCGCCTACAATCAACAGCATGCTCACACTGCTCATAAAATACGGAAATACCAATAGCGATAAACCAATGCAAAGTGGCACTACGGCTTTTTTTCTTCGCCCGTAAGTAAGGTAGCCAATACCAATGCCGCCAAACAAAACACTCCACGCAATTATTGATGCACTATCCATTTGTAAATTACCTATTTTGAAATACTGATTTAAATTACGACCGACATAGCCAGCTTTTCAATACCATGTGAAGGAGTCCATCTTTTAAATTCCACGAAGCCATGCTTTTTATATAAATTTATTGCAGGAGTATTAGCAACCGCAGTCTCCACTATTGCATGAGAAAAATCATCCATTGCTAAAACATAACTTATTAGCTTACTTGCGATACCTTTTTTAAAATGACTAGGATCAACGGTTAAACTGCAAATATCTAAATACTCGTTGTTTGTATCTACTTCTATAACGGCTGCTAAACATTCATTTTCGCTGTAGCCATAAAAGGTTGTTTCTGATTTTTTTATACCTTTAATATTACGCGCTAAAGGAGGAAAGTTATGCGCGCCGATCAGTTTAGCCTCTATAGCGTAGGACTTTTGAAAGACAGCAAAAATTATATTTGCAATATCGTTATTCTTATTATTAAGTTTGTTTATCATTATATTCTTCTAATGAAAGTAAAGCTTGGACAATATGCGCGATAGTAAAATACCTAGTGTTTGATGTGATGAAAATAATAATTTATCTATCTGCAATCGTTTTAGCAAACGCTAATAACTCACGCCTTAACCATTGGTGCGCCGTTGCATGGTGCAGCAGTGGGCTCCATATCATTTTTACTTCAATAGGCACTATTTGAAATGGTACAGGGCTGATTACCAAATCAGTATGAGAGGTTAATAACTTAGCTTGCCTGCGCGGTAGGGTGGCAATAAGTTGCTCTGATTGGCAAAGCAGGCTTGCAACCATATAGTGGCGAGTAAAAACACGTATTTTACGTGTTTGTTCTAGTTGCCAAAGCGCTTCATCTACCCAGCCTAATTTTTGCTTTCCTGATTTATTAGTAACAGCGGCTTCAGGCCCCCAGCCGGCACGATTTACCCAAATATGCTCTTTTTTTAAGTAGTCGTCTAACCCTGATTGTTGTAAAAATGTATTTTTAGGATGGGTTAAACAACAGTAGTTATCTCGCCATACACTGGCTTGATGAAACGAGCGTGGCAAACCATTAAAGCGATTTATTGCTAAATCTATAGTGCCTTTTTCCATGTCTTGCAGGTTTACGTCGCTTGGACTTAATACATCAAAATTAATACCGGGGTTTTTACTAAGCTGCGCCGTTATAAAAGGGGCTATTAAGGTCGACTCTATGTAGTCATTTGCCATTATTCTAAAGGTAACTTCAGCGGTTGCAGGGTTAAATTGCTCACTAGGCTGCGTAATAGCTTCGGCCATTTTTAAGAGCGCCTCAACTTCAGGCTTTAACGCAAGTGCCTTTGCCGTTGGCGTCATAGAGCCTGCGGCACGCACAAGTAGCGGGTCGTCAAATAAATCGCGCAAACGTTTTAATGCGTTACTCATAGCCGGTTGCGTAAGCGCGAGTTTATTTGCAGCTTTCGACACACTTTTTTCATCTATTAACACATTTAAATAAACGAGAAGGTTAAGATCGACATTTCTTATATTCATATGGGCGTGTTGGCCTTTCAGGGTTGAAATTTGTTCAATCTAGGGGCGATTTAATCGCGGCGCGAGGTTTGCCACCTAGTGGGCTAAGTAAAAATCGAGCAACAAAGAGTTAATCGTCCCTAGAAAGAACCCTATGGGCAGTGTGTATTTGGCCTTTATGCAGCGTTAAAGTACATTTATGGGGAGCCACCACACTACATGTACTTTGCCTTGCTTATAAACCAAATACACGGCTGCAAAATTAACCTCGAAAGGTCAATACGCCCAATAAATTCTATTTATATGGTTTATTAATTATCTAAATTAAAGCCTGCTTGCTAAGGTGTAAACAATTAATAAAAATAACCGCCATAACTGGCATCAATATAAGTGCTGTATTTATGCAAAATAGGCTAACACATCAATCTAATAATACGCTGCAAAACGTTATTGCCAGTAAGCTTGCACGATCTGTTTTTGCTGGATTTGAGGCGATGTTTTCGCAATTTTTAAATATTACACTGGGTGCACAAAGCCGTTTTGAACAACGACAGTACCATAGTGTGCAAAGTGCTATGCGTGAACGTTTACAAGTGTATGAGCGCGAAGTGAAAAACGTGAGTGAAGCCGTGAGAGTTATTGCTTATGCTGAGCTTACTTGCCCGCAAACGTGGCAGTTAGCTAAAAATATTTACGGCGATATGGTACAAAATCACGAAAACAAACCTATTGCGCATACTTTTTTTAATTCAACGTTTGGCGCAATTTGGGACGATAAAAAAATTCGTACTGTGCATTTGTTTGTATTAAAAGCAAAGTATCGTAGTGAGCCGCGCTCTTATGAAAGCTTAGTGAGCAGGGTATCGCTACATAATGGGTTTAATAACGCCGTTAAAACGCTTATCACTAATCAAGTATTTAGAGTGCCGTTTAGTCATTTAGAACTTGATGTAGCCACATTACAAAGTACGTTAATGCAAGGCGCTAAGCAGCAATGCAAACAGGTGTACGAACTTATAAATTTAAACGACGGGTATATTGAATACGCCAACTCATTATTTTTTAGAAACAAAGCCTGTTATTTAATTGGGCGCTGCATTGCTAAAAATGGCGACAATATGCCTTTTGCTATCGCTATTTTAAATACCGATGAGGGACTAAAGCTTGATGCTGTAATGATGGGCGCCGATCAATTAAGTTTATTATTTGGCTTTGCACGCACCTATTTTATGGTTAATACCGATAAGCCCGCTCGTTATGTAGATTACTTAAGTGTGTTAATGCCACACAAACAACGCTTTGAGTTATTTAACGCCATTGGTTTTATAAAGCACGCCAAAACTGAGTTTTATCGGTATAAGGTCGATACGACTAAAAATAGCCCAGCCAACTTCAAGTATGTTAAAGCGCCAGGGACGCCAGGTATGGTAATGCTGGTATTTACTATTGAAGGGCTAGATTACGTTTATAAAGTAATTAAAGACAAATTTAGTGCGCCAAAAACAGCCACCAAAGCACAAGTGATAGACAAGTATAACTTTGTAAAACAAGCCGATAGGGTTGGGCGTTTGGTAGATACACACGAGTTTAGATATTTAGCGTTTGATTTAAGCCGTTTTAGCGACGAACTGCTTGAGCAGATGAAAAACCAAATTGGTAGCAGTATGGTTATATCGGGTAAGGCACTCATTTTAAAGCACGTTTATGTTGAGCGTAAAATGACCCCGCTTAATTTATATATTAACCAATGCGATAACAAAACCTTAGAGAGCGTGATGCATGACTACGGTAAAGCAATTAAAGAGTTAGCGGGCGCTAATATATTTCCGGGCGACATGCTAATGAAAAACTTTGGCGTAACGCGATGGGGGCGAGTGGTGTTTTACGACTTTGACGAAATTTGCCCACTAACCGATTGCAACTTTAGAGACGTTCCACAAACCCAAAATGCACTCGAAGAGCTAAGTAGTAACTCGTATTTTGATATAGCTGAAAACGATATATTTCCGAGCCAATTTAAGGTGTTTTTTAGTGCCAACGATATTGCGTTTAACTATTTTAATAATGAGCACAGTAACTTGTTTTTAGCGACGTTCTGGCAGGATTGTCAGCAACAAGTACATAATGGTTATCTACCCGATGTTTATCCTTATAAACAAAGTTGGCGCTTTTGAGGTTGTTTGAATCTGTGTTCATCCCCATCTATATGTTATTACAGTTTTTAAACTTGGAGCAACAATGAAATATATTTCTCATGAAGATGGCAATCTTGCATTTAGTGAAACCGAAAAGCCGGTTTTAAAGAGCCATGAAGTACTTGTTAAAGTTGCAGCAATAGGTGTAAACCGTGCAGACAGTATGCAGCGCCAAGGTAAATACCCGGCCCCTGCGGGAGATAGCCCGATTTTAGGTTTAGAATGTGCGGGTACAGTTACTGAGCTTGGAAAAGATGTAGATAAAAGCTGGCTAAACAAGCGTATTTTTACGTTGTGCTCAGGTGGTGCTTATAGCGAATATGTAGCAGTTGATTCAAAACAGCTTATGGAATTACCCGATGATGTAACAATGGCTGAGGGCGCCGCAATAAGTGAAGTGTATTTAACGGCATTTGGCGCGTTATTTGAGCTTGGTAAATTACAAAAAGGGCAAACAGCGCTTATTCATGCAGGTGCTAGTGGTGTGGGCGGTGCAGCAATTCAAATGGCTAAAAGCGCAGGTGCTACCGTAGTTATTACCGCTGGTACGGATGATAAATGCCAACACGCAAAAGAGCTTGGTGCCGATCATGCAATTAACTACAAAACCACCGACTTTGTAGAATATATGAAAGCAAATGAGTTAACAGCAAATGCAATTGTAGATCCTGTTTCGGGTAGTTACTTAAATAAAAATGCCGCTATTGCAGCCATGGATTGCCAAATCGTGATGCTTGCATTTTTAGATGGACGTTTTGCAGAGGTTGATTTTGCGGCGCTTTTACAAAAGCGTATTTCGTTTCATGCCTCAACGCTTAGAAATCGTAGTATTGAGTTTAAACGTCAGGTGCGCGACGACTTTGTAGCGCGTTTTTACAATGATATTGCCACTAAAAAGTACGACTTTAACTTGTATAAAACATTGCCTTGGAGCGACGCAAACGAAGCCCATGCTATTTTAGAGCGTAATGAAAACGCAGGAAAAGTGGTTTTACTTGTAGAGTAACTCTTTAATTTTAGGGTTTAGCCCATATACTAAGCCCTATAAAAAACACTTAAGGTTTAATAATGAATCCAATACTAGCAATACTTAAAGAGCACAATGTAAGCGACGAAAAAGTAAAAGCATTGTTTGAAGCGTTTACTCAAAACCCAATGATGGCAATGGCGCTTGTTCAAGAGCTTGGTATTCCGCCAGAAAAGCTACAGCAACTAATGGCAGTCGTGATGACTCAACCGCATCTTATTAAAGAAGCGACTGACGAACTTGGTTTAGATTTTGAAAAAGTAAAAGAAGCGAAAGAAAAACTAAATCAATAATTTGTTATGTCATGAAACAAAAATAAATAAAAAAGCATAAGTATTTACTTATGCTTTTTTATTTGGCTTATTCTTTTATGACTACTCTTTTGGAAGTAGTACGGTGTCGATAACATGAATTACGCCGTTGCTTGCTTTTACATCAGCTTTTACAACTTTAGCGTCATTTATCATTACGCCCATGCTGTCGGCTTTAACCATAACTGATTGGCCTTGTAGTGTTTTCGCACTATCTACCTTCATTACATCGGCTGCCATCACTTTTCCAGACACTACGTGATAAGTTAATACCGCCGTTAGCTTATCTTTGTTTTCAGGCTTGAGTAACATTTCTACAGTGCCTTCAGGTAATTTAGAAAATGCAGCATCTGTTGGTGCAAAAATAGTAAAGGGTCCTTTACCTTGCAGTGTTTCAACTAAACCTGCGGCTTTAACAGCAGCAACAAGAGTAGTGAACGAACCATTTTCAACGGCTACTTCAACAACGTCTTTTTTCATACCATGATGATCAGCATAAGCCATTGTAGTAAATCCAAGGCTTGCAGTTGTAAACAATAATGCAGTAGTAATTTTCTTAAACATTTTATTTTTCCTTTAAGTTAATACCCGTTGGTTTCGTTAAATGTTACGACGCTCTAAATTTAATCGATCAATTAAAATTAGTAGTCAACATGTTTTGTTACATCATTGATTGAACTGCAGCTAAATAGCAAAGTCATATAAACAGTTACTTAATTAAAGACTTGTTCAATTGAAGGGAATAGGCATGAAATTAGTTTATAAGTTTTGGAAAAATAACCGCTCTCTTATCGTATTTATTGCACTGATGAGCGTATTTAGAAGCGCTGTAGCCGATTGGTACGAAGTGCCAACAGGCTCTATGAAGCCAACAATTCAAGAAGGTGACAGAATACTTACCGATAAAATGGCCTACGATATTCGTGTCCCATTTACGCATATAAAACTACTTAAACTAGCGGACCCACAAACCGGTGATATTATTGTTTTTGACTCACAAGCTGCCGATAACCGTTTAATTAAACGTGTAATTGGTGTGCCAGGAGACACCGTTGCGCTTGAAAATAATGAGCTCATTATTAATGGTAAAAAACTTAATTATGCAGATCAGCAAAGCAACATAGACTCGCTTGATAAAATCGAAGATTTAAACGGATTAGCGCATTCGATAAGAGTGGCAAATATTCCTTCACGTTTATCGGGCTTTGATGCAATTACAATTCCTGATGATTATTATTTAGCAATGGGCGATAACCGCGACAATAGCGCTGACTCGCGTGTAATAGGTTTAATTCCGCGTAATGAGTTATTAGGAAAAGCAGAGCGCGTTATAGTGTCTCTTGATTACGATAACTATTACCTACCAAGAAAAGACCGCGTATTGAAAAAGCTCAATTAAAAAAGATGATTAATTTTATAGTTAAAATATAACTGCCTACTTAGGCAGTTTACTTATATATTTTTTTACAAGCTTGGTAAGAACACTACGTTCTTGTTCGGTATTTAATATACGACTAAACATTAATTTTGCCCATAAAAAAACCGCTGATATATCAGCGGTTTTTATAGTATGAGTAATATTACATTACGCGCATACCAGGCTCTGAGCCGTCATCTGGGTTAAGAATATAAATTTCTTTTCCGCCAGGGCCTGCTGCCAATACCATGCCTTCAGACATACCAAAGCGCATTTTACGAGGCTTAAGGTTAGCAACCATAACAGTTAGCTTGCCTTCGATATCCTCAGGTGCATAAGCCGATTTAATACCCGCAAACACTTGGCGAGTTTCGCCGCCTAAATCAAGTGTTAGCTTAAGTAGTTTATCTGCGCCTTCTACGTGCTCTGCTTTAGCAATTTTAGCTACGCGTAGGTCTACTTTTGCAAAATCATCGAACTCAATCTCGTCGCTAATTGGCTCTTTTGCAAGCGGGCTGTTAGGGTCAATTGTTACTTTTGGTGCTAAGCTTTCTTTAGATTCTTCAACCATTTTGTTCACTTTATCCATTTCAACACGTTGCATTAACGGTTTAAATTTATTGATAGGGTGGCTTACTAGTGCATTTTGAACGCCGTCCCATGCAAGGTCGTCATTTAAAAACGCTTGTACGTTGTCTGCCATTCCTGGTAGCACGGGTTTTAAGTAAGTAATTAAAACGCGGAACAAGTTAAGACCAAGAGAACACACTTCGTGTGCTTCTTGTTGCTTAGTTTCGTCTTTAATTAATACCCAAGGTGCTGCGCCATCAATAAATTGGTTTGCTTTGTCGGCAAGCGCCATTATTTCGCGAATTGCGCGGCTGTAATCGCGGTTCTCGTAGTGTGTTGTAATGCTAGGTGCAGCCGCTTGAAACTCTGCTAACAGCTCTGGTTGCATAATAGTGTTGCTTAGCTTGCCATCAAACTTTTTAGTAATAAAGCCAGCACAACGGCTCGCTATGTTGACTACTTTACCTACTAGGTCTGAATTTACGCGCTGTGCAAAGTCTTCTAGGTTTAAATCCAGATCAACAATACCGCTACTTAATTTTGCTGCGTAGTAGTAACGTAAGTATTCTGGGTTTAAGTTATCTAAATAAGTACGCGCTTTAATAAACGTACCCTTTGATTTAGACATTTTTTCGCCATTTACAGTTACAAAACCATGAGCGAATACGTTAGTTGGCTTTCTAAAATTAGCGCCTTCTAGCATTGCTGGCCAAAATAAGCTGTGGAAGTAGATAATGTCTTTACCAATAAAGTGATAAAGCTCTGCGTCTGAACCTTCAGCCCAAAACGCATCAAAGTCGAGGCCTTTTTCGTCACATAGGTTTTTAAAACTCGCCATGTAACCAATAGGTGCATCTAACCAAACGTAAAAATATTTGCCTGGTGCATTTGGGATTTCAAAACCAAAATAAGGTGCGTCACGGCTAATATCCCACTGTTGCAAGCCATCGGTAAACCATTCGTCTAGCTTGTTAGCCATTTCTTGTTGAATAGTTCCCGAGTGTAACCACTCTTTTAGCATGCCTTCAAATGCTGGCAGGTCAAAAAAGTAATGCTCAGAATCTTTAAGTACAGGCTCAGCACCTGACATTACAGAACGCGGGTTAATAAGTTCGGTAGGGCTGTATGTAGCACCACACGAATCACAGCTATCGCCGTTTTGGTTTTCAGACTTACACGTCGGGCAAGTACCTGTTACAAAGCGGTCTGGTAAGAAAATATCTTTTTCTGGATCGAATAATTGCGAAATAGTGTGCTTTTTAATATGACCGGCATCGTTTAGGCGGTTATAAATAAGTTCGCTTAATTCTTTGTTTTCTTGGCTGTGGGTGCTGTGGTAGTTATCAAATTTGATATTAAAGTCAGCAAAGTCGCGTTGGCGCTCTATGCTCACTTGTTTTACCATTTCTTCAGGCGTGATCCCTTGCTTTTGCGCATTAAGCATAATTGGCGTGCCGTGGGCATCGTCTGCGCAAACATAATAAGCTTCGTGGCCTTGTAGTTTTTGAAAACGTGACCAAATATCAGTTTGAATATATTCCAATAAATGACCTAGGTGAGTAGGGCCATTTGCATAAGGTAATGCGCTGGTAATCAGGATCTTTCGCTGCGTCATAATCATTCCGAATTGAGGATAAAACGCCGTTTTTATTATACAAACGGCAATTATCATTAATTTATCTACAAGCTATCTGCTTAGAGTGCGCACAGCTTATGGATTTTTATTAATTGACTGGTGTTAATGCCCTGAATGTTACATAATTCCGTGGCACTTTTCATCAAAGAAACGCTATTTAATTGCTATGTTTGGACTGTCGAAACTATTCTCTTCTAAATCGGTGCAAAAACAACCGATTATAACTGCCTTAGCGGCATATCGTAGTGCGGCTTTTGCCGTCGGTATTGACGAAAGCTTCATTGATACTATTACTCAAAATGACGATAAATCACTACACATTAAATTAACTCTGCCATTTGCTGGGCAATCAGAAATGCCTTTAGTTGAGCAACACGTAAGTGAAAGCTTAAATGTGCCTGTAACAATTAGCGCCAAGGTTATCATTAGAGAGGCGGCTAAGTTTAAGACGATTAAACATATTGTACTTATTGCCTCAGGCAAAGGTGGGGTAGGTAAGTCAACTACTGCTGTTAACTTGGCAGGCGCGCTTAAAAATGAAGGCGCAAAGGTGGGTATTTTAGATGCTGACATTTATGGCCCATCTATCCCAATGCTTTTAGGATTAGTGGGCGCAGAGCCCGTCACTAAAGATAACAAACAGCTACAGCCTTTTGATGCAAATGGCATTAAAGCGCAGTCAATTGGCTTTTTAGTTCCAAGCGATGATGCCACGGTATGGCGCGGGCCAATGGCGTCAGGCGCGCTGAGCCAGTTACTTAACGAAACCGATTGGGGCGAGCTTGACTATTTAATTGTTGATATGCCACCGGGCACCGGTGATATTCAGCTTACAATGAGCCAAAAAGTACCCGCTAGCGGCACTGTTATTGTCACTACACCGCAAGATTTAGCGCTAGCCGATGCGCAAAAAGGCATTGCTATGTTTAATAAAGTAAACGTACCGGTGCTTGGCTTAATAGAAAATATGAGCCACTACATTTGCACTCACTGTGGTGAAGCTAACCACGTTTTTGGTAAAGACGGTGCACAAAAACTGGCGCATAAGCACGGCGTGCCTGTACTTAGCCATATTCCACTTGCAATAGATATACGCGAGTATTCTGAGCAAGGTAAACTTATTGCAAGCGATAACGATGCCTCAATAAGCAAAACATACAGCGCAGCAGCAAGGCTAATAGCCAGCACGCTTTATTATCAACAGCATCACAATGCAATTGAAATTGTGATTACGGAAGATTAATAAATAATGAGACTTTCAGACACACATATTAAAGAATACTTAAGCGATGGCCGCATTGTTATTGAGCCTGCGCCAACGAGCGAGATGATTTCAGGCGTGACTGCCGATTTACGTTTGGGAAATAAATTTAGAACGTTTAATGCGCATAACGCCGCATACGTCGATTTAAGTGGTCCAAAAGATCAGCTAAATAAGGCCATGGAATCGATCATGAGTGAAGAAATAGTGCTTGATGAAGGTGAAGCATTCTTTTTACACCCAGGTGAACTTGCACTAGCTATTACCCATGAAAAAGTAACTCTACCAGCAGATATAGTAGGTTGGTTAGATGGACGCTCATCGCTTGCGCGTTTGGGTTTAATGGTGCATGTAACCGCGCATCGAATAGACCCAGGCTGGAGCGGCAATATTGTTTTAGAGTTTTACAACTCAGGTAAATTACCACTGGCACTACGCCCACTGATGAAAATTGGTGCTATGAGCTTTGAAATGTTATCGGGCCCGTGTGAAAACCCATACAATATTCGTAAAGATGCAAAATATAAAGATCAAAGCAGCGCAGTAGCAAGTCGTATTAGTGACGATAAATAATCACCAAATATAGGCATTACTCGTCCATTTTATGAAGCGCATAACCCAGTAGTTCAAAGTACTGGTTAAGCGCTTCATTTGCTTTATTAATATGCTCACTATTTGGGTATATTAAATTACTACTTTTTAAGCCTCCCACCAAAAAGCTATTTTTTATATATGTGTGGCCTTCAATACAGGCTTCAAAACACCGTGCTGCAAGCTCTTCGGGCATGCTCATATAATTCATATTGTGGGCTTTATCGTGTTCTATACACGTTTGTACAAAGTTATTTGCATCAATACCATCTTCATCTAAAAATACATGTTTATAAAAACTGTTCAAAGCATTATTAAGTGGATGCGATAAATTAGGCGTGTTTGAAAGCCATAATTTTGAGGCAAAACCAAAGCGGGGTTTTGCTGCAAATAAGTGCTCGCTTATATGATGATCAAACGCATGGAACCATTCGTGAGCAAGTGCACCACCGCCTGCATTTTTTGCAAGAGCAAGTGTTTGAGAGGCTGCATTATAATGCGCTTGCACGCCTTTTTGACCACCATGGCCAAATGCAAAGTTAAGCTTCCCGCGCAGGCCAATTGCTTTAGGTGGTAAATGCAGTATTTGCGCAAGGTCGGCCAGTGCATCGTAAATTAAATTGGCGCTAATGTAGCGCTCTTCTTTAGTTACCCATTTACCAACGACCATTGACCTAAAGCCGAAGGTATCTCTTATATCGCTAAAGTCGACTTGGTCGTCAAAG
Source organism: Pseudoalteromonas sp. SR43-7 (assembly GCF_014163785.1). Classification (NCBI taxonomy): domain Bacteria; kingdom Pseudomonadati; phylum Pseudomonadota; class Gammaproteobacteria; order Alteromonadales; family Pseudoalteromonadaceae; genus Pseudoalteromonas; species Pseudoalteromonas sp. SR43-7. The sequence continues at coordinate 35,376 of NZ_JACJDY010000015.1, read as the reverse complement.
CGATAGTCGGGTCCTTGGCGAGTAAAGCCACGTTTTAGTCTGTTAGGGTAGTTACGCATTGCAAGTTTCATATAGTAACGAATTTAATCTAAGTAACGTGCTTTTACGTGCTCAGGCATGTGTTGGGTTTGTTTTTGTATTAATTCATTTAGCGCATTATAAAGTGGTGCGGGATTTAGTTGCTCTATTAAAAACAAACTATGCGCTACAGCTTCAAGTGTGGATAGGCTGTCGGCCCGAGGAGCTTTACGAATAGCATAACGATTTTTAGGTAGCTGTTTAAAACTGACCGTTTTAAATTGATTTAGTAATGTGGTGAGCTGCAAAATTTTGTAGACTTTTTTCCATGTACCATCAACCACGATTAAATGGGTGATGTTTTTTACATTTGGCTGCTCAGTGTTATCGTCTAAATTTACAGCGTGTTCGTTAGGGTAGAGTAAAACAGTTGAGCTTACTGGCAGTGTTTTTAGTATGGAAAAGTCATCATTATTTTCGCCTTTGATTATTTGGCAATCAGTTAGGCATAAATTGAGTAGTTTAGCGGTATTTTTTGCTATTTTTTCTTCACTCGGGTGCTGTAGAATAATAACCGTAACTTTGTTGTTTATATTTGTAATTGCGTTGCAAATACAGGTGTTTATTGAAAAGTTACAATGATTACAAAGTGTGCGTGCCATTTAATAAACTTTTTGTTGCCAGTATGTTCCTCGCAATTATACATTTATAAGGTAATTAAGTTGGTTTTTTTTACGCATCAATATAAAGTAGTTCTATTAAACTGTAACTTACATGGATTGTTTTAAGGGCTTAAAATATGACAGAAATAAATATTGATACATCAGCATTAGAGAGTATGGAATCGTTATTGGGTGAGCAGTTTGCTGATACACTTGATTTTTGCTGCTCAGAGTTTGAACGTTTGGGCTCAGAAGTGTTAGCAACCATTGGTAAAGATAAAGAAGCAGCTATTCGCCACTCCCATAGCTTAAAATCGAATGCGGCGCAGTTTGGAGCTATAAGCCTTGCTGAAGTATCGCGTGTTATTGAACAAAATTTAAACCTAGATAACTTAGCTGAAGCTATCGACGCATCTAATAGCTTAATGGCTCAAGTAACAGGCTCTCAAGCTAAGCTAAATGAATGGTTAGCATCTCGTTAATTATTGAAGCCGAAACGTGAATTTATTTCAGTATTAAGCACCTAAATTGACTGGCATTTTACGCCTTTACTAGGTTAGTCTAAAGACTCACTAGGGCGTGTTGATCTTTCGGGATTGAATTTGCAACGAGTGTCTGGTTTTTAGGTTAGGCAGAGCCTATGCAGTGTGGTTTTTCCACATAAATAGGCGATAACAACACATAAAATCCAAACACGCATTGCCCAGAGGGTTCTTCCTAGGGGCTATTTTCTCTTTGTTACTCAATTTTTACTTAGCCCACTAGGTTACAAATCTCACGCCGCGATTAAATCGCCCCTAGGTTGAACAAATTTAATCCATAAAGTCAATACGCCCTAAAGAGGTAAAAATGTCTGATATTAAAAAGAGTCACAAATTAGAAGGTGTATGTTATGACATTCGTGGGCCGGTTTTAGCACAAGCTAAAAAAATGGAAGACGAAGGTCAAAAAGTATTAAAATTGAATATAGGTAATCCGGCTGCTTTTGGTTTTGATATGCCAGAAGATATGCACCGCGATATTATCCGCAACTTATATTCAGCCCAAGGTTACTGTGACTCTAAAGGCCTCTATTCAGCCCGCGTGGCTATTTATCAGCACTATCAACAACGTGGATTACATAATTTAGATGTAGATAGCATATATATTGGTAATGGCGTAAGCGAACTTATTCAGATGATCACCCAAGCGCTATTAAATAATGGCGATGAAGTGCTTATTCCAGCTCCAGATTATCCACTTTGGACTGCTTCTGTCACATTATCGGGTGGTAATCCGGTGCATTATTTATGTGATGAAGAGCAAGATTGGTTTCCAGATATTGCAGATATAAAAAGCAAAATAACGTCTAAAACTAAAGCTTTGGTATTAATTAATCCTAATAATCCGACAGGTGCGGTTTACAGTGATGATTTGTTAATGCAATTAATTGATATAGCGCGTGAACATAAACTGCTGTTATTGAGCGATGAGATTTACGAAAAGATTTTATACGATGGTATAACGCATACTTCAATCGGCTCACTGTGTGATGATGTACCAATCATTACTTTTAATGGTTTAGCAAAAACCTACCGTGCAGCGGGGCTAAGAATGGGGTGGATGGTGCTAAGCGGTCGTACCTCGGTAATGGATGATTTACGCAAAGGCCTTGAAATACTTTCATCTATGCGTTTGTGCGCCAATGTACCTGCGCAATATGCAATTCAACAAGCGTTGGGCGGCGTGCAATCAATTGATAATTTAATTAACCCAGGTGGGCGCTTATACGAGCAGCGCGATATTGCATGGCGCGGGTTAAACGCTATTGAAGGTATTAGTTGTAAAAAACCAAAAGGCGCGCTCTATGCGTTTGCCAAAGTAGATACAGCACTTTTTAACGTTAAAGATGATGAAAAGATGATGTACGATTTGCTAAAAGCCGAAAAAATATTACTTGTACATGGCAGGGCGTTTAATTGGCCCGAGCCGGATCATTTTAGATTGGTATTTTTACCAAGCAAAGATGATTTATCGGATGCGATGTTAAAAATGAAGCGTTTTTTTAAAGACTATCGTCAAGTATAGTTATTTAAAAAGTAAAAAAACGAGCCAAATTTGGCTCGTTTTTTTACTTTAGTCATGAATATATTGGCTAGTACGCTTTATCTACACGCACCGTGTTGTCGTTCAAGTACACTAATCTTACATTATCGCCTTTGCTAAAGCGCATTGATTGGTCTTGATCTTGAACAACCATAAACTGGTCGCCGTTTTCAACTTGTATTAATAACTCTACAAAATGATTTTGCTGATAATGACTTTGCTGCTGCCTATTGTGTGCAACACTGCCGCCAATTACCGAGCCTAATATTGTTGCTACTGTGCGGCCGCTACCGCCACCAAACTGGTTGCCTACAACACCACCGAGTAATGCACCGCCGAAGGTTTTCCAGCCGTTGTTTTTGTCTTGAATGATTTCTTGTTCGGTAATATTGCGTACCGATTTTACGTCACCAAATAAAACTTGCTGCACAGGGACTGCTTTATTGCGCTCGTATTGAGCAAAAGTTGGCGCGCTCACACTAAGTAGGGCACACATTATTAATATTATAGCTTTCATAATAATCTCCTATTGGTAGCCTTTATGGGCTTATTAGCCCGTAAAGGCTTAGTAACTACCAACCAAATGTCGATTTTTCTTTAGTTTTACGAATTTCAGTTTCGTCAGCCCATTCTACAAGGCCGCTTTCCATATCCATTAAGCGCATTGTAAATTTGTAATAAACATCTGATTTATCAGCGTTTGATTTAACTATGCTCGATAAATTTCCGTATAACATATATTGCGCGCCAATTTGTTTACCAAATGCAACGGCTGTTGCAGGGTTAACAAGGGCATCTTCGTTTTGAAACGTTAATTGCTCACGTACTGATTCAACACGCGTCATATCTACAAAACGGAATTTACCACTGCGTAGCATTTGCGTTGAGATTGAATCGGTGATTGATTCAGTATCAATGTGCTCACTAGTTTTGTTTTTAATACGCTCAACAAATACTACAGGGCGTTTATTAGCGGTCATTGTGCCAACAACGGGTGAGCTGAGTAATGAATCGGTCATTTGGCTAGCTACTTTTTGTAAATCGGTAGAGCCAAAATTAATATCGGTTGTTTCTACTGCTTGTGCATCGCCATAACTTACTACGGCTTTATTAGCACAGCCACTTAATACTAAAGCGCTCAAGCCAACTAAAGCGTAAGTTGATACTGTTTTAAATTTGTTACTGATGATCATGGTTGTTTCCTTTAATCTTTAAATTCTTGTGATTCGGTAGACACTTCTCTTACTGCTAAAGAAAAGGTAACCGCATCAGAGCTCGGTGCTAAGCCCGGTAATTGTGTTTTTGCAAAACCAAATAAGGTGAGTGCTTGCCAAGGTGAATGGTTGCCTTTAATTACAAAGCCGTCTTTATCAAACCAATTAAACTGATACTGTAAATATTGTGATTTTTTATACTGGCTCGAAAGTGTCACTACTACATCGGTTAACTGGTTGGTTTGACGTGTTTTCACATCAGTAATGGCCAGCTTTTTACCAAGCTCTGGGTTATCTACACGTAATTGCTCATTAAACTGGTTTTTATTTTGTTCAACAGAAATACCCGATGTAACCGGTTGGCTGGAACATGCACTGAGCATTAAGGCTGCTAATAATGGCGCTATGTATTTCATGATGGCTCCTAAAGTTGAACTACGTGGTAATTAAAGTAGTTATTGATAGAGGTTAAGTAAATTAACGTTAACCCTTGCTTACTAATGGTAAAATTTATGGGTGCTTGTGTGCCTATATGCACAGAATGCTCACCTGTATTTAGGCTTTGCCTTGCGACACTTATTTGATTTGGAAGTGTAAGCCAGCTGCGTGTATCAGCTTGCTCAGACGCCAAATTATAAATATTAGCAAGTATGTTACCTACATCACCGGCACTGCGAGCAAGTTCTGCCCGTACTTTCTCTTTGGCTACTAATCTGAGTACTTGGCGAGCGACTTTTGCAGGTATTTGATCTTCTAGAGTTTTAGCTGCAAGTGCCTCAATGTGTACCAGTGGGCTAAGCGCCAAGCTTTGTGCATCTATATTTATATTGTTAAGGCGGCGCACATAGGCATTATCTTTATATACCGGCATCGCCAAGCTGTAAAAGCGTGCATCGCCACGTGATGAATAAATTGGCAAGCGCAGTTTAAATTCATCTTGTTTTGGTACTAATCCTTGTTCAAATAAAACAATTACTTCGCCTTGTGATGAAGAAATAGTGGGCGTATCGCCAAAGCGTTTTTTAAATTCATTTAGATCTTGGTCAAACCCTTGTTTTTTAGCAAGGCGCATCACATCTTGCTGTAAATAAATATTGTTAGGTTGTATAGCCAATGCTTTTTTATAATCGATATAGGCGTCGTCGTATTGTTTAGCACTTTGGTAAAGCAAAGCAGATAAGTAAAATGTGTAGGCATTTTGAAAGCCATTTTTTATGTTTCTGGTTACATTGCTCATGCTTGGGTAGTGTTGCTGAGCTTCTTTAACGGTTGAGTCTACTTCTGCTTCATTCTCGCTAAGCGCATCAACTTGTACTTTATTAGCTCGGCGAATTTCGACCAATGCGCCTTCAACATCATTTTTATACACGTAGTTAAGTGCTTTATAACTATGAAGCATGCTCATTTCGTAAGCGGGTGGCACATAAGTTATTGCTGAGTCGTTGGTAAATAAAGCGTTACTTTGTTCAAGGCCCGCACTAACTTGTATTTTGGCGGCTTCACGCTTTTTTTGCATTTGCGTATACACGTTCTCAAATTTACTTTGTGCATCATCTGGTGTATTTTCTAAGTCGTTTAAACGAGCTTGCTCAAGTTGGTTGAGTAAGTAGCTGCTGTGCAGGGTGCTATTATTAGCAATAAGGGATTGCGCTTCTTCGATGTTGTTTTTCTCGATCGCATTTCTTATTGGTGTCATTTGTGTGGCATAGTCATTAAATAGGTCATTAAAACCCATTGTGCTACACCCACTTAAAATAAAACAAAAGCTTAAAATTATACTGCGGCGCACTGAGCACTCCTCTTAATTTACCTGTATACATTAACATACTATTTTTAGCTAAATGTGTGAAATATTGTAAAAAATCGTAGAGTAAAACTGCCTGCTAATAAAGAAATATAAAGTGACATTAGTGAACAAAGTGTGAATTTTTTTGGTTTATTATCACTCCACTGAAATAGTATTTTCGCTTTAGCGGTCTTGCTAAGAGTTAAATCACTCAGAGGAATTAAAAAATGAAAAAGTTTACAGGTGCAGCAATGGCTGTAATGGTAGCAGGTTTAGTTGGTTGTAATGCAACAGAGGCAGAAACGGCAACATCAAGTGCAGTTGCTAGTAATGGCGCAACAACTGATTTAGTTCATTGTTATGATGCGAATGTATGTGGTGGCCATAACGATTGTAAAACAGCTGAGAATGCATGTGCAGGTCAAGCGTCATGTAAAGGGACTGGTTTTGTAGCAATGCCTGCAAAATCATGTGCTGACGTTGGCGGTACAGTAAAAGATAAATGGGTTGGCAGTGTAGCTAAAGCAGATTTAGTACATTGTAACGATGTAAATGTGTGTGGCGGTCATAACGATTGTAAGACTGCTAATAATGCTTGTGCTGGACATGCATCATGTAAAGGCACCGGTTTTGTATCAATGCCTGCAAAAGCATGTGGTGATATTGGTGGTTCTGTAGGTAGCTAATACCAATTTATCGAACGCATAAAATAAGCTTAAACGATGTGTTTATTATTCAGGCTTATTAAGGAAGTTTATGACAAATCGTTTTTTAGGTTTTGGTTTAGGACTAAGAGCCCCGCATTTTGAGCAAATTATTGCAGATAAACCAGCTGTAGATTGGTTTGAAATTATTTCAGAAAACTATTTTGTAGCCGGTGGAAAACCTTGGCATTATTTAAATAAAATAAGAGCAGATTATCCGATTGTTATGCATGGGGTATCAATGTCGATTGGTAGTATTGACCCTATTGATAAGGACTACTTAAATCAGTTAAAAAACACAATTGCGAGGGTTGAGCCGCATTGGGTGTCTGATCATTTATGTTTTACCCAAGTGGGCGGTATTAATAGCCACGATTTACTACCAATGCCTTACACCTCAGAGGCGCTTGATCATTTAGCAAATAAAATTTCACAAGTTCAGGACTACCTAGGGCGCGAAATGATTTTTGAAAATGTATCGAGCTATTTAACCTATAACGATTCACAAATGAGTGAGTGGGAATTCTTAGCGCAATTACATAAGCAAACAGGCTGTAAGTTTTTAATGGATGTAAATAATGTTTATGTAAGTGCGCGTAATCACGACTTTAATGCAATGGATTATTTATCAGCTATTCCGAGTACAGCTATTGCACAAATTCACTTAGCAGGACATCAAGACTTTGGTACGCATATTATAGATACGCACGATGAAGATGTTCCCGATGCGGTATGGGACTTATATGCTCAGTATGCAAAAACATTAAATCCGGTAAGTACCATGATTGAACGCGATGATAATATTGGCTCCCTTGATGATTTAATTACTGAGCTTGAGCATGCCAAAGCGCTAGTGAAACCGTTTTGGGATATAAGGTCATGAGTGGTTTAGCAAAGCTGCAACAACAGTTTATGGATTTACTGCAAGGAGAAAGTTCGGATATTAGCGAGCAAATTGCGCAGCAAGGGCAGTTAAATACACAACAGCGACTCTCTATTTATCAAAGCGCTTATAAAATTCGCTTAAGAGCCGTGATTGAGCAAGATCACGAACAGTTGGGCATTTACTTAGGTGATGATTTATTTGAGATGATGGTTGATGGTTATTTAGCTTTATATCCTTCAACTCATACGTCACTACGAATTTTTGCAGAGAAGCTACCAGATTATTTAGCCGCTAATACTCCTTTTAGTGATTACCCCATACTTGCAGATATAGCCAAATTTGAACGACTATTACTAAGTACTTTTGATGCAAGCGATAAAACATTACTTAATGTATCAGAGCTTGAAAGTATTGAACCTCAACAATGGCCAAATTTACTATTAAAATTACATCCAAGTGTACAGTTAGTTGCGTTTAATACGTTGGCGGTTGAAAGTTGGCAGGCAATAAAACAAAAGCAAACACCGCCAGAGCCAAGAGTCTCAGAACCTCGCTTTTGGGTTGTAGCACGTGATACTGAAAGACGTACACAGTATTTAAGCGTTGATGCACAAGAATACCGCTTATTGAGTCTATTAAAACAAAACACACCCTTTGCACAGTTATGTCAATCCTGTTTAAATGAACTCCCTGGTGAGCAAATCGCTGGGTTTTTAATTACTAAAATTAATCAATGGCTTGAACGCGGTTGGTTAATTAGCGAGTGAGTTTAAACAATATAGTTATTTTTCGTTGCGAAGGAATTTTTTTGAAAGCCACCATATACACATTAATTGCTTTAATTGCGTTTGCCGCAAATTCTCTTTTTTGCAGAATGGCCTTAGCAGAAGGTTATATAGATGCTTGGAACTTTACTGTTATTCGCTTGCTTAGCGGAGCTGCATGTTTGGGCATTATAATGGCAATTTATACCCATAATTTAAAACGTAAAGGCACATTCAATCCCGCTATTTTAAGTGACAGAGGAAGCTGGCGAAGCAGTATTAGCCTGCTTGTTTACGCGCTTTGTTTTTCGATTGCCTACGTAGAGCTAGATACCGGTACCGGTGCACTAATTTTATTTTCTGCTGTGCAGCTTACTATGATTGGCTGGGGTATTTATCAAAAAGAGCAATTAAGCGTACTTCAGTGGTGTGCATTTATAGTGGCGTTATCTGGTTTTGTATATTTAATGCTGCCATCTGCAGCGGTGCCTTCATTATTAGGTGCATCACTTATGGCACTCAGTGGTGTGGCATGGGGTATCTACAGTATTCGCGGTAAAGTGTGCGTATCGCCGCTGCGTACTACTGGGTTTAACTTTATAAGAAGCTTAGTTGCTATCCCTGTTTTATTACTTGTAGGTATGAGTTATTTAAAAAATATGAGTATTGAAGGGGTGTTACTTGCGTGTGCCTCGGGGGCAATAGCGTCTGGAGTTGGTTATAGTGTTTGGTATGTAGCAATGCCATTGCTTAAAAGTACCCAAGCAGCGGTTGTGCAACTTTGTGTGCCGGTACTTGCTGCCATTGCTGGTGTTTTGTTTTTATCAGAGCAGGTAACAGTGGAGTTTATAGTAGCAAGCTCCTTAATATTAGGAGCTGTGCTGGTGTTTATTTTAAATAAAAAGAAGGCTTAATAAAACCTAACCTTCTTTTAGGTGTGGGCTTACGTTTGTTACAAAGCGTTTATAAATAGCAGGTAAGTTATCAAGTATTGCCTGCTTACCCTGTAGTTCACTGTTTTTTATGCATTCAAAAAGTACTTGCTCGCTAAGTTTATTCACTAATAATTGTGATTGCTTAATATGGCTTATATGCCAAAGCTCAGGTGCTACGCCACCTAAATCATGCTGGTAAGGACGATAAAAACCAAATTTAACTAAGTTAGTATCAAGCCAATTACTTAAAGGTGCAAACGGCCCACCTTGCAAGTATTCATCAGGTGTTAGCTGTAGCTTATAATCATCACTGACCGCAGCTTTATCAAACACATCTAAGTCAGTCCCTAAATGGTGCCTGCTTGCGCCAGGTAGTGCAGAGTAGAGCATTATTGCTATGCATTTATCTACATCATTTAATTTAGTTAAATCTACAACCTTTTGCTGTTTATTATAAACAGGTCGAATACCTAAAAACTTATTATTCCAAATAATTGACTGGCGTTCAAAGTCGCGAAAACTTGAGGCAATAGTAAGATCAAATCCCGCTTTTTGAGCTGCACTTTGCAGCGCTAAAAAGTCGCTAATAATAGCGCTGTGCAAGCGATGATTTTGTATGTCAGTTAAATGTGTATCACTTTGCCCTGTGATACACATTATCGATGTTGGTTTAGTTACATCCATTATGCTAAAAGTTGCTCTAGTATTTGCTCGTAAATGTCGGTAAGGGCTATTAAATCATCGGTACTTACGCATTCATCTACTTTATGAATAGTTTCGTTACGTGGGCCAAGTTCAATTACTTTAGCACCTGTTTGTGCAATAAAGCGACCATCTGATGTGCCGCCGGTAGTTTCTAGATTCGTCGTTAAACCAGTTACTGATTTAATCGCTTTTACTGTGGCATCAACAAGGGGTCCGTGCTCGGTGATAAAAGGCAAGCCATTTACTATCCAGCTTAATTCATAATTTAAGTTATGCTTTTGCAGTATGTCATTTACACGTTGTTGTAATTGCTCATGTGCTACTTGCGTGCTAAATCTAAAGTTAAACTGTACTTCTAGCTCACCCGGGATCACATTACCTGCACCTGTGCCGCCATTAATATTTGAAATTTGAAAGCTGGTAGCAGGGAAGTATTCATTTCCGTTATCCCACACCGTTTTGCTAAGCTCTGTAAGGGCAGGGGTTGCTAGGTGAATTGGGTTTTGTGCTAAATGTGGATAGGCGACATGCCCTTGTACACCCTTAACGGTTAAAAAAGCGGTAAGTGAACCTCTGCGGCCATTTTTAACAACATCACCTAATACATCTCGTGATGAAGGCTCGCCTACTAGGCACATATCAATTTTTTCACCGCGCGCCTCTAGCGTATCAATTACACGGGTAGTCCCGTTTATAAACGGGCCTTCTTCGTCAGAGGTGATTAAAAAAGAAATTGAGCCTTTATGATCTGGGTGCTTAGTAACAAACCGCTCGGTTGCAACAAGCATTGCAGCTAACGAGCCTTTCATATCGGCAGCGCCGCGCCCATGTAATAAACCGTCTTTTATTAATCCTGAAAACGGCGGGTGTTGCCAATTTTTTTCAGGGCCTGTTGGCACAACATCAGTGTGGCCTGCAAAACAAAAGTGCGGTGATTGTGTGCCTTTTCGAGCCCATGTATTTAATGTGTCGGTAAAAAATAATGACTCAATATTAAAACCAACCGCAGCAAGGCGGTCGTTCATCATCTGTTGGCAGCCAGCATCCTCGGGCGTTACTGACTCACGTTGTATTAGTGCTTGGGCAAGTGCAATTACATCATCTTTCATGATTTAAATATCTCATCGTATTGGGCTGCTTTAAAACCTAAATGGTAACTGCCATTGTTAATAAGTACTGGGCGTTTGATCATTGCAGGTTGTTCAACTAACAATGGGATAGCACTTTCTTTAGTCAAGCTCTGTTTTTGCTCATCAGTTAGTGCGCGATAAGTTGTGCCACGTTTATTAACAAGCTGTTCCCAATCGAGTTTATCTGCAAAATCACTTACCATTTGCTCATCTACGCCATCTTTGCGGTAATCATGAAACGTAAATTCGATGTTGTTGTCGGCTAAGTATTTTTTTGCTTTTTTTATCGTATCGCAATTGCTAATACCGTATAGAGTGATCATAAATTTAGTTCTTCTTAATAATAGTTAATAAGGTATCTACATCCGCATTTACATGCGAATGTGAGTAATGAAATGTGCCGAGATTATGGCCGTTAAGTAAGATTAAACTGGCCAGCATAGGCGTTTCTAGTTCGCGTAAATCAAAATAAGCGAGGCGCTGGCCTTTACTTATTTCACTACCATTTAATTGTGCAATATGAGTATGTGTAATTGATTGCGAACCGGTAATAGTTAAGTTGATTAAAACTTTTAAACCATTTTTAGCCTGTAAAATAAACTCAGTACCTGCGTTTTTTACTTGTAATAACGTGCCATCAAACGGCGCTAAAATTTTGTGGCTACTGAGCTTTACAGTAATACCAGGACCGAGAATACCAAACCTAAAAATAGGTTCGGGGTGTTCTTGAAGCGGTATTACTTTACCTGTAAATGGGCTTGTAATAAGGATGGCACTGCGGGGCGTTTTATTGAGTGCTAGATATTCAATTGTTTGTGCTTTCATATGCTATTGGGCCACCACGTTGTAACCATCTTTTTTTAAGGCATTAAGTGCTAGTGAGGCTGTTTGCTTTTTTACTAAAATATAATCGGTATCGTAGGTTGAGATTGAAAAAATAGAAATTTTAGCGCGTGCTAATACACCAGATATATTAGCCATTATTCCGGTCAGCGAAAAACCAAGTGGACCAACCACCTCAAGTGCTTGCCAATCAGATTCGGTATCTAAACTCTCTATTTCAAAGCTACTAGGGCAAACAATAGATAGTTCATCCTGGGTTTTAGATATAAAAAATAAAGGAAGCTTGAGTAGCGCCGCAGGTATATCGGCGTCAACATCTAAACTGTGAATAGATAAAACCGTGCTGTGTAATTGTAATGTTTGTTTTGACATTAAACGCCTGCGATACAGCATTATTGATAGCTTTATAGTATAGATTATTGCCTTCAAGTTAAAGGTGTAAGCGTGACTAAAATGAGCATTTGGAAGTGGGTTTTAATAGAGATTAAAAACTTACCCACAATTTCTGTGGATAAGTATGGGGGTTGCAGGGTATAAATAGCCTAACTAGTTAATTATTAAATAAATAATAGCTAGGCTATAAAAAGCACACGTTGTGTTTAATGTGCTATTAGCGCTTCTGCTTGGGCTGCCTGAATTGCAGTTAAGGCGATTGTATACACAATATCATCGACCAATGCACCACGGCTCAAGTCGTTTACGGGTTTGCGCATACCTTGAAGCATAGGGCCGATACTTATTAAGTCGGCACTGCGTTGTACTGCTTTATATGTTGTATTACCTGTATTTAAATCTGGGAATATAAATACAGTCGCTTTACCAGCTACAGGGCTGTTAGGTGCTTTTTTAAGTGCTACATTTTCCATTATAGCGGCATCGTATTGTAGTGGGCCGTCGATAATTAAATCAGGACGTTTTTGTTTTGCTATTTTTGTGGCTTCACGTACCTTTTCAACATCGGCACCCGTACCTGATGTACCCGTGCTATAGCTTATCATTGCTACACGTGGCTCTATGCCAAATGCAGCTGCAGAGTCGGCAGATTGAATCGCTATATCAGCAAGTTGTTCAGCATTAGGGTCGGGGTTTATAGCACAGTCACCGTAAACTAACACTTGGTCAGGTAGCAGCATAAAAAATACGGAAGATACCAGCGATGATCCTGGCGCTGTTTTAATTAACTGCAGGGGCGGGCGAATTGTATTAGCAGTGGTATTAACCGCGCCCGATACTAAACCATCTACTTTACCTTGCTCAAGCATCATTGTGCCAAGTACGACGTTATCTTGTAGTTGCTCTTGTGCTACAACGGCAGTTAGGCCTTTGCTTTTACGAATTTCGACCATAGGCGCAATATAATCATTTATAATACTTTTTGGCTCGATGACACTTACATGTTCGTTTAGCTCAATACCTTGCTGCTGTGCAATACGCATTATTTCTTCGCGATCGCCAAGCAATATAGTTTTAGCAATGCCACGTTGACCACAAATAGCAGCCGCTTTAATTGTACGAGGTTCATTCCCTTCTGGTAATACTACGGTTTTATCTGCTTTACGTGCTTTATCGGTTAATAAATAACGAAATGCAGGTGGTGATAACTTACGCGTTTTGCCTACACTTTGAGCTAGAGTATCGAGCCAGCTTGAATTGATATGTTCTGCATTGTGATCTTTTACTTTTTCAATGCGTTGGTCATCATCATTTGGTACTTCCATATTAAAGTTATGCAGTAATAGTGATGTGCGCCATGTATCGGCATCGGTTGCGAGTATTGGTAAACCGGTTTGCATAGCTTGTTCACACAAAGCCATAATACGTGGCTCTGGCTCAAAGCCACCGGTGAGTAATATAGCGCCAAGTTTAGTGCCGTTCATAGCAGATAAACACGCAGCAACAAGTATGTCAGAGCGATCGCCCGGTGTTACTAATAAAGCACCTGGCGTAAAATAATTTAAAATATTAGAAACCGTACGAGCACAAAAAGTAATACGACGCAGGCGACGATGAAGCATATCGCCTTCGTTAATTATTGTTGCTTTTAAATACGCGCTTAAGTCTTTTACGCGTGGCGCTACTAAGTCAAAATCCCACGGGATTGCGCCAAGCAACATAAACGGATTTTTTTTAAAAATAGGTAAAGACGCTAAACGATTTAACTCGTTTTCAAGCTCTTCGGGTTTGTAAGCGTCGACTAAATCGGCGCGTGCCCGGCCTTCTTCATCAAGTGGCGCATTTACTTTATTAAAAATACAGCCCAGTACACGAGGATGATCGATTCCACCGTAATTACCTGCTGCAATTTCTAGGCGGTCTTCTATTTGAGTAATGGTGTAATTACCAGGGGTAAGTACAAATACAATTTCAGCGCCGAGTGTTTGCGCAATTTCGCGGTTTACACGTCCAGCATAAGGTTGGCGACGAGTAGGCACCATACCTTCAATAATAGCTACTTCATCGTCGTTTATTTTACTTTCAAAGCGTTCAACAATTTCCTCTAGTAGATCATCACCTTTACCGTCGCCAATCATTTGCTCAGCATAATCAAGAGCAAAAGGGGTGGGTGGGTTAATAGGTGAACCTTGAGTGACTATTTGTGTTGATTTTTCAGGACCTGTTTCGCCTGAACGAGGCTGAGCGATGGGTTTAAAAAAGTTAACTTTAACTGTTTTTTGCTCAAGAGCGCGAACTAAACCAACTGATACCGACGTTAAACCCACACCGGTAGACACAGGAATTAACATAATACGACGTGCCATATTAAAGCTCCTTTACGATGTTAGCGGCATCAAGTGCAATAACCCACTCTTCGTTGGTCGGCATTACTACCACTTTGGGTGAAGTATTGGCTGAACTAATAATACCTTGATTACCAAAACGTGCATCAAGATTGCTCTTCTGGTCACAACTGAACCCTAAAAAAGCTAATTGATTAATGACATTTTCACGTATGATATCGGAGTTTTCGCCAATGCCGCCAGTGAATATAAGTGCATCTAAACGTTGTAATGGTACCATGTAAGCTGCAATTTGTTTGGCTAGTCGGTAGCAAAAAATATCCAGCGCTAAACGTGCCTGTTTATGTCCGGCAACAGCGGCTTCTTCAATCGTTCGGCAATCGTTAGAGAGTTCGCTAATACCTAGTAGGCCGCTTTCTTGGTTTAATAAATTATCTATTTGCTGAGCGTTGTAACTAAGCTGTGTGGTTAAAAAATTAAATAAACCGGGGTCAATATCTCCACTGCGAGTACCCATAACAATACCAGCCAATGGCGTTAAACCCATACTGGTATCAACACTTTTACCATTTTTTATTGCAGTAACAGAGCAGCCATTACCTAAATGAGCACTAATGAAATTACTCTTCTCTATAGGCTGATTTAATAATTTAGCAGTTTGTCCTGCTACATAGTAATGACTTGTGCCGTGCATACCATAGCGTCTTACACCGTAGCCTGTATAAAGCTTATAGGGTAGGGCGTAAAGGTAGGCAACTTCATCCATAGTTTGATGAAATGCTGTGTCAAATACTGCTACTTGCGGTAAACCTATAAATGAAGCTTGTGCAGATGAAATACCTAACAAGTTCGCATGACCATGTAGCGGCGCTAAAGAAGACGCTTTAGTAATACCGTTAATTACATCTTCATCAATTAAGACTGACTTTGTGAAATGCTCTCCGCCATGAACAACACGGTGCCCAACAGCAATAAGGTGCTCATCAAGGTTATGATCCTTTATTAAGCTTACAAGCGTATTTATAGCCTCAGCATGTGCTTGATTAGCCGCTAAGTCGATAACCGTCTTAGTTCCATTAAATTTGTATTTAATGGAGGGGGCTTTGGCGCCCAAGCGTTCAGCAAGGCCTGATATAATTTCGTGACCGTCGTTTGCATCAATAATGGCAAACTTTAAACTAGAGCTACCACAGTTTAAAACTAAAACATGTTGGGATTCAGGGGCGGTTGTTGGCATAGATTCAATTTCCATAAACAAATTTAGTAAGTGAACGTTAATACGTGATAGTTACACTTACGGTATTAAATAAAGCTAAAACAATTAAATGTTCAACTGCAAAGTGGTTAACTCAATGTTAAATATTTTACCTTATTTATGATGTTTAAGTTAGGATTGTTCGTCATTAAAGGGGAAATTTAAGCTCTTTTACTGAGAAAGTGTAACTCCCTCATTTTGTGTTACACTTTGGTATAGCTCGTTTTCTATTGTATTTAAAAGCAGTATCTGTGAGGAGTCATGATGCAAAAAAGTGTGATGTCACAACTACAAACAGGCCGTTTGTATGGTAAAAAATGGCCAATGCGTAAAGAGCTTGCGCCTTTGTTTTTAGAGTTTAGAGTGATTAGAGCGACTGAGCTTGCCATTACAGTAATGCCAATCTTGGCTATGCTAACGTTGTTTTTTCAGCTTAATTACTTAGGTTCTGATTTTTTACCGCAAGCTATTGCGAGTGCATTATTTTTTATATCGTTACCTTTACAAGGTTTATTTTGGTTAGGCAAACGAGCGCAAACGGCTTTAGATCCTGCTATGCAAAAATGGTACAACGAGCTGTACACTAAAATGGCGGCTAATGGATATCAAACGCAGTTAAGTGAAAACAAGCCCCGTTATATGGAGCTTGCTAACTTACTTAAAGATATGTTTGAAAAAATGGATAGAGCATTTACTAAAGAGCAGTTTTAGCGGGTTATACCATTATCTATTTTGGTAAACTGAGTAATATAAAATGATAAGGTGACATTGTGTTCACCTTTTTGTTCGAGTGCTGTCCAGTGCTCGGGTCTAAATTTCCATGCAAATGGCGTCATCATTATTAAGTTTTTAATATCAGTAAAGCTAAGCGCTACATGCTCTGTTAAAAGAGCCTGTTCTGATTTTTGAAACCCTTTTGGCGTGGCTATTTCAGTATGTTCGTTTACTTCTGAATATATATACGATTTTAGCTCTTTTAAATGATAAGGGCCTGGGCTTGCTACCACTAATGTTGCGTTTTTATTAGCAAGACGTTCAATCTCTTCCTCAAACAAAGGTGCAAATACGCTAATAAGTACATCAGCAAATTGACTTTTAAAAGGCGCTTGGCTAATTGATGCAACACTAAAATAGCAATTAGGGTAGCGCTTTGCCGCATATTTCACGGCAGATTTTGAAATATCGACACCGTATACAACTGCGTCTGTTTTACTTGCTATTGCTTGGGTATAAAACCCTTCACCGCATCCTAAATCTATAACCGTATTCGCACTTATTCGACCGACTAAATCGCTAAGATTTTGTTGTAAAAAGCGGTAGTATCCACGCTCTAAAAATGCGCGTCTAGCTTGCACCATTTCAAGGGAGTCGCCCGGTTGTTTTGAATTTTTTTGTTGTACTGGCAGTAAATTAACATAGCCTTCTTTGGCAAAATCAAAGCTGTGGTTGTTAGCACAACGAAGTGTTGAATCAGCTTTCAAAAGTGCGAGGTTACATAGCGGGCACTGATATTGTAGACTCATGAGTCTAGGTAGTCCTTATCGTAAAAAGTTTTTACCCAATGCGGGCGATAGGTGATCATAATTGTTATAGCCATGCCGTTGAGCATTGCTTCAGGAAACCAAATTATGGCACTTAAATAAACGTAGTTATCTGCAAGTTCTTGCCAATTGTATTGCCCTATAGCTAAGTAAAATAGAGCACCTAGGCTTATTTTTATACAGGCTATAAACCCTGCAGTTATAAACGCACAAACAAATATATAAACAAAAAAATGACGAGGTAAATACTGGTAACTAATTATAAAGCCAAGGTAGCTTAGTAAAATAGGAATAAACGCACCAATAAGCAGTTGTACTGGTAACAGTTCAAGTTCAATTTGACCAAATGCAGTTAGTAGCGCTGAGGCAAGTAGGCTACTTAAAATCGTTAATCGCCAGCCTAAAATTAATGTAGCGGCGGTAACACCTAGTATGTGTAAATCAAGGCCCGTTAAAATTCCTGCTTTTATTCGCCAAAGCACTGCAAACACTAACGCACATGCAAGAACTCCAGTTTGACGGGCTGGCGTATTAAGCAATGTTTTATATGTTTTTTTATCAAAGCTTAGTAGGGCAATAATAATTACAAGGGCCCAAAGTAGTCCTTGTATTGTTATGCTGAGCATAGTAATTACTTAAATGTTGACCATATAGGGGCATGATCTGAGGGTTTTTCAATACCGCGCAGTTCGTAGTCAATACCAGTATCTATACAGCGTGCTGCAAGCTCATTAGTTGCAAGTACTACATCTATTCGAAGCCCTCGGTTATCTACAAACCCTTTAGAGCGATAGTCAAACCACGAATATTGATCGTCTGTTTCTGGGTTTTGTTCTCTAAAGGTGTCTTTAAAGCCCCAATTAAGTAATGTTGCAAGCCATTCACGCTCTACCGGTTGGAAAGAACATTTACCCGTTTTTAACCAACGCTTTGCATTAACTTCGCCAATACCAATATCTAAATCGGTGGGTGATATGTTGATATCGCCCATAACAATGACGTCTTGATCAGGGGTGTGGTTGGTTTCAAGGTGTGTCATTAAATCTTTATAAAATTGTCGTTTATAAGGAAATTTAGTTTCGTGGTTAATATTATCACCTTGTGGGAAATAGCCATTCATGACTGTAAGGTCGCGACCGTTATCTTGTTCAACAGTGACGCTTATCATGCGTTTTTGCGATTCCTCTGTATCGGTAGCAAAGCCTTTTAAGACCGATTTAGGCTCTTTTTTGCATAACATAGCTACGCCATAATGGGCTTTTTGGCCATGAAAGTAGACGTGATATCCCATTTTTTGTACATCTTCTAGTGGGAATGCTTCGTCATGAACTTTAATCTCTTGCAAGCCAATAACGTCTGGTTGATGTTTGTCGATAATTGCTTGTAATTGGTGGAGACGAGCACGCAGACCATTGATATTGAAAGAAATCACTTTCATAAAATTTACCTTAAAATTGGATCTATTTAATGAATTAAATTGTATCAGTAAATACGCGTACATAACATGACTGAAATGAGAAAATAGCTGCACAAATGTTGATCAATTGGTGAGTAAAGTTTAAACATTGTAAATGCAGTATTAATTTTTTAAATAAATAAAAAATTCAATTGAACTTAACTTTATTGAATATATAATGCGCGAAATTCACTTGTTTAGCTCGTTCAAATAGGATCTCTCATGAAAACACAACTACTTTTAGCTACTGCTTTATTAGCATCTGCAACTGCTTCAGCACAAAGCAATACTTACTTCAGTCAAGATAATAAAATTGAGTCTAAGTTATGTGTACTAAGCGCAAACGAAGGCTTTAGTGTTGCTCGTAAAGAAGCTGCTCAGCACGGTGTTTACTTATCTCGTTTTTCTAAAAGCATTTTATGTAATGGTGAAGATATTCGCGATATTGCTAAAAAAACGGCATTAAGCAACGCATCAGTTGAGAAAGTAGAAGTATTTGCAAAAGATGCTCAACAAGAAACTCAATTATGTATGACGGCTTTAAAACAAGGTTTAGCACCTGTTCGCCAAAAAATTGGTAACTTAAACTCATTAAAATGTAATGGTCAAAACGTTACTGAGTTTGTTAAACGCTACCAAAACGCAGCAATCTAATTATTAGCTGAACTATATAACTAAAATTGAGATACCTGGTTTTTTACCGGGTATTTTTTTGCAAAAATTACAAGGTTGTTTGCAAAGCTTGCAAGCTTAACTTGTTGAAACTGTTCAATAAATGCACCAACCAAGATTAAGTTGTTGATTCTTATAAGTTAACTATTATTGGCATTGGATTTGTATTAGTTAAAGTGACATTTAATTAATTACGAAGGATACGTCTTATGAAAAAGTTAACATTAGCAGCCACTATTTTAGCATCATTAAGCCTAGCGGCTTGTTCATCTAATCAGGGTCTTGAAAAAATAGACAGTGACTTTGCAAGTTTAGATAATGACAGCGATGGCTACATCTCAAAAGTTGAAGCTGATGACGATAGCATTTGGGGCCATTTTTCAAATATTGATACCAATATGGATAACGAAATTAGCCGCAAAGAATTCAACACTTACATGAAGTTAAACAATGGTAAAGTAGCCACTGATTCTGAAGTAAGTGAGTCGGCATTTAAAGCTGAAATCGCTAAATTCGATAAAATTGAAAGCAGCTTTTCAAGCTTAGATAACGACAGTAATGGCTATATTTCGGTAGTTGAAGGTAACGATGATGATATTTCAAATCACTTTGGTTACATGGATAAAAACCAAGATAAGCGCATCAGTAAAAGCGAGTTTATGGGTTACATTAAAAAATACGGTAACGCAGTAGCTGAAGATGATGCATTAGAAGCCATTAAACACAGCTAATATTTGTTGTTTTAAAGAGTAAATTAGAAGCCAGTGATAATCACTGGCTTTTTTGTATTTAAAATCTAGTTATTTAGTAGATATATTTTCCTAGTTTGGTGTTGTTCTGTCATAATAGATGGCTGTGTATTTTTATTTGTTAAGAGTGTGTATGGCGGGTCGGCGAATTAGTGATGAACAACTAGTTGAGATCATTGAAGCAGCTATTTTTGTTGCAGATAAGCCTGTTAGTAAACGCCACCTTAAAGATACTGTATTAATAGATTTAGCTATTTCTATGGCGCGAATAAACGACGCAATAGATACAATACAAGAACATTTTCAAACTCGTGGTATTCGCTTAGTTGAAGTTGGTAGTGGGTATCGTTTTCAGGCATGTAGTAGTTTAAGCCCTTGGTTAAATAACTTGTGGCAAGAACGCGCACCAAAATACTCACGTGCTTTACTGGAAACATTATCACTTATTGCATATAGGCAGCCCATTACGCGCGGTGAAATTGAGCAAGTAAGGGGTGTTACTACGGGTTCGAATATTATTAAAACCCTACTCGAAAGAGATTGGGTTAAAGTGGTAGGGCATAAAGAGGTTCCGGGTAAGCCGGCTTTATATGCAACTACTAAACAATTTTTAGATTATTTTTCGTTAACTGGACTTGAAAACTTACCTGCGCTGCCAACAGAGCAGCAAAGTAAAATTAACCAGTTATTGAGCGATCCTTCTGTGAGAGAACCATCCGAATGAGTATTATACAAGGTGAAAAGTTACAAAAAGTCTTAGCCCGTGCAGGCGTAGGCTCACGCCGTGAAATGGAAAAATACATTGATGCAAACCGCGTTAGTGTAAACGGTAAAGTGGCAAAGTTAGGAGACCGTGTTGAAGAAACCGATTTGATTCGTGTTGACGGGCACACTGTAAAGATTGAAGAAAAAGCAGATAGAATCTGTCGTGTGATTATGTATAACAAACCCGAAGGTGAGTTAAGCACACGTAAAGATCCAGAAGGGCGTCGTACAGTATTTGACCGACTTCCTCGTATTGATGGTGAGCGTTGGATTGCGGTTGGCCGATTAGACGTTAATACTTCGGGTTTGATGCTCTTTACTAATGATGGTGAATTAGCTAACCGCTTGATGCACCCAAGCTATGAAGTAGAGCGTGAATACTCTGCGCGTGTATTTGGTGAAGTAACCAATGAAACGGTTAAAAACTTACTACGTGGTGTTGAGCTTGAAGATGGTCCAGCCAAATTCACGACTGTAACCCCTATGGGTGGCGAAGGCGTTAACCGCTGGTTTAACGTAACGTTAAATGAAGGACGTAACCGTGAAGTACGTCGTTTATGGCAGTCTCAAGATGCGGAAGTATCTCGTCTTATTCGTATTCGTTATGGTAAACTAGAGCTTGATAAGCGCGTGCCACAAGGTGGTTGGATGGAGTATGATTTAGAAACAGTAAACTACTTACGCAAAACCGTTAAATTAGGGCGCGAGACACAAACTAAGCTTTCTGTTATGCCTGAAAAACGCAAAGATAAACGCGCTAAAATCAACCAGATCCGCAAAGCAGTTAAAAAACACAATCAACGTGTTAAGCCTACCAAACGTAAATAATAAATTAGTTATTTATTGCACACAAAAAAGCCGCTAATAGCGGCTTTTTTAATGTGTGTTGTATAAATTTTTTAGACTCTAAATTACTTTTTTACTTGAGCATCTAACGATTCGCCATTCACTTTACTAGAATCATCGCTCATCAAGTATAAGTAGGTTGGCATTAAATCTTCTGGTGTAGCAAGCGCGTCTCTATCTTCTCCTGGGTATGCAGCAGCGCGCATAGAAGTGCGAGTAGCGCCTGGATTAATACAGTTTATACGAATATTCGTTTTGCCTACTTCACATGCCCATGTTTGCATCATGCCTTCTACAGCAAATTTTGAGATGGCGTATGGCCCCCAAAACTCACGGCCTTTGCGGCCTACACCTGATGACGTAAATACTATCGATGCATTATCAGACTTACGAAGAACAGGAAAAAGCGCTTTAGTGATCATCGCTTGCGCGGTCACGTTTACTTTCATTATGTTTTCGAACGTAGATGAGCAAAAATGTTCAAGTGGACCAAGTGACCCTAAAATACCTGCATTATTAAGCAAGCCATCAAGGCGGCCAAATTGATATTCAATTGTTGCAGCAAGGTCACGGTAGTTTTGTTTAGTTGCGCCTTTTAAGTCCATGGGCACAATTGCAGGTTTAGGGTAACCTGCATTAACAATTTCATCGTAAACACATTCAAGTTTATTAGTTGTTTTTCCTAATAAGATAACTGTAGCGCCGTATTTTGCATACGTAATTGCTGCTACTCGGCCAATACCATCACCGGCGCCTGTTATTAAAATAATTTTATCTTTAAGTGCGTTTTCAGCCGCTTGATATGTGTGCATAAAAGTACCCATTCATCTATTTTTTTTGATTTTAACATAGCGAAACGTGAAGTAATCGAATTTATTGTAAAATTAGGTGGCGAAAATAGAAACTTTACGTTAAGTTTAACTGGTCTAATGTCTCATTAATAACCTGATTACATTGTTTTAACTTAATACACTGATTAAACACACTATAAAAATAAAATATGTGCGGAGCCAACAATATGAAAAAAATGCTACTTTCACTCTCTGTTACAGCTGCCTTGGCAGGTTGTGGCGGCGGAGAAACGTTAGAAGATGTTAAGAACAACACAGCAACCGTTATTCCAACAGCAACGGTTACTTTTGACCCTGCTGCAGGTATCTTATCGGTACCTAATGATTTATTAATGAGTGGAACCCAAGACGGTACACTTAATATTCCTGGAGAATTAGATGACAACAATGTGTCTATTTCTCGAGCAGCTTATGCTGACCCTCAGCTTGCTCTAGGCGCACTTGACGGTTGGTCTTCGCAGGTTCCTTATAAAATCGATTTAACATTCCCACCAAATGTTAGCTTAGATGAAACGTCTGCTGGGACACCAGGTACAGTTCGCATTTTTGAAGTAGTAATGGGTGCAAGTTTAACTGACGCAGAATGTTCAGTTGTTGCTGCCGGTACAGCTTGTAAATTGGTCGGTGAGCTTACTTTTGGTGTTGATTTTGTTACTCAAGCTTCTGGTGATGCCGTTGCAATTATTCCTTTAAAACCATTTACGGCAGGTAGCTCATACATCAATGTACTAACTACTGGCCTTAAAGATTCATTAGGACGCTCTATCGAGCCTTCTTCTACTTATGGTCTGGTTAAGCAAGAAGCGCCATTAATTACAGAAGCCCAACTTGGTTTGCAGGGCGCTGTTAACAGTTACGAAAATGTAGTTGTAAGTTCAGGAAATATAACAAAAGAAGATATTATTTTTTCTAGCGCAATGACTATTCAGTCTGCGGGGCCAGTACTTGGGACAATTAAAAAATTGCTAGCTGCAAGTTTGCAACAGCCTGCGATGCCAACGCCTGCGCTTCAAGTTCCTGAACAACCTATGGTAAATGTGCAACAGGTATTTGCTTCTCAGGGTGTAGAAGTGTCTGCTGCTTTCTCTGGTGTGCAATATCAAAAAGGTAGCATTATGCTACCGATGTATCTAGGTACACCAACGGGTACTGATATTAGTGATTTAAGTGATACATATTGGCAAGGTATGTGTGATAACGCGGTGGCAATAATCGGTTACAAGGCCGTTGCTGGTGATGCATTTCCGACAGATCCTATTAGTGAAAATGATGGTTTATGTTCTGCATTAAGTGACGGGCAATTACGTGACTTAGGACTAGATAGCACACGTCATTTAACAAAATATAACTCCATTCCAAAAGTACAAAGCATGGCAAATGTGCCAGTGCAAGTTACTAAGCCTATTTTACCAATAATTAATGGTGTACGTGCGCAGTTACAATTAGATCCTATTGCAATGCCTGATAGCGGATGGCCAGTTGTTATTATGCAACACGGTATTACAACACAAAAAGAAAGTATGCTTGCTTTAACGGCGCAGCTTTCTATTCAAGGCTTTGCAACAGTTGCTATTGACCATCCAAGACATGGTGAGCGTGGAATAGATGTTGATGGTGATGGAACAGACGACTTTAATGCAACAACGGGTTCTGTGCTTAGTTACATGAATTTAAGTTCATTACTTGTTGCGCGTGATAGCTTACGTCAATCAGCGGCTGATTTATTAGGTTTACGTTTAGGTCTAAACTTTATTAATGATGCAACGATTAATGCGCAAGATGTAACTTACATTGGTCATTCATTAGGCTCTATTGTAGCCCCTGCATTTATTGCACAAGCTAATAACCCATTAGCGCCAACTGTCGACCCATTATTTAATGTAAACACAGTAGCACTTGCAAGTGGCGGCGGCGGTATAGCTAGCTTCTTACTAGAATCAGCTGCATTTGGTCCATTTATTCAAGGTTCAGTACTTTCACAAGCAGGTACAACAGAAGCTGATGAGTTTAACGCGTATTTACAAGTTGATGCAGTGTCTAACTGTGGTGCAGTATTGCCAGATATGGAAGCATATTTAACCTGTGGTTATAACGAGTATGTAGCTTCGTTAACTACAGCTGGTGAAACAAGTAAGCTAACTAATATTCAAGGAGTGTTTACTCAATTTGCATTTGCGGCGCAAACAGCACTTGATAGTGGCGATCCAACTAATTACGCAGCCACTGTGAAAGCATTAGGCACTCCTGTTTATACTAATGTTGTTGTGGGCGATGGTGTTGATAACAAGCCTGACCAAGTGATACCACCAATGGCAGCTAATAATCCTATTTCTGGCACAATTCCATTAGCTAACTTAATGGGTCTTGAAACAGTAAGTACTTCGCAAGCATTGAGTGAAACACCAACTAGCTACTTAGTTAAATTTACTAAAGGGCATCATGGTTCTATTTTAACGCCTGCTCAAGATGCTGCAAAGGCTGCAACTGTTGAAGGCAGTGCTGCCGCTAATGCTGAAATGCAGTTGCAAGTAGCTACTTACTTAGCTGCTCGCGGTCGAATGTTATTAGTTTCCAACCCTGAGGTTGTGACTGATTAATAGCCAATAAAATAATTAACCTTTAAAAGCCACTGAAAAGTGGCTTTTTTTTGCTTTAAAGCATGCTAAATTAGCTGAAATTTATAAATGGAGAAACCAGTTGGAATTTTTATACGAATACGGTTTGTTTTTTGCTAAAACAACTACTTTTGTTATCGCTATAGCAGTTATTCTAATGCTAATAGTTGGCACTGCAGTTAAGCCTAAAGCCAAAAAAGGTGAAATACAAATTGACGACATATCAGAGCAATTAGTCGATCTTAAAGAAAGTTTTCTACAAAATACGCTGGGTAAAAAAGAGCTTAAAGCACACCAAAAACAGCTTAAATCGCAAAGTAAAAAAGCAGATAAAGATGAGCCTAAACCTCGTTTATATGTAATTGACTTTGTAGGTAGTATGGACGCTCACGAAGTAGAAAGCTTACGAGAAGAAATAACAGCCATTATCTCTATTGCTAACCCAAGTAAAGACAAAGTACTTATTCGTTTAGAAAGTGGCGGCGGAGTAGTGCATGGCTACGGACTTGCTGCATCTCAGCTACAGCGTATTAAAAATGCCGGTATTCCTTTGAGTGTTGCAATTGATAAAGTAGCAGCGAGCGGTGGTTACATGATGGCGTGTGTAGCCGATGAGATACTGGCAGCCCCTTTTGCCATAGTTGGATCTATTGGTGTGATAGCTCAAATACCAAACTTTAATAAAATATTAAAGAAAAATGATGTGGAATTTGAGCAAATAACTGCAGGTGAGTTTAAACGTACGCTTACTTTATTTGGTGAAAACACAGATAAGGCCCGTGAAAAATTTCGTGAAGAAATTGAACAAACACATGATTTATTTAAAACGTTTGTAAGCACTCAACGCCCAAGCTTAGATATAAACTTAGTTGCGACAGGCGAGCATTGGTTTGCAACTCAAGCGATTGATAAAGGTTTGGTAGATGTTATAAAGACAAGTGATGATGCATTACTGGAGCAGCAACATGAGCGCCAAATTTATAAGATTAAATACAAAATTAAAAAGGGATTAAGCGATAAGCTAGCTCTTGGCCTGAGTAGTGGTGTAAATAAAGTGGGAATAAACTTACTCTCTAAATTTAAATCCCTAAATCCTTAGATTAGAATTTTTTTACGATTCAGTTTAATTCTTTCTACTCGAAAAAAAACCTTGATGTATTGCATCAAGGTTTTTTTATAGCTGTATAAATGTAGCTTATGAGTCAATAGACTTATGATAATCTTCTAAGTCTTTAGCTGCATTAGGGTCGTTAAAGATGCTCTCATCAAGTTCACCTTCAGACTTGGCAACAACACAGGTAACCATACAATCACCGGTTACATTAACTGCTGTACGTGTCATATCAAGTAATCTATCTACACCGATAATAATTGCAATCCCTTCTACAGGTAAGCCAACTTGGTTAAGTACCATCGCCAACATAATTAAGCCAACACCTGGTACGCCTGCTGTACCTACAGAGGCAAGTGTTGCTGTTAATATAACCATTAGGTAATCAGAAATTGTCAAATCTACACTAAACACTTGTGCAATGAATACGGTAGCCACACCTTGCATGATGGCAGTGCCATCCATGTTAATGGTAGCACCCAGTGGGATAGTAAATGAGGCAACCGAGTTATTAGCGCCTAGTTTTTTAGTAGCAGTTTCAAGTGTAATAGGCATAGTTGCGCTTGAGCTTGAAGTACTAAATGCAAATAAGCATGTGTGCTTCATTTTTGCTAAGAAAATAAGCGGGTTTAAGCCCGTTAATATTTTTAAAAGCAATGTGTAGTTTACAAAAGCATGTAATAACAGTGCAAGCACTACAACGCCAAAGTATTTGGCTAGGCTAACAATTAAGTTAAGCTCAATTGTTGTAAATAGTTTTGCCATTAAAAAGAAAACGCCATAAGGTGCAATGTTCATTAACAGCGTAACTAGTTTTAAGATTACTGTGTTTAAATCTTCAAAAACACTTGCTACGCGTTTGCCTGTTTTACCACTTAATGCCATTGCTACACCAAATAATAGTGCAAACACTATAACCTGAAGCATATTACCTTTGGCCATTGCTTCAAATGGGTTAGTAGGAAACATATCTATAATTACACGAGCAAGGGTAGGCGCTTCTTTAGCATCATAAGTTGCATTAGATGGCAAGCTTATACCTTCACCAGGGCTAAATAATAAGGCAAGTGTAATCGCCACTGTTATAGCAATAGCTGTAGTTAATAAATATAAACCAATAGATTTACCACCTAGGCGGCCTAGTTTTTTAGGGTCGCTTAAGCTACAGGTACCACAAACGAGCGATACAAAAACAAGAGGCACAACTAACATTTTTAAGCTGGCAATAAATATTTGGCCACCAACATGGAAAATACCATCAACAAAAAAGGCTTTAATTGGCAAAGAGAATAACCCAAGTGGTATTAGATAATCGTCTTCACCAGCTAATATAGCCTGAAATATAAAACCTACTGCAACCCCAAGCGCCATACCAATCATGATGCGAGTGGTTAAACTCATTGAACGGATTTTTGACATATTCCCTGATCTACATTTTATAAATTTGCCATAGACTACCAGCAAGGAAATATTTACTACAGAAAAAATTGGTATTTATTTAAAATTATTTTGCGCAAAAAAGTAATAAAAAACTGAGATTTTAGACTAAGTTATAGGTTAATATTAAGTGAAAATTAATTTTGATTATAATAACAACGCTAGGGAGAGGTTCATGCCTTTAATGCGACTGCTCGGCATTTCATTGCTAAGTTTTTTACTCACAGCCTGTGGTGGCGGTGGGTCACTTGAAAAAGACGGCTCTATTAGTGATGGTGATTCCACTACAGAGGCTGCTACATACTCGGTTTCATTAAAGGGGTATTCTCAAACAGACGCAACAGAGTCAAATTCTGTCACAGCTACCTCCTCTTTAGATTTACGCGCAATTCTTACTCAAGATGGCGAAATTGTTGCTGGTAAGCGCATCACGTTTACATTAGAAGACGATATTGGTGAACTGTCTCCATCGAGTGCATTAACCCAGAACGATGGCATTGCAACTGTTGAGCTTACAGCAGGTGCTCAAGCCGGTGCTGGAGAAGTAACCGCTACTTATACGGTCGATGGTGAATCTTATACAAGTACTTTTGCTTTTCAGTCAAGCGGTGGGCAGGGTGATGATACTGGTGTTAGTGGGTCAACAACTCTAACAGTAAATATTGTAGATGAAAATGGTGCTAAGTATTCAGATACAAACCCGGTTACAACTGACAATTTAGGCACGGTAACAGCAATTTTAAAAAATGATGGAGTTGCACTTAGCGAGCAGCTTGTTACTTTTACTACAAACTTCACAGGTAAAATAACGCCAGACTTAGGAACTGCAATTACAAACTCAGCGGGTGAGGCAAAAGTAACCCTCTCTAGTGGTAGTTTCAAAGGCGCAGGTCAAGTGGTTGCAACTTATAATCCTACGAACTCAACAGAAGTGAGTAATACGGCTGTATTTTATTCATCAGGTGATTCTGCACCAGTTGATTTGGCACAATTCTCTATATCAGTAAAGCTTTTAACCGGTTGTAATGCAGGCTGGGACGATAATCGTTCAAGTGTAAAACTTGACCCTACACAAGCATCATCGGGTTGTACGGTAGCTAATACTATCTCTTCATCAGAACTAGGTGAATTATTTGTTGAAGTCACTGATGAGCAAAGTGGTGAAGGTAGTAAAAATTCGCTTGTTAATATTTCAACAAATTTAGGTTCTGTTCTTCCTTCATCTGGGACAGCTCTTACCGATAACTTTGGTATTGCTTTACTAAAATTACAGCCTGGAAATACTGGTGGCGCAGGTACTGTGACTGTAACGTCTGTAGGTGAAACTAATTCAACTAATTTTGCTGTAGGTATTGCTGATTTAACCCTAGAGGTTGATAACGGGCTTAATAAAGATACTTCAGGAAATGTTATTCCTTTAAAAGCAGGTGGTAGTACCGTTATTGAAGTAACACTTTTAGATGAAGACGGTAATTTATACTTAACTCCAACAGATGTTGAATTCAGCTCAA
This sequence comes from Pseudoalteromonas sp. SR43-7, assembly GCF_014163785.1. Classification (NCBI taxonomy): domain Bacteria; kingdom Pseudomonadati; phylum Pseudomonadota; class Gammaproteobacteria; order Alteromonadales; family Pseudoalteromonadaceae; genus Pseudoalteromonas; species Pseudoalteromonas sp. SR43-7. The sequence goes on along the minus strand of NZ_JACJDY010000015.1, from coordinate 6,097 downwards.
CTTGTGTAATTAGTGGCGACTCAGTAATTGATGCATCAGTAAAATCATCAAGTGGTATCGCAACATCAACATACCGAGCTACAGGTTGTAGTATTGACGATGACATTAATATCACGGTTGAGACAGGTGGTAAAAACTTTACTGCTACTTCGATTATTCCTGTGGAAACATCAGCGGTACAATCAATACAGTTTGTTGATGTGAGTGAGACATTTATTGCATTACCACCAGGTGAAGGCGGCGCCCCGACTCAATCGATCGTTAGATTTAAGCTAATAGATGCAGATGGCCTTGCATCCACGCAACAACGTATAGATTTTAAGTTAACAGATTCAGTGGGCGCAGCTAAACTGTCACTTAGAACAAGTGATACAAATAATGAAGGCTTTGTTCAAACAACGGTTGAATCTGGCATAGTGCCCGGTCCATTAGTTGTAAAAGCGTGTTTTATTTCTAAAGAAGATGTTAATAACTTACCTGAAGGTGATGACTTAACATGTTGGGTTGATGATGTAGAACTGTGTGCATCAGAACCTAACAATGAAATTTGTCCAGACGGAACACTTACTTTAGTACCATTGAGCGAGCAGATAAGTTCTGTATCGGCTCAATTAACACTGGCTTCGGGCGTAACAGACCAAAACAGTTTTGATGCAAGCCCAAATACGTTTAATACTAACTCACTTAATTATAACGGTGTTTTAAATGATATTACGGTATATTTTGGTGACCAATTTAATAATTATAACGGTGACGGTGTAGAAGCAACTATTTTAGCTGAAGCGGGTGTCATTGGCTCATCTAGCAATGAAGTTACGTGTAAAACTGACGATGCTACCTGTGTTGTAACCTGGCGCTCTCAGGGAGACCGTCCATTTTATGATTACAAATGGGGTAACCGAATTGGCGATATTGATGGGGACGTAACAACTACTGAAGGTATTAATCCAAAAACAGGTATTATAAATTGTGACCCATATTTTGGTATTGCAGCTCCTTGTATAAATGGTATCACACGCGCTAAAAATAGTGCTGATGGTGTTGTTATGGGAGGGCGTGTAAGTATTCTCGCTGTCACTAAAGGGCAAGAAAACTTTGTAGATGAGCAAACCACTGATGATGTTAAACGTACCAATGGCTTGTTTGATATTGGTGAATATTATACTAGTTACGATTTACCTGAAGCATTTATAGATCACAATGAAAATGCTGCCTTTGATAAAGCAAACTGTAGTGATGCAGATGCTTCAAATTATGACCCGTCTACGGATGAATGTTCTGAGTTAATTTCACGAGGTGGTCATAATGAAACATGGCGAGACCTAGATAATGACGGTATTTATGACTTTGCTGATGGTAAATATAATGGTTTATTATGTAGCGAAGCCGCTGAAAATGCAGGTGAGTGTTCTCGTGAGTTAATTGAAGTGCGTAAACAAATTGAATTGGTTATGTCTGGAGATAATCCATATGTTCGTTTTTCTGTGCTGAAAACAACGGATATTCTTGATGCGCCGTACCCTGTTTATGTTCCTGCAGATTGCTCTGTTTCAGTTGTAGCAGTACTTGAGCCATCCGATGTATCTGAACGTTGTGATATATCAGCAGTTGACTTATCAAATGTTTTTGCTGATAATCCTGCGTATGATGAAACTGACCCTGATGAAACTGATCCTGAACAATTAGAAGTTGGTTTAGCTGGTATTACTATTCGTATTCACTATACAGATGAGTTTGGCAATCCGTTACCTGCAGGTACAACAGTGTCAATATCAACTACAAATGGCGACTTATCTATTATCGAAAATAACGCTATCATTCCAAGTACGAATACGGATAAACCAATGTATTCAGATGTTCGTATTTCTCGTGAAGCGGATGGTAATGATAAATTTGATGGGGTACTTTCAATAACATTTGAGTTTACTACTCAGGCTGGTGGGACTAAAACAGTCTCCAAAGGAATCGAAATTTACGATAGTAAATAAGGCTTTATTTAAAAATGCCAACCTTTAGGTTGGCATTTTTGTTTCTGTTCTATATATTCCACATCAATTAATCTAAAAACACCTGTTTGTTTAATTTAACGACAAAAATTGTTCGTTTATTCAGTAAATACTGAAAAGTTTGTATTAAAAGCTTGTAACAACTAGTGTTTGTAGATATACCTATAAATATTCGCGCCGCTTATGTCGGCAAAACACATTTTTAATATTTGGTTAGAAATAGGCAACTATGGGCAAATCGCTAGTAATTGTAGAGTCACCTGCTAAGGCTAAAACAATTAATAAATATTTAGGTAATGACTTCATCGTAAAGTCCAGTATTGGGCATGTACGTGATTTACCTACTTCAGGTTCGAGCAAAGCTAAAGTGCCGGCAACTAAAACGCCAGCAGAAGTTCGCAAAATGGAACCTGAAGAGAAAGCAGCGTATAAAAAGCAACGAGATTATACTAACCTGGTCGCGCGTATGGGTATTGATCCTGAGCAAGGTTGGGAGCCGCATTATGAAATCCTGCCAGGTAAAGAGAAAGTTGTTCAAGAATTACAAAAGCTGGCTGAAAATGCAGATCAAATATACCTCGCAACGGATTTGGATAGAGAAGGGGAAGCAATTGCTTGGCACCTTCAAGAAATCATTGGCGGTGAACCTGAAAAGTATAAGCGCGTAGTTTTTAACGAGATTACCAAAAACGCAATACAACAAGCCTTCGAAACGCCAGGTGAGCTTAATACAGACATGGTTTACGCTCAGCAAACACGACGCTTTTTAGACCGTGTTGTAGGCTTTATGGTGTCACCGTTGTTGTGGGCTAAAGTGGCACGTGGTCTATCTGCAGGACGAGTTCAGTCTGTGGCGGTACGCTTATTAGTTGAGCGTGAACGTGAAATTAAGGCATTTATCCCTGAAGAGTTTTGGGATATTCACGCTGATGTTAAGAATACTGAGTCTGAGTTACGTTTAGAAGTAACCAAACAAGCAGGAAAGGCATTTAAGCCTGTAAATGAAGCTCAGGCTAGCGCAGCTGTTAAAAGCCTTGAGAATGCAGAATATAAAGTAATTAGCGTTGAAGAAAAGCCAAGTAAAAGTCGCCCAAGTGCGCCATTAATTACTTCAACCATGCAACAAGCGGCAAGTACACGCCTAGGTTATGGCGTTAAGAAAACTATGATGCTCGCTCAGCGTTTGTATGAAGGCGGTTATATTACTTATATGCGTACCGATTCAACCAATCTTTCAAAAGATGCGGTTGAAATGTGTCGTGAGTATGTAACGAACGAGTTTGGTGCTAAATATTTACCAAAAGATCCAATTAACTATAGCTCTAAAGGCAATGCACAAGAAGCGCATGAGGCAATTCGTCCTTCAAGCGTTACAGTGTTGTCTGGTCATATCGAAGGCGTAGATGCCGATGCTAAAAAGCTGTATGAGCTAATTTGGCGTCAGTTTGTAGCGTGTCAAATGGTACCTGCTGAATACGACTTAACAACACTGACTGTTGCAGCTAACGATTTCCAGCTCAAAGCAAAAGGCCGCGTGCTTCGCTTTGATGGTTGGACAAAAGTACAACCTGCGGTGCGTAAAAAGAACGAAGAAGATCAATCACTGCCAGCTGTTAAAGAAGGTGAAATACTTACTTTAATAGAACTTGATCCTAAGCAGCATTTTACTAAGCCGCCAGCTCGCTTTAGTGAAGCTAGTTTAGTAAAAGAGCTTGAAAAGCGTGGTATTGGTCGTCCATCTACTTATGCGTCGATTATATCAACAATTCAAGATCGTGGTTATGTACGTGTAGAAAATCGCCGTTTCTTTGCTGAAAAAATGGGTGAAATTGTCACTGACCGCTTAGTTGAAAACTTCACTGATTTAATGAACTTTGATTTTACAGCCAAAATGGAAGGTCGTTTAGATGACATTGCTGAAGGCGAGCGTGTATGGACTCAAGTTTTAGATAAGTTTTATGCTGATTTTTCAACGCAATTAAATGTCGCTAAAGACGAGCCAGAGAATGGCGGCATGCGTCTTAATGAGATGGTTGAAACCGATATAGAATGTCCTACATGTAGCCGCAAAATGGGCATACGTACGGCTTCAACCGGTGTTTTCTTAGGGTGTACTGGTTACAGCCTTCCGCCAAAAGAGCGTTGTACAACAACAATGAACTTAGTGTCGGGCGATGAAGCGGTTGCTGCTGATGTCGAAGACGTAGAAACCGAAAAATTAATGCAGATGAAGCGTTGTCCTATTTGTGAAACTGCAATGGACTCATACCTAATTGACGAAACCCGTAAACTACATGTGTGTGGTAATAACCCAGCATGTAAAGGGCATATAGTTGAAGAAGGTACCTTTAAAATTAAAGGCTACGACGGACCAATTATCGAATGTGATAAATGCGGTTCAGACATGGAGCTTAAATCGGGTCGCTTTGGTAAGTACTTTGGCTGTAACAACGAAGAGTGTAAGAACACACGTAAGTTACTTAAAAATGGCGAGGCTGCTCCACCAAAAGAAGATCCTGTTCACATTACTGAATTAGAGTGTGAAAAGTCAGATGCGTATTTTGTTTTACGTGATGGCGCTGCGGGTATATTTTTAGCCGCAAATACTTTTCCTAAGTCACGTGAAACACGTGCACCTAAGGTCGAAGAACTAAAACGCTTTAGAGACCGCATTTCGCCTAAGTTTTATTATTTAGCAGATGCACCAGCTAAAGATCCTGATGGTAATCTTGCTGTTGTACGCTATAGCCGTAAAAATAAATCTCAGTATGTTATGACTGAAGTTGACGGTAAAGCTACTGGCTGGACTGCTCATTATGAAGCAGGTAAATGGACAGAAGAAGCGAAGAAAAAAGCAGCGCCTAAAAAGAAAGCAGTTGCAAAAAAGGCACCAGCTAAAGCTAAGCCTAAAGCGAAAGCTAAAAAAGAAGATGAATAAGCACGTTATTGCTTATTCATAGTTTTTGTAGATTTAAAAAATCATAAAAAAACCGGAATGCACAGCTTGTGTCTATTCCGGTTTTTTTGTGCCTAGTTGAATGCTTTCGCAACGGCTTTATTAGCAGTACATTCACCTAAGCGTGTTACCAATTTGATTAAAAACCTGGTCATTTTAGCGTATTAAACAACTCAGTTACTGCGTTAAAAGCTATTCATATATGACTGCGTAGATGCAGAAAGTAGGCATTGCAGGGAGCAGCTGCCGAGAACAAATATATGTCATGCTTTTTCGCTTAGCTATTGAGCTATATTCTTAGCGCTATAATTGATCACTAATTAAATGTAATTGGTATAATTAAATCTTAACAGAAGATACTTTTTTATAGCCTTCAGATTCAAGCTCATCATTTACGCATTTTAATACGTAGGCATTTAGCTCTTCATTGCTTACGTCATCATCTTTAGCCCAGTTAACACACATTTCTGTGTATTCTTTTATCATTTCGGCTGAAGCTGTTGGCGCATCGTCTGCAACCGCGTAAGTCGCAGATACTGCAAATAGTGGTGCTACGATTAATGCTAGCAATGCTTTTTTCATTCGTTTATTCCTAAAAAAATGGTGTGATGACTGATTTACCCAGTTTAAAGTTAGATATAAATCAGTAGTGCCCAATCCAGAACAACTCTGTTGGTATACTGATTTTTAATCGAAATTGAAATAAAAGATAACGAAATTTTTTTATCGTGAGGATGAGTAATTTACTTGTCAGTTTTTTAACTTTAGTAAGTACAGCATTATTAGCTGGAGTAATATATTTAGTAGCTAAGAAAACTTGATTCTGCGCTTTATATTAATAACCTTGAGATCGTTTTAGGGAAAATTGATTTCTTAGGTTCAAAAATGAAATGGATAAGCGTCATTGTTTATTTCTACTATGAGGATATTTTAAGTTTGTAATATCAGCCGTATTATTTGCTTTAACTGAATGTCTAAATGTTGAAACTAAAAGTCACTAGAATGCGTTATGTCCCGTCCTAAAATACGTTGACGGTTTTAAATGAAGGCCAGTAGCTTTTGCTCCTGGTCTTTTTTATGCACTTGGTTTGGTGTTTTCATTCCTAAACTTAAATGCGGCCTCAATTCATTGTAT
>NZ_JACJDY010000014.1:0-129954 GCF_014163785.1 Pseudoalteromonas sp. SR43-7 | reverse complement strand
ACTGCTCTTATTTAAGCTTCCAGCTAGACGAGAGGATAGAAGATATCCCCGATGGGTTAAGCCAAAACCATCTAAGTATCCCCATAAAAAGAAAGATGCCAGTCAGCTTAACTGACTGGCATTAGGCATTTAGCCGCTTTTTTGTACCAAAATTAGTATTCGCTTTTAGTCTTTACTTGATGAGTGGTGCAGATGAATCACGCTGCATTAAAGTAGGTTCAAAAAAGCGATTTATAACAAGGTTTTTATTTTGATAAACATCTTTAAGCACTAATTTAGCAGCCATTTCGCCCATTTTTCCGATCGGATTATCAATCGTCGTGAGTGTAGGGTACAGGTAGTTTGCAAAAATAACGTTATCAAATCCAACAATCGATAAATCGTTTGGTAAATTATAACCGTGCTCTCGAGCATATTTCATAGCACCGGAAGCCATTTCGTCATTGGCGCACACTAGTGCAGTAAAGCTAAGCTTTTCATCAATAAAATGTTTTAAGCCTTTACTACCACCGGTTTCGTTAAAGTCCCCAATGTAATAAAGCGCAGGATCAAATTTAATACCAGCCTCTGTGAGTGCTTGTTTATGACCCTCTAAGCGGTTAAAAGCATCAGCTTTAAACTGCGGACCTGCAATATACGCTATTTGTGTATGGCCTTGATTTAATATCGATTTAGTGGCTAGGTAGCCACCTAATTGATTATCTAAACTGATACAGTTATCTTTTAATTGCTCTACGTAACGGCTCATTAAATAAACGGGCGTAGAGCCTTTACTTAGTTTTATTAGGTAGTCGTCTGAAACAGCTTCTACGTGCAAAATAATAGCATCGCAGCGTCTGCTAATTAAAAACTCAATGCCTTCTTGTTCTTTGTCTTCTTCACTGTGCCCGGTGGTAATAATAACGTGTTTACCCGCAGCTCGAAGCTCCGACTCAATACCTGCCATCATTTGGGCAAAGAAAGGACCATGTAACTCAGACACTAAAATACCGACACTGTTAGTACAGTTAGAGGCTAAAGATTGCGCTATTGAGTTAGGCTTGTAGCCAAGCTGCTCCATGGCATCAAGCACTTTTTGTTTGGTTTTATCGCTTACACGGGTATTTTTGTTCATCACGCGAGAAACGGTGGCTAACGATACGCCCGCAAGCTCTGAAACTTGATAAATTGTTGCCATGTTAATTGTTCACTCGCTTATCCTTAACTACTTCGGCTAAATAATACCTTAGAGTATATATCTTAACTAGTTGTTAGTTTAGATTGAATATTTTCAACAACCTGATTAGTCAGTGTATATTTTTTCATTATGTAGGCAACAAATAATGAGCCTAAAGCAGGTAGTACAGTGAATGACAGTAAAATACCGTGCTGGGTATCAAGAGTTTGTACTGCATCGGCCTGATAACTGTAAAAAGATAACAACCAGCCTGCAATTGCGCCGCCTACAGCCACGCCCATTTTAATAAAAAATATAACGCCTGAATAAACCAAACCCGTAATGCGTACCCCTGTTTTTTCATGCCCGTAATCTATGGTGTCGGCCATTTTTGCCCATAACAACGGGGTTGCCATATCTAAAAAGAACTTCCATAAAATAAAGGCAATAAATGCGAGTACTAATTGATCTTTACTAATAAAGTAGCTAAAACCACAAATAGCGGCAGCAATAACTTGTAAGCCTATATAGGCTTTTATTTTACAAAAGCGCTTTGCAAGCGGTTGAGCTAAAGCACACCCTAGCATGCTTGCTGCAACGCCTAGTGTCATAAATAAGGTGATTAAATCGTCTCGACCTAAATAGTATTTTACGTAGTAAACAGCAAGCGTAAGCCTTAATACTTGACCGGTAAGTAAAAAAAACGCAGCTAAGCAAAGCGTTCGCCATTGATCGTTTTTAATTAATGCTTTAACACTTTGGGCAAAAGGAATGTTTTGCTCTTTTGGCTGTTGTATACGCTCTTTTGTGCCTAAAAAACAAAGTAAAAACAGTACAAAGCCTAAAATGCTCATTGCAGTCATGGTGTATTGATAGCCCTTAGCTGCATCGCCTTGGCCAAAGTACTCAACCATTGGCATAGTACAACCCGCTACTATTACACCGCCTAACATACCAAATACAAAGCGGTAAGACTGAATAGTCACGCGCTCTTTAACATCAGCAGTAAGTACACCGCCCAGTGCACAATAAGGAATATTGATAGCGGTGTAAGCCACCATAAGCAGTGTGTAAGTAGTAAAGGCGTAAATTATTTTATCGGTGCCTTCTAAATCGGGTGTAGTGAACGCTAAAATACTAATAATGGCAAAAGGGAGGGCAAGCCAAAGTAAGTAGGGGCGAAAGTGCCCCCAGCGCGTATGTGTTTTATCTGCAAGGTTACCCATTAATGGGTCGGTTACGGCATCAAAAATACGCACTGCTAAAAACATAGTACCTACAACAGCAGGCGATAAACCCACTACATCTGTGTAGTACAGCATTAAAAACATCATAACTGTTTGAAAAATAATATTACTGGCGGTGTCGCCTAAGCCATACGCTATTTTTTCTTTTACACTGACCATGATTGTTTATCCCGCTTTATACTTGTTTTTAGTTGTGGGTATACTCTTATCTTTTAGAGATGAGTTCTTTATAAGCTAAGCCACTATTTTTAATGGTGCGTTGCTGGGTTTTATAATCTACATACACAATACCAAAACGTTTTAAATAACCTTCTGCCCACTCAAAGTTATCCATTAAGCTCCAAGCAAAGTAGCCATGTATAACAACACCTTGTTCTATTGCATTATGAACCGCGTTTAAATGAGTATTATAATAACTTAAACGGTCTAAGTCGTTAACTTCACCATTATTATACGTATCGGGCATTGCTGCACCATTTTCGGTTATATAAATAGGCGGTAAGGTGTATGTTTTATTAAGCGATACGAGCAAGTCAGTGAACGATTGCGGGTAAATTTCCCACCCCATATCAGTTAGCGGGCCTGTAGGTGCAAGAGGCTCATAAATGTCAGTAGGGTGCGCTTTATAAACTTGGCGGGTATAAAAGTTAATACCTAAGTAATCAATAGATTGAGAAATTAGTTCCATATCGCCCTCAAAAATCTCAGGCTGATGGTTTAATGGTAATTGATTAATTATATCAGGATATTGGGCATCAATTATTGGTTTTATATACCACTGATTAAGATAGTCGTCTGCAAATGCAGTGGCTTTTAAGTCTTCATCACTTTGAGTAAGGCTATAACACGGCGTAAAGTTAAGCACTATGCCATTTAATGTATTAGGCGAGTTTTTCTTTAATACGCTCATAGCGAGTCCGTGGGCTAATAATAAATGGTGCGCTGCTTTACGGCCATATTCTTTACCCACTTTACCTGGGGCATGAATACCAATTTCGTAACCTAAAAACGCACTACAAAATGGTTCATTCAATGTGGCATAAGAGTGAACGCGATCGCCAAAGGCTTTGGTAATTAAATTTACGTAATGTTCAAAAGCGTAAGCTGTTTGTCTGTTAAGCCAACCGCCTTCATCTTCAAGATGTTGCGGTAAATCCCAGTGGTACAAAGTAACAAAGGCTTTAATATTGCGACGTTTTAGCTCATCTAAAATATCAGTATAAAACTTCACGCCTACAGGATTTAACTTTGCGTCTTGGGTCATCACGCGCGGCCATGAAATAGAAAGCCTGTAAGCATCTACGCCAAGTGATTCAATAAGGTCTATATCATCACGCCAAAGGTTATAGTGATCGCACGCGGTATGACCGTCTGAGCTATCGACTATTTTATTGGGCGTATCGCAAAAAGTGTCCCAAATACATGGGAGACGATCTTGTGATCCGCCTTCTATTTGAAAAGAAGCTGTGGCCACACCGTATACAAAGTTTTTAGATAAAAGCGGTGAATGGGGTGGTAGTGATAATTTTGTCATTAATAACAAACCTTTTGTTAGTCATTTACAGAGAAATCAGCCCTGTGTTTTTGCTTAATTAATGCTGTATGAGGGTACAAAAAATAAAAAGTGTTGAAATATACAGCTTGTTCGTATTTAATTGCATATGAAAGCGCTTACATTTAAGGTTAGTGTTTATTAATTCTTAGGTCAACTCTTTAATGCTTCTGGATGGTTTAAAGACAGCTGAAAACTAAAACAGGGCAGCTTAAGAATAGATTTATAATAATAAAATACGGAGAACACATGGCAAGTTCAGCACCAGTGACAACACACACACAGTCGCAAAACTATCAGGATAAAAATTACAGTTTTGCATTAACTTCTCTAACAACATTATTTTTTATGTGGGGATTTATAACCTGCTTAAATGATATTTTAATCCCACACTTAAAAGCCGTATTTAACTTAACGTATGTACAAGCCATGTTGGTTCAGTTTTGCTTTTTTGGCGCTTACTTTTTAATGTCACTTCCAAGTGGTTATATAGTTAAAAAGGTGGGCTATAAAAAAGGCATCGTGATTGGATTATTAATTGCAGCAGCCGGGTGTATATTATTTTACCCAGCAGCGTCTTTACATAGTTACCCTGTATTTTTATTCGCTTTATTTGTACTTGCCAGCGGCATAACGTTATTGCAAGTATCTGCTAATCCTTACGTAAGTTTGTTGGGCTCACCAAAAACTGCATCGTCTCGACTTACGCTTACCCAAGCTTTTAATGCATTAGGTACTACTGTTGCGCCATCATTTGGTGCTCTGTTAATTCTAGACTCAGCGTCAGAAGCCTTTTTAACACCGGCTCAAAATGCAGAGTCAGTTCAACTTCCTTACCTCCTTTTAGCTGCAATGCTGATTTTACTAGCCGGTATTTTTGCTTGGCTTAAATTACCAGACATTATGAGCGAGCAAAAAGCAGAAGCCGAAAAGTCAGAGGCAATTGAAGGCAGTGCTTGGCAGTATCGCCATCTTGTATTAGGTGCTGTGGGTATATTTATGTATGTAGGCGCCGAAGTGGCAATTGGTAGCTTTTTAGTAAGCTTTTTAGCACAAGAAAATATAGCAGGGCTAAAAGAGAATGTTGCAGCTCATTACATCACTTATTATTTTGGTGGTGCTATGGTTGGGCGTTTTATTGGTGCTGCTGTAATGCAAAAACTACCCGCGGGTAAAGTACTTGGCTTTAACGCAACCATGGCTATTATTTTAGTCATTATTGCCATGAGCACGTCGGGGCAATTAGCAATGTGGTCAATACTATTGGTTGGTTTATTCAATTCTATTATGTTCCCAACTATTTTTAGTTTAGCGTTAAATGGACTTGGTAAGCATACCGCTCAAGGCTCTGGTATTTTGTGTTTGGCGATTGTAGGTGGTGCAATAGTGCCACTTTTACAAGGTGCGCTTGCTGATAGTGTGGGTGTTCAACTTTCGTATGTTTTACCTATTTTATGTTACATATTTATTGTTTTTTACGGCCTACGAGGCAGCAAACCAGTATTAGTGAAGGAGCCATCATAATGAAAACGACTTTTAAACTTAATGCATTAGCAATTGCAACGTTAGTAGGAAGTGTTACTGCACTAAGCGGATGTACTAACGAAAGCAATGTTGAAAAAGTAAATGTTGAAGCGCAATCAAAGCTTGAGAAAATTTGGCCAAAGCTTTCAATTGCAGTGAAAAAAGACCCTGCTATTGAAGCTCAAATTGTCACGTTTTTAGAAAATATGACGCTTGAGCAAAAAGTAGCGCAAATGATTCAACCAGAAATTCGTGATATTACCGTTGAAGACATGCGTAAATATGGTTTTGGCTCTTACCTTAATGGCGGTGGTGCTTTTCCTAATGGCGATAAGCATGCAACACCAGAGGATTGGGTTGCACTTGCAGAAAAAATGTATCAAGCATCTATTGATGACTCAGTGGATGGCAGCAAAATTCCAACTATGTGGGGCACCGATGCAGTACATGGTCATAATAACGTAATTGGCGCGACTCTTTTTCCACATAATATTGGTTTAGGCGCGGCTAATAACCAAGATTTAATAGAGCAAATAGCGTCTATTACGGCAGTAGAAGTAATGGCTACGGGGATAGATTGGGTATTTGCACCCACTGTAGCAGTAGTACGAGACGACCGATGGGGCAGAACGTACGAAGGCTATTCTGAGGATCCAAAAATTGTTCACGATTACTCAGCAGCGATTGTAAATGGATTGCAAGGTAAAGCCGATGGCGACTTTTTAAGTGATAAGCGCGTTATTAGCACTGTTAAGCACTTTATTGGCGATGGCGGCACCGTTGATGGGGATGATCAGGGAAATAATATAGACAGCGAGCGATCGCTATTTGATATTCATGCTCAAGGTTACGTAGGTGGTTTGTCGGCGGGTAGTCAATCTGTTATGGCGTCTTTTAATAGCTGGAATGGCGTTAAAAATCACGGTAATAAATACTTACTTACAGATGTATTAAAAACACGTATGGGTTTTGATGGTTTTGTAGTGGGAGATTGGAACGGCCATGGGCAAATTAAAGGCTGTACTAACGAAAGCTGCCCAGAAGCGGTAAATGCTGGCCTTGATATTTTTATGGTGCCAACAGGCGCGTGGAAGCCGCTATATGAAAATACAATTGCACAAGTAAATGCAGGTAAAATAAGTATGAGCCGCATTGATGATGCGGTTGCACGTATTTTACGCGTTAAGTTACGCGCTGGGTTATTTGATAAACCAAGTCCAGCTAAGCGTCTGTACTCGGGTAAAACAGAGCTTATTGGCGCGCAAGCGCATCGCGAAGTAGCACGTCAAGCTGTGCGCGAATCGCTTGTATTACTTAAAAATAAAAATAACCTATTACCTATCGCAGCTAATCAACGCGTACTTATTGCTGGTGATGGTGCCGATAACATAGGCAAACAGTCTGGTGGTTGGAGTATTACGTGGCAAGGAACCAATAACAAAAATGCAGACTTCCCTGGAGCAACGTCAATTTACAAAGGGCTTGAAGAGCAAATATCTGCAGCAGGTGGAAGTGTTACTTTAAGTGCTGATGGTACTTTTGAACAGCGTCCTGATGTTGCCATTGTCGTATTTGGTGAGGAACCTTACGCAGAAGGGCACGGCGATAAAGATAACCTTGAATTTGAGCGCGGAAATAAAAAGTCATTAGCACTTTTAAGCTCGTTAAAAGAGCAAGGCATCCCTGTTGTATCTGTGTTTATTTCAGGTCGACCTATGTGGGTGAACAGCGAACTTAACGCATCTGATGCGTTTGTAGCTGCATGGTTACCAGGTACAGAAGGTGCGGGTATTGCTGATGTGTTATTAAAAGCGGCAGACGGCACCATCCAAAATAACTTTAAAGGTAAGCTATCGTTTTCTTGGCCTAAATCGGCGGTACAAACTGCGGTTAATAAAGGCGATGAAAATTACGATCCATTACTTCCTTATGGTTTTGGTTTAACGTATGGCGATAAAAACGTGCTAGCTGACGACCTTGATGAAGACTCTAAACTTGATAACTCAGGGCTTACAAGTATGGATATACTTGTTGGTGCACCTGTAGCACCATGGCGCTTATTGTTAAAATCGGGCGATGAGCTTTTAGATGTATCGAGTAGTACCCATGAATTTGGTGCAATTAAATACCGTACTGAGGACAAAACAGTACAAGAAGACGCGCGCCAATTTAACTTCAGCGGTGCAGAAAAAGCCAGTACTGAAATAGTAACAAGCTTTGCAGAAGATACCATTGCCTACGTTGAAGCAAACAGTGTGATTAGCTTTGATATTAAATTAAACGAGGCACTAACGAACGATGTAGCCCTTGCTATGACTTGTTCTGGTGAGTGTGGTGCAAGCATTGATTTAGCAAACGTCGTGGATAAAACTATTGAAAATAAATGGCAGTCAGTATCAATCGATTTAGGTTGTTTTGCTGATAAGGGTGTTAATTTTGCAAACCTAACAAGCCCATTTAGCTTACACAGCAATGGTAAAGCATCAATTTCTGTAGCTAATATTCAGTTTGTACCAAATAAAGCGGACGAGGCTACGCTGTCTTGTAAGTAGTTTATTAACTCTATTGTGTGTATACCAAAGCCCTTCTAATGAAGGGCTTTTTTTATGGATAGATGTTAGCTAGATAAAATATGGTATTTTAAATATAGTTGTTTTTAATGCGCTTATAAGTCACTTAAAAGCAATTAACTTTTAGTGAGTAAGTTTTTTTCATCAAAGGTTACTACTTTGTCTCGGCCTGTTTCTTTAGCTAAGTAAAGGCGTTTATCAGCATAAGCGAGCAGCTCTTTTATAGTTGCATTCCCATTAATTGCATTACTTACCCCAGCGCTTACGGAAAGTTTTATATGCTGATTTTCATGATAAAAAGCTTGAGTGCTTATATTCTTTCTTAATAGCTCAGCATCACTTTTTGCTGCACTAAGGGTGTAATCAGGTAGTAAAATGGCAAATTCTTCTCCGCCAATTCTGGCACTAATACCTACATTTAAAAATTGCTCTTTAATAAAGTGAGATATCCACTTAATTGCGTGGTCGCCCGCTTCGTGACCAAACTGATCGTTTACACGTTTAAAAAAATCAATATCGAGCAAAATAACAGACACATTTTTGTATATATTTTTAGGATCACTTAGTGCTTCTTTACTTTTTGTAAAAAAGCCACGGCGATTAAGTAATTGGCTTAAAGTATCGGTGTTAGCAAGGCTTGAAAGTGTATGCTCTGTATTAGAGGCCAGCAGGTATGGCAATATTAGTGCGCTACAAGTGGCCAAAATTAAATGGCTACTTAAGATAAGTTGCAGTGGCTCTATGTAGTTTGGCGAATTAATACTAAAAATAGATATTGCCAATAATGTTGTTTGTATGAGCATTAAAATGCTGTGAATTGAAAAACAAACTATCAGCGCTTTTTTTTGCAAAGTGGCTACAAAGTTCATCTGCTTAATAATATATGCGGAATATAGGTATAAAACCGAAATAATTAAGCTTGTCAGCATTTGCCCTGCAGGGTCTGAATATATGGGTAATAAAGCAACCCCCGTTAATCCAAGGAGACAATACAGAGGTTTTAAGTTTAGTGCCTTACTGTGCTTATATTTATTTAACCCAATAATAATTAACAGTGGACTTAGTAATATAAAAATATCAGCCAAATAGTGAGTAATAAAAGGCGCGTCTATTACTAACTTTAAACAGGCAAGTAACTCGGCAAATGCAAAGGTAATGCACGCTAGGCCAAATAATAAAAATGATGTTTGTTTTTTAAAGTTATGTACGGATAAAAAAAACAAGCCTATTAATACGTTAAGAATAAAAGAGAGACTGATCACAGTAGGCAGGTGTAGCATTTAAGATTCTCTTTTATTAAAGATAGGCGTGGTTGGCGTGGAAAACGTGCTGATTATTATGTATTAATGTTTAAAGGTCAATATGGGTAAAAAGTAGTAATTTACCCATGTATCTAATTTGAAAGGGATTTTAACTGAACGAATATTAACGCCCGCTAAACCAAGCTCTCTAAAGCCGATTTTATATCAGGGTGATGAAAACGATAATTATGAACGAGTGCCTTTTTAGGGACTACAAATTGCCCCGTTGTTAGTAAGTCTGACATTTCACCCATTAATAATTTAAGTACTGGGGTTGGCATAGTGATAAATGCAGGTCGAGAGAGCGCCTCGCCTAAGCTTTTACTAAATTGAGCATTGCTTACAGGGTTGGGTGCTGTTGCGTTAACAGGGCCTGATATTTCTGGGTGTTTAATAATAAAGAGTATTAGCTGAATCATATCGTCGATGTGTATCCAAGACATGCCTTGCTCGCCATTACCAATCGGGCCGCCTAAACACAATTTAAAAGCAGGCAACATTTTTCCAAGTGCACCTCCTTTTTTAGCTAAAACAATACCCGTTCGCAAAAGACATACTCTGGTTTGTTCTGATTGGGCGAGTAGTGCTGCATTTTCCCAGTCTTTACAAAGCTGGTGGCTAAATTCATCGTGTGGGCGTTCAAAAGTTTCATCAATAGGATTACTATTTTGTCGACCATAAAAACCAATTGCACTGCCAGATATAAAAGTATGCGGGGGTATACTACAGGCTTTAATAGCTTCACTAATTTGCTGTGTAATATCAATACGACTGTTTCGTATTATTTGCTTTTGTTTGTCGCTCCAGCGTTTATTTACAATCGGCTCGCCAGCGAGATTAATAACGATATCAACAGTGTTAAAGTCAACATCACTAATGTCACTTACGGCTTTAACTTTGTGGCCTAATAATACGTTTGCTTTAGTTGGATTGCGGCTAAGTACAGTAACAGTATTATGATGAAGTAAAAAAGGGCATAAGTGCTTACCAATTAATCCGGTCGCGCCAGTTATAAATATATGCATTATACATCCTTACAATAAAATAGAAGCAAGTGATTAAAAAACATACTCGCTAGCAAACAGCTTTGCAAATTTATACGTAAAACAGGCTTTTATGATCACTTCGTAATTATTTCATTTAATTACCTTTTGCCTTACACTGGGACGATATAGTTAATAAAAGGATTAATAAATTGGCAAGTTTAACTGGAGTAAATAAAAGCTTAATAGTTTTCGCTTCCTTAGTAGTGGTCCTCGCTGGAATAAAAGCCGCGAGTGTAATTATTATTCCGTTTATTTTGGCGGCATTTATTGCCATTATTTGTAACCCGCTTATCAAGTTTTTTGCGCGCTACAAAATTCCTAAAGGCATTGCTGTTATGTTGGTCGTGCTGATTATAGTTGGCTTAGGGGTAAGCCTTGGCGGGCTTGTAGGGCAATCTATCAACGATTTTTCTCAGCAGCTTCCTGAGTATAAAACACAACTTAAAGAAGAATTTGTGTGGCTGGTCGATTTAGCATCTCAATACAACATACTGATCAATAAAGATCAGTTAATTAATATGTTCGACCCTGGCAAAATGGTTGATGTGGCCACTAATATGCTCACAGGATTAGGTGGCGTAATGGCAAACATGTTTTTAATTATTTTAACGGTTGTTTTTATGCTGTTTGAAGGGCCAATGTTGAGCAAGAAAATACATATGGCACTTGAAGACCCTGATAGTAAAATGAAGCAAATTGACCGCTTTTTAGAATCTATTAATTCATACTTGGCAATTAAAACGCTAGTAAGTTTAGGGACGGGTATTATTGCTGCGTTTTACTTATGGATTTTAGACGTTGACTACTTTGTGCTTTGGGGCGTGTTGGCATTTATGTTCAATTACATTCCAAATATAGGTTCAATTATTGCGGCTGTACCAGCTGTATTACTTGCCCTTATTACTCAAGGCCCATTAGTGGCAGGACTTGTTGCTGCAGGGTATTTAACAATAAATACGATAATGGGTAATATTGTAGAGCCTAAATTTTTGGGTAAAGGGCTGGGTCTTTCAACGTTAGTGGTGTTTTTATCATTAATATTTTGGGGCTGGTTATTAGGTACTGTGGGTATGCTTTTATCTGTACCATTAACAATGATTGTAAAAATAGCCCTAGAAGCCAGTGCAGAGGGCAAGTGGGTTGCCACTTTACTGGGCAGTGGTGAAGACGTTACTAAAAATAACTAACATTTATAACCATCAAGGGCTGTAAAATTAAAACCCTTGATGGTTAAGTTATCAATAAATACAGGGCTATTAATTAATAAACGATTTAATAGCGTCATCCACTGCGTTTATTGCGCCTTCTAAATACCCTGCTTCTTGTTTTGCAAACTCACTCGCTACAAAATGAATGTTGAGGTTACTTAATTGCTCTTCCAAGTTTGAAAAATCAAATTCTGGGTGCTGTGAAGGCTGAGTTTGATCGTCCCTATTAGCTACAAATTTATCCTCTGCCCAGTCTTTAATAAAGTATCCGGTTGCCTTTTCAGCATCCTTACCATAAAAGTAGCTGAGCTGTTGGGCACAGGCTTGAATTAATTGCTCTTGAGTTACTTGGTTTCGTGATAAGTAGGGGACACCTATAAAGCCAAATAATGCGGCGTAATTACTATCCTCAGCACTGGCATCGTGAATCTCGACCATAGGGCCTACGCGGCTAAAGCATTGCCCAGATAAGTTTTTATCACGCCAAAATGCATGTTCAAAAGTAGCTATAAACTTGGCCTGTCCTGCCATCCATGTAGGTACACTACTGAGGCGGTTTATGAGTGTTGGAGTCGCCCATAGTTCAGGTGTTAAATGCGTTGTAACCATACGAGGAGGAATTGCTGAAATTAATTTGCCAGTAGTAAAGTGCTTTATATTGCCTAAGTGATTAACAGTAACTTGCCAGCTATTATCGTTCTTTTTAAGCTCAGTGACATTGTGTTCTAATAATATTGAATCAGGATTAAGTTGCTCGTATAAGGCAGTTATTAAGGTATTCATGCTGTGCTTAAGCCTAAATAGTTGCATATCTCCAGCACCTGCAATTTGTTGAGGTTGCTTGGAGTTAGGTGCTTGATATAACACATCACCTTTATTGTATTGCTCAAATATACTTAAGTTGAGTGACTTTATTAGCGCTTGAATTTTTGGTTGGTGGGGAAATATCCACGTAGGACCCAAATCAAAACTAACATCGTTTTTTATTGGTGATTGCGCGGCAAAAATTCGGCCACCCAATTGCGATTTAGCCTCTAATAATAAGTACTCAATATTAAGTAGTTGTAATTTATACGCACTGTATAAACCAGCAAGTCCGCCACCAATAATAATTACTGGTTTAGTCATCTGTTTATCCATTAGTTTTTAGCAATCTACTAGTAGGTAGTTTGTTTTGATATGAATAAATTGTCAAGTAAGCTAAAGGGAGTGAGTAAAGAAACGTAACTAGTTTAGTGTGTTTAAGTTACGTCAAAATGGGTGTTTTAGTGATTCTGTAAATTGATTTATAAGCTCAATTTCACAGAGCTTATAGCTAATGGCTGCGGTTATCGCATTAGGAAGTTTTATTAAGTAACGCCATTGGCAGGCGCTCTCAAGGTACTTTTCATTATTTTTAATGCTGCGCATAAATAACGGCAGCACTTGCGTATTGCCTGTGCTTTCTTGTGATTGAGTTAGCTCATATTTACGCTTTTGTATCCAACTACCTTGTGCTTGTTTTGCTTTATCAATTTGGCTATCTAGGCATTGAATATATCGCTTAGCCTCATCGGTTGTTGCTTTAGCGGCTAAAGTACATGCTTCATCTGCAAAGCTGTATTGGCTTGAAGCTAATAACACAATGGCAGTTAGTTGTAATAAATGGTTACTTTTTGTCATTGTAATTAAACTCTAAAATAAATTGAGCGCCGCCTAAGTTATCAGCTTCTGTAATGGTAAGTGTACCGCGATAGGACTTAACCAAGTCAGATACAATTGCCATCCCTACGCCGTGTCCGCTTTCGTATGTATCCAGACGAGTACCCCGTGTAAGTAGAGATTCACGTTTGTCCTTTGGTACGCCAGGGCCATCATCGCTAATTCCAATACACAAAGTTTTACTTTGAATAACTTGTATTGCTACTTGTGAGCGACACGCTTTACAGGCGTTATCAATCAGGTTGCCAAGTAATTCCATTAAATCTGTTTGGTCACCTAAAAAGTAATCTTTTTCGGTTACGGTGCAGGTAAAAATAATATCTTTATCACGGTACACTTTTGCCATAGCACTGAGTATTGAATCGAGTACTGGCTTAATAGGTGTTTGTTTTTTCCAGGTGTCTGATGCACCGGTTGCAGCACGCTTTAATTGGTGCTCGATCATCACATTAATTCGGTCGAGTTGTTCTTGTGCATCAGCATCGTTTGCCAATGGACTTGATTTAAGTACCGCAAGCGGTGTTTTAAGTGCATGAGCAAGGTCGCTTAATGAAGCTCTGTAGCGCTCTTTTTGGCGTTGTTGCGACTCAAGTAGCAAGTTTAGGTCTGCTTTTATTGTTTGCAGTTCTACAGGGTAGAGGCCTTTAATTTCTTGAATATCACCCGATTCAATTGCTTTTATTTCTTTATCGAGTCGTTGGAGTGGGCGAGCGCTCCAAATAAAACCAATCGCCATCAGGCCTGCAATTGCAATGCCCATTATAAACATCCAATCTACAAGGGTTTGCTTAAAGCCATCCATTAAACGAAGTAGAGCGTCATTACGTTTAACTAATATAAAGCGAGCTTGTTCTGATTGATCTATGTTATTTAAAATTACAGTCAGGCTAAGTTGCCAGTACGCGGTGTTATTATACTCCACGCGCCTGAAATCGGCAGCACCGGCTTTGGTTTCTATTTGCTCTGGTACATAGTTTAAGTTTACAGCCGATTCTGAGTTCCAAACAGGATCATCATCTCGGTAAATCATTGCGTAGGTATCTGAATTTAATCTGTTTAACTCAGGCGCTAAAATAGTGCTGGGCATAATAATACCATGCTCAGTAAAGTCGACTTCAGATATTAGCGAGTAAAGCTGTGCTTCGAGAGTTTTTTCAGTCGCATCAACAAGTGAAGCGTAATACGCTTTGCCAATTGAATAAAATAAGATAGGGAGTGCGACTAATAAAACAAAGACAAGGATAAATCCTTGCCTTATTTTTAACGATATTTGCGGTATTACCACTGGCTTTTAAGCCTGTAACCACGCCCACGTAGTGTCTCTACTGGGTTTAGCACACCATCAGGGTCAAGCTTTTTACGCAAACGTAGTACAAATACTTCAATTACGTTTGAATCAAGATCGAAATCTTGGTCGTAAATATGCTCAGTAAGTTCTGATTTAGAAATTACTTTTTGCGGATTTACCATTAAGTATTCAAGTACTTTATACTCGTAAGCTGTAAGGCTAAGCTCTTTATCATCAACCCATACTTGTTGAGAACGTGTATGAATTTTAATTGGGCCCGCAGTCATTTCTGGATTTGCTTTACCAGCACTGCGACGAATTAATGCATTACAACGTGCAATAAGTTCTTCAACATGAAATGGTTTGGTAAGGTAGTCATCAGCACCTGCATCTAAACCTTCTACTTTGTCCTGCCAGCGATCGCGCGCTGTTAAGATTAAAATAGGAATAGTAATGCCTTGTGCTCGTGCTTTATTGATTAGCTCAATACCGTCTATTTTAGGTAAACCTAAATCAACTACGGCCATATCAAGCGGGTATTCTGTAATGTGGAAAAGACCTGCTTCACCATCGTGACATAAATCCACGCTGTAACGTTCTTTTTCTAAAGCATTACGTAGGTTATCTGCTAAATGTAAATCGTCTTCAATAACTAAAATTCGCATTTGTTAATCCTTTTTCACTTCGCCGGTTTTTTTATTTATATGTAAATCAACGACGTGGCCGTCAGATTTCAGTATTCGTACGGTATAAAAATCTGTTTTTTCGGTAATTTTTAAGGTCTTACCGCCTATTGTTTTCTTTGCAAGTATTACGGCTTTCTTTTTGTCCACCTCAGCATGAGATGCTTGGGTGGCCGTCGCTGCTTGAGCAAAGTTAGCTAAGCTAACACAAGCAATAAAACCGAGGCTTAATAATACGCGCATAATGGAAAACTCCTAGACCAGACCCACTTAGTTTAATTAACTAAGTTACTAAAATTCAAGTAAAAACGCTAAATTCGTTTTTATCTCAGTAATTTTAATTAAAATCTTGTGAACAAACCCTGAATTACAGTGCAACGCACGCTCTTAGGGTTTAATACACTTTTAAGCAGGGAACACTTTTTTGAAAGGTTTAACAACTGTATTTTCATAGATGCCAGCGGCAACGTAAGGGTCAGCTGCTGCCCATTCTCGAGCGGCTTCAATTGACTCAAACTCAGCAACAACTAATGAACCGGTAAAACCTGCTTCTTGAGGATCTTCACTATCGACTGCCGGAAACGGACCTGCGGTAAGTAAACGATTTTGAGAATCAAGCTCACTAAGGCGCGCTAAATGTGCAGGGCGTGCTGCTTTTCTGAGCTCTAAGCTATTTTCAACGTCTGTTGAATGAATCATGTACAACATAAGTAATCTCATAAAAATTGTTAAATTTGATTAACGCAATACTACCACAGCGTTGAAAATTGGTGAATTAAAAGCGTATTTACACAGCTTTACACATCGATTTTATTTTTACACTGTAATTGCTTGAAAATCTCTGTGTAACACTGGTAGAGTCGCTGAAATATACAAAATAATAAAAAGGTTTCAAGCATGAGCGAAAATAGAGAACGATTTAGTTCCCGTCTCGGATTCATATTAGCGGCGGCAGGTTCGGCTGTTGGTATTGGTAATTTAGTTGGCTTTCCGGTTTCTGCTACTAAAAATGGCGGCGGCGCATTTTTATTAATTTACGCTTTATTTGTCGTATTCATTTGTTTACCAGTCATGATGGCTGAAATGGCAATGGGTCGTAACGCTCAAAAAGATCCACTTGGCTCGTATAAGCTATTATCTAATAACGATAAAAAATGGAAGTTTGCAGGTTTTTTAGCCGTGCTTACGCCATTTATGATTGCTGTATTTTATATGGTAATTACGGTGTGGATTTTTGGCTATTTAACGCAAACAGGCCTAGGTAATTTAGATTTACTTGCAGATCCTGGCCACTTTGGTGTTTTTATCAATAGTTACACTGTGTTTGGTTATATGGCCGTTGTGGTTATTATGGTGAACTTAATTTTATTAGGCGGTGTTAAGCAGGGCATAGAAAAAGCCGCTAAGTTTTTAATGCCCGCCTTATTGGTTATGCTGCTTGCCCTCGTTATTTATGTATTAACGCTTGATAACGCAATGGCCGGTGTTAAATACTATATTATTCCTGATTTTTCTAAAATGAATGCAAGTGTCTTAAATGGCGCATTAAGCCAAGCGTTTTTCTCGCTATCTTTGGGCATGGGTATCTTAATGACTTACGCATCGTATATTTCTAAAAAGGATGACATTGTCAGTAGCGCTAAAATGGTTGCTATTACTGACTCACTCGTTGCGTTTGTAGCTGGTTTAATGGTGCTACCCGCTATATTTAGTTTTGATCCAAATACAGACCCTACAGCACTTTCTGACTCGTCTGTATCGATGATTTTTGTATACCTACCTAAAATCTTATTAGCACTGCAAAATGATATTGGCTATGTAGGTGCATCTATTGTTGCATTCTCGTTCTTCTTATTAGTCTTTTTTGCAGCAATTACCTCACTTGTTTCAATAGTAGAAGTCCCGACTGCAACCCTAAGTGACCGCAAAGGTATTAGCCGTAAAAAAGCATTGGGCATCCTTACACTTTCAACCGGCGTACTTACTATTTTATGTACAATGTCGTTTGGTATGATTGACAGCCTTACTTCGTTCACCAGTTATGGCGGCGTTAATAAGAGCTTTTTTGATATTATTGTTGATGTATTTTACGACACAATTTTACCGCTTAATGGGTTAATGGTGTGTTTGTTTGTAATGTACCGCTGGAAAAAAGCACGCTTAACACAAGAGCTAAGCTTAGGTTCGCCTAATTATGCGGGAAGCTTTATGGAAAAGTACGTTAACTTTTCACTTTCAACGTTTATTCCTGTTATTTTAGCTGTGATATTTATTAATACAGTGGCGACTAAGTTTTTCCACTTAAAAATATTTGGCTTTTAAATAGACCTCTTTAAAAGCTTATTGAATAATATAATGCCGCTCAGCTAAGCTCTGCGGCATTTTTTATGAGCGTTTTTTTACAGGTATCTGGTAACTATTAAAAGGATTTAAAATGAATAAAATTATTATTGGGTTTGCTTTTGCTATTTCATCATTTGGCGCATTTGCACAAAGCGCTGATGGTTGGCCAGAAGGCGGTGCAATGCATACTGGCAATATTTATAATTTAGAGGGCAATAGATACAAAACTAAAATCAGTAAAATGATGGATGAAATTTACCCGCAACTAACTGATGATTACCAAGTTGATGCAGTTAAAGCACAAATAAAAGCATGGGAGCAGTATATAGACGCTACATGTAACGTTGTTGGCATAGCAACGGGGGCAGGTGGCTCTTGGCCCTCAACGTATAGTGTTAAATGCGAAAGAAGCCTAAGTTATGATAGATACTTTGCGACTAAAAACGCGCTGAAGTGCGTTAATAGATTAAGTAAGGAAGAGTTTGAAGGGCGTAGCGAAAAGTTAAATTGTTTAATTCAAACATTAAATATAAAAATATTTTAAGGTTTGCAGCGCTACAGCTAAATTATACAGTTAGCTGTAGCATTTTAGGCTTTATAGCAACTCAATACTTACTGTTGCGCCTTTTTCGATATTGCCGCTTTGCGCCGGAACTACAATTAAACAGTTAGCTTTACTAAGCGACGAAAGTACACCCGAGCCCTGTTTATTAAACGGGGCAACTACCAAGTCACCTTGTTCGTTAATTGTTGCAGTACCGCGCTGAAAGTCAGCTCTGCCAGGGCGCTTTTTAATGACGGATGTAGTAACAGCGTTAAAGCGCATTTTAGGGTTTACGTCACCAAGACCCGACAGCTTTTGCAGTGCAGGCTCTACTAACTGATTAAACGTAACAGCAGCCGACACAGGGTTACCTGGCAAGCCAAAAAAGTAACTGTTACTTAATTTACCAAAGGCAAAAGGTTTGCCTGGTTTCATGGCTATTTTCCAAAAGTGGATATTGCCAATTTCGTTGAGCACTTCTTTGGTAAAGTCGGCTTCACCAACCGATACACCGCCTGAGCTTATTACGGCATCGGCAAGTTCGTTCGCTTTTAAAAATGCATTAGTGATGAGTTCTTTGTCATCAGGGATTATTCCTAAATCAAGCACGTCTATATTTTTTTGTTGCAGCGCACTAATAATAACAGCGCGGTTGCTTTCAAAAATAGCGCCTTGCTTAAGAGGCTGACCAGGTTCTATTAGCTCATCGCCTGTAGAAAGCACGGCTATTTTTAGGGTTCTTACCACATCTATATTCGCAATTCCTAAAGATGCCAGTAATCCCACATCAACGGCTTTTAATTTATCGCCTGCTTTTAAAATAACGTCGTCTATAGCAATATCTTCGCCAGCAAAACGCACGTTTTCATTTAGCTCAGGTTGCGCAGTAAACGTAATTTTATCGCCATCAACCGAGGCGTTTTCTTGCATTACAACGCCGTTAGCGCCAGGTGCAATGGCGGCGCCGGTCATTATTCTTACGCATTGCCCTGGCGTAAGTGTTCCTTCAAAAACTTGACCTGCAAACACGCTGCCTACTTGTGTGTAGGTTAAGCTTTTATCTGAAATACACAGCGCATAGCCATCCATTGCGGAGTTGTTATGAGCGGGTACGTTTATAGTTGACTTAACATCGCTTGCTAAAACGCGATCAACACTTTGCATTATAGAAATGGTTTCAACGTCTTTAACAGGCGTTATTGTGCCAAGTATATTTTGTATTGCAGTTTCAATTGGTAATAAACCGGGTGCATTGCAAACATCGTTCATATATATTGCTTACTTAAATCATTTTATTTTGAAACAATACTTATAATGTCAAAGCTTTACAATACATGGTTGGGTTATTTTTTGTGTGTGATATGCATGCTTTCATGCAGCGTAAACGCAAAAGAAACGCTGCATGTAGCCGTAGCGAGTAATTTTAAAACTGTATTGGAAACCCTACTAAAAAAATCCCCATTACCTAATGTTGACGTGAAAATATCAGCAGCTTCTAGCGGTGTTTTATATTCGCAAATAGTGCATGGCGCGCCATTTGATGTGTTTTTATCGGCTGATGATTTTCGACCGCAATCGCTTATTAAAGAAGGCTATGCCGAGCAGAGTAGTTTGATCACTTACGCGTTAGGCGAACTTGCTTTGTGGCAACCCAAAGCTGAAAAAGTAAATGATAAAGTAGCCATTGCTAATCCGCGTTTTTCACCATACGGACGTGCCTCAGAGCACTTCGCGAATAACCATTTTAAAAAACCAATAAATTATGTGTACGGGAATAACATTACGCATGCGTTTCAGTTTGTGCAAAGTGGTAATGTAGGAGTAGGGCTGGTGGCTGTTTCATCCCTAAAGGCGGCTTACCGTAACACGCAAGATCAAAAATATTTAGATTATACCGTGCTGCCTACCAATCAATATCCCGATATAATTCAACAAGGCGTTATTATTAGCTCGACTAAAAAACATGCTAGCGCTAAGCAACTTATGCAATTTTTAATGATGGACGCTACGCAGCAGCAGTTAATTGAATTAGGTTACAGAATAAAGGACAACAATGCTTCAAAGTGATTTAACCGCGCTGTGGTTAACTATAAAACTTGCCTTTATAACCGCAGTACTTCTTCTTATTTTTTGTATTCCACTGGCTTACAAGCTCGCTGGCTATAACGGTAAATTTAAACCATTTTTAGAGGCATTAATTGCAATGCCTTTAGTGCTACCGCCTACGTTGTTAGGGTTTTATTTACTTGTTTTGTTTTCGCCTGATCACGCTTTTGGGCAGTTTTGGTTTTGGCTAACGGGTACGCAGCTTGCGTTTAGTTTTCAGGGCGTGGTTATTGGCTCGCTTTTTTATTCGCTGCCTTTTGTAATGCAGCCGCTTGTGGCTGGGTTTAAGCATATTAATCAAACCTATAACGAAGCTGCCATTGCGCTTGGATTAAGCCCATTTAAACGCTTTGTGCATTTAATCATTCCGCTTTTAAAACCCAGTATTGGTAGCGCATTTGCTTTAGGTTTTGCGCATACATTGGGTGAATTTGGTTTGGTATTAATGATTGGCGGTAATATTCAGGGGCAAACACAGGTGGTGTCTATTGCGCTTTATGACCATGTTGAATCGTTAAATTATACGGCGGCGCATCAGCTTTCACTTATTTTACTGGCAATTTCGTTTGCCTGTTTAGTGCTGTTATTTAAGTTTAATAAAAGCATTGTAGGGGTTAAGCAATAAAATGATTAAGTTAAGCCTTTTTAAAGCACTCAATAATTTTGATTTAGATATAAACCTTGAGCTTGAGTCGTTTAATGTATTGGGTGTTTACGGGCCTTCAGGCTCTGGTAAGTCAACATTACTGCGTTGTATTAGTGGTTTAGAGCCTGCAAAAAGTGTTCATATTAATAATCAGCCAGTGCATGAGTTGCCAAGCGATAAACGCGGTATAACGCTTCAGTTGCAATCGTGCCCGTTGTTTCCTCATTTAGATGTGGCAGGTAATTTAGCGTTTACACAACAACACTGCGGGAACAAACAAACCAGCTTAATGCTTCAATACGTTGTTAAAGCGCTTGAATTACAAGATTTACTAAATCGTGATGTACAAAGCTTATCGGGTGGCGAGCGCCAACGTGTAGTATTTGCGCGCACTTTGCTTGCCGGTCAAAAATTTATAATGCTTGATGAGCCTTTTAGTGCGCTTGATTGGTCATTGCGTTTTAAAACGCTCACTAAACTTAGCGAGTTTGCAGTTAAGTTTAATATTAAATTTATAATAGTAAGCCACTCATTAAAAGAGCTGCTATTTTGCTGCGATATCCTTATTCAGCTTGATAAAGGAAAGGTGATAAACCAAGGTACAAGTGCGCACGTTGCAAAAGCTATTTACGCAAACGACAGGCAAACACCGCTGAGCTTAATTAATTACAATGTGGTTAAATTTGATGAAGACTACGGGCTATATCAACTGCAATTACAGCAAAGTGAGCAGCCGCTTTTTGTGCTTCCTGCACTTGTAGATAGCAGTAATAAGCTAATCATAGAAAGTGAGCAAATGTCGTTTAGTGCGTTAAAGCCTGAGCAAACAACGCACAGTAATGTTTTAAAGTCGGTATTAACTCAGGCTGAGCTTATTAATAATAAGTGGCAGCTAACGCTTAATGTAGATGGGCAAACATTGTATTGCTTGGCATCAAGACGAGTGTGGGACAAAAACGACTTTAAAGTGGGCGATGTGCTTTATACAACAATCAGTAATCTAGAATAACTAAATGCTGCACACCGCACATTGACTGTTTTTAGCTATTTTAAAACGATTAAACTCCATGCTTAAACCATCCACCAGTAATAAGTGTTCGCTTAAGCCACTTGGCAAACCAGCAAGCATTTTTAGCGCTTCAGTAGCCTGAATACTGCCTATTAGCCCTACAATAGGTGAAAGCACACCGGATTCTGAGCAGCTTTGTGTTTGTTCACTAAAAAATTGTGATAAACAACCATAACAGTGGCTGTTTTCATCCATAGTAAAACACGCGACTTGTCCTTCCATACGTATTGCAGAGCCTGACACCAGTGGAACTTTAGCTTTAAAACAGGCGCTATTAAGTGCATTGCGCGTTGCTAGGTTATCTGAGCAATCAATCACTATATCAATGTTATTAAATAATTGTTCTGTAAAGGTATTTACATCAAAAAATGCCTCAATGGTGTTTATATCTATTTCACTATTAAGTTCGCTGAGCTGTTTTTTAGCAGCACTGCATTTTGAGCTACCAATATCACTTTCTTTATACAGTATTTGCCTTTGCAGGTTGGTCACGTCTATTTCATCGTTATCAACTAGGGTAAGCGTGCCAACGCCAGATGCCGCTAAGTATTGACCTACCGCACACCCAAGCCCACCCACACCAACAACTAAAGCATGCGATTGCCATAGTTTCTCTTGTCCGTCTATATCAAGCTGCGGCAGCATAATATGCCGAGAATAGCGTAGTTGCTGTTGGTACGTTAACGGTGCTTTTTGCATTTTTAAACATCTCATACTTTTTTTGAACAATACCAATTTGTTAAATCCTAGAGCAAGTAGTAACGCTTTTTATTTGCACTGTAACAGTCCATAGCCCTTCACTCATATAGTGCAACTATAACGCATTAAAATAATAAATACATATAACCAACTGAAATTGATGGCTTTTAATTAGTGGCTCAGTAATTGCTGTAGTAGGTTAACTAAAATTTAACAAACATTGGGCTGCTACTCATCTAAAAGAGTGGGGCATTAGTAAAACAATAATACGTTTACGAGGAAATAAACATGCAACCGAGTTCTGGATTTAACTTAATATCCTTTAAAGGAAAAATGAAAGTATTACATCTGAGTTGGATGGTCTTTTTTGTGTCATTTTTTGTATGGTTTAACCATGCTCCTTTATTAGGTGCAATTGCGGGCTCGCTTGGTATTACCATGGCACAAGTTAAAACATTACTAATTTTAAATGTAGCATTAACTATTCCTGCCCGTGTTGTGGTGGGTATGCTGACCGATAAATTTGGTCCCCGGATTGTTTATGCCGCGCTACTTATTACCTGTAGTATTCCGTGTTTTATGTTTGCTATGGCAACCACATTTGAACAAGCCGCTATAGCGCGTTTTGCGCTAGGCTTTATTGGTGCTGGCTTTGTTGTGGGCATTCGTATGGTGAGTGAATGGTTTCCTGCTAACGAGCTGGGCATAGCAGAAGGTATTTATGGCGGCTGGGGTAACTTTGGTTCAGCAGCAGCGGCTATGTTATTGCCAATTATTGCACTTATGTTTGGTGGCGAAGATGGTTGGCGTTACGCAGTAGGTTTAACGGGTGTATTAAGCGTTATATTTGGTATTATTTGGTACTTAAATGTAACCGATACACCAAAAGGCGGTACATACTTTAAGCCTAAAAAAGTAGGCGCAATGGAAGTAACCAGTAAAGGCGACTTTGTATTACTGCTTATTATGAAAATCCCTATGTATGGTGCATTAGCATTACTTACTTGGAAGCTTTCACCAACCGGTGCTAACCTAATTTCGGCTAATTTTGTACTTGCCGTGTATGCTTTTTTAGTTCTGCTTTATATTTACGAAGTGTATAAAACCTTTGACGTAAATGGTCATATTTTTAAAGAGCCAGTACCCGAGTCGCATCGTTATGAATTTAAGCAAGTAGCTGTTTTAAATATTTTATATTTTACAACCTTTGGTTCTGAGCTTGCGGTTGTATCTATGTTACCGCTGTTTTTTATGGATGTGTTTGGCCTTGATATGGTGTACGCGGGTATTTTAGCCTCTGCTTACGCATTTATGAACTTAGCTTCTCGCCCTGGTGGCGGTTGGATTTCAGATAAATTAGGTCGTCGTATAACACTTATTGTACTTACAACGGGTCTTGCTGTTGGTTATTTTGTTATGGGCTTGGTTGATGCATCGTGGCCTTTATGGCTTGCTGTTGTTGCGGCTATGGCATGTTCGTTCTTTGTGCAAGCAGGTGAAGGCGCTGTATTTGCTGCAGTACCGCTAATTAAGCGTCGTTTAACTGGGCAAATTGCAGGTATGACTGGCGCTTACGGTAATGTTGGTGCAGTAGTTTACTTAACGGCATTGTCACTTGTTGATTATCAAACCTTCTTTTTCATTATTGCGGGTAGTGCATTACTTGGCCTAGCTGCACTGTTTTTTATGAAAGAACCAGACGGACACATTACCGAAGTAAATGAAGACGGCACCGTTGAACTTATTTCAGTGACTTAAGGCATTATTGACTATGTTTGATGAAACACACCACGCTAAAGCGCTTGAAAATGAACTCAACGTTTCATTTGGCGGACACAGCGCAAAAGGGTTAAAAGCAGAAAACCAAGATGCGTTTGCAGCTCTCAATACTAAAGCACAAGAAAAAGAGTCTAAAGGCGTTATTGCCTGCTTAGCCGATGGGTGTTCATCAGCAAAAAATGCTAAACAAGCGTCTCAACTTTCGGTTACTCATTTTATAAATGAGTATTTAAATACCCCCGAAAGTTGGGCGGTTAAAAAGTCAGTGTCGAAGGTGTTAGCAAGTTTAAATCAGTGGCTTTATTCGCAATCAGTTAATTACAATCACTTAGGTCAGCGCCAAGCCGATTGGATGACGACTTTTACAGCACTTATTTTAAAGTCGGCAACGGGTTATATATTTCACTTAGGTGATACGCGTATTACTCGCTTGCGAGGAAATAAAATAGAGGCAATAACACGGGATCACAAAGTAAACGATACCCTAACGCGTGCACTTGGCGCACAACTTCATCAAGAAATAGATGTATACGAAGTTGACCTAAAAGCAGACGATATTTATATATTAACCTGCGATGGCGTACACGATGTGCTCCCAAGTAGTGATATAGCTAAATTAATTAACGAGCACACTAATTTAGAAAATGCAGCTAAAGCAATTACCGAACTTGCATTAGTGCGAGGCAGTGACGACAACGTAAGTTGTTTACTGGTAAAAGTAGAAAATATTGCCGAGCAAAAGTTAGATGAACTTTACCATTCGCTAACACGACGAAAAATTCCACCTGCGCTTAATGTTGGGCAAAAAATTGATGATTACACGGTTATTCGTAAATTACATGCCAGTAGTCGCTCGCACATTTACCTAGTGCAACAAGCGCCCGATATACCGCCAGTGGTTTTAAAAGCACCTTCGGTTAATTTTGAAGACGATGTGCACTACCTTCAAGGCTTTATAAGAGAAGGCTGGGTAGGGCAACGCATAAACCACCTTAACGTGATGAAAGTACTAAGCACGCAATCGCAGAGTCGTTTTTTGTATCATATTTGTGAGTACATGGACGGGCAAACACTCAGTGATTGGAAGCACGACGTGCCGCACCCAGAAATAACCCAAGTACGCAGTATTATTGAACAAATAGTACATGCACTAAGGGCGTTTCAGCGACTCGATATGGTGCATCGCGATTTAAAACTCGATAATGTAATGATAGATGCGCACGGTAAAGTAACGCTCATTGATTACGGCACAGTAAGTGTTGCGGCTATGGACGAGTCGGTTAAACAAATTGCGGATGATTGCCCGCAAGGCACTGCCGACTACACCGCACCCGAGACACTTATTACTATGCACGCCGATTTTAAAAGTGATTTGTTTTCACTTGGCGTGATTGCATATGAGTTATTGTGCTCAAAATTGCCTTATAAACCACTGCCACTTAACCACGTAGCGCCAAAAGATTACAGCCATTGGCACTACACAAGTATTCGTAAATACAGAGCCGATATTCCGTTTTGGTTAGATCAAGCCCTAATGAAGGCGCTTGCCCCTAAACCAGAGCTCAGATACCAAGCTTTTTCTGAGTTTATAAACGATATCAACAAACCTAATCCTTATTTAGAAAGTACCGCTAATAAAAGTTCAATAATGAAACGCGATCCAGTTATGGTGTGGAAATGTATTTCGCTGTGTTTATTTAT
Source organism: Pseudoalteromonas sp. SR43-7 (assembly GCF_014163785.1). Taxonomy (NCBI): domain Bacteria; kingdom Pseudomonadati; phylum Pseudomonadota; class Gammaproteobacteria; order Alteromonadales; family Pseudoalteromonadaceae; genus Pseudoalteromonas; species Pseudoalteromonas sp. SR43-7. Next base: position 103,791 of record NZ_JACJDY010000014.1, on the reverse strand, counting down.
TGCTTTGGTATGTGTATTAATAATTAAAACTTAGAGAACTAAAATGCTTAACTATAAGAACAACTTACCTATTATTTTTATACTGGGTTGCTTCACTGCGCCTTCAATAAGCCAAGCTTCGCAAACTGATCTTGATTTTAGACTGCGTTTTGAAAGCGTTGATCAAAACAATGCCTTAAAAGATGCAAGCGGCTTAACACTTAGAACCCGCTTAACGCATCAAACAGATGAGGTGAATGGTTTTTCAGCCCTTATTGAAGTAGAAGACACCCGCAGCCTATTGGGCGTAGATGATTACAACAATACGGTGGGGAAAAATACTAATTACTCTGTTATTGCCGACCCAGAAAACACCGAGATAGACCAAGGTTTTGTTAAATATGCCCGCGATGGTCTATCGCTAAAAATAGGGCGCCAAGTAATAGCCCTTGATGGGCAGCGTTTTGTTGGGCACGTAGGTTGGCGCCAAGACAGGCAAACCTTTGATGCAGCAACCATTAATTACGCACTTAATAGCATAGATTTACAGTACAGTTATTTAAATAAGCGTAACCGCATATTTGCTGACGATAAAGACATTAAATCGTCCGATCATCTAATTAATGCAAGCTTTAAAACAGACTACGGTAAAGTGGTTTTATACAGTTACTTATTAAGTGACGATGCACTACAAGACGACAGTTTAGACACTTATGGCGTTTCTTTTAAAGGTAATAAAACCCTAAACGACATAAAATTTTATTACAAAGCGGAGTATGCAACGCAGTCTGCGTCAACAAGCGTGAGTGATTTTGATGCTGATTACTATGCACTTGAAGGCGCTGTTGATTTAAATGGTTTGGGTATAAAAACAGTAACATTAAAAGTTGGCATAGAGTCACTTGGCTCTGATAATGGCGATTACGGGTTTGCAACACCGCTTGCCACGTTACATAAATTTAATGGTTGGGCAGATACATTTTTAAATACACCCGCACAAGGCTTGGACGACACTTACATAAGCTTAAACGGTAAAGCGTTTGACGGAAAATGGCTGGTGGCTTATCACAGTTTTGATGCTAATGAGCAATCAAATGGGGTTGACGATTTGGGCAGTGAACTAAACGTACAATACGTTAAACCTATTAATAAACAATATGCAGTAGGTGTTAAATACGCTGATTACTCAGCGGGCGATACTGCTGCTAATAAAGTCGATACTCAAAAATTGTGGGTATGGATGAGCGCTAAATTTTAACCCTCACTATCTTCTAAAATCCTCTTGTAATTTATAGCGACACAAGATGGTGCAGTTGCACCATCTTGTGGGGCTTTATGCTTTTCACCTCTGCACCAATGTAGGCAAATTACTGATTTTAAATGCTTATATATTTGGCTTACATATTGCTATAACAATCCTATAACAAATTATTCGATGTTAGCTTTAGTCAATCACTAAAGTAGATATCATTTTAAGGTGAGTAAATGCTAAGCAAGCAGCGTGTTGTAGTGGTAGGAAACGGAATGGTGGGGCACCATTTTGTGCAGCAGCTAGTTTCTCAAAATCAAGCTGATGAGCAATTTGAAATTACGGTACTTAGCGGTGAAGACCGTTTAGCGTATGACCGCGTACAACTATCCTCTTTTTTTAAAGGCAAAACCGCAGACGACCTCGCACTTACATGCAATAAAACCTATGACGATTGGCAAGTACGCTTTCATACTCATTCTAAAGTGGTTGATATAAATCGTGATACGCAAACTGTAACGACCGCTAAAGGGGAGTTGTTTGAATACGACAAACTTGTGCTTGCTACAGGTTCATTCCCATTTGTACCGCCTATACCGGGTAAAGATCGCGAGCATTGCCTTGTTTATCGCACCATTAACGATTTACACGCAATAAAAAATTCAGCCCACGGCAGCAAAGTAGGCGTGGTAATTGGTGGCGGTTTACTGGGGCTTGAAGCTGCAAACGCATTAAAGCAATTGGGTTTACAGACTCACGTAATAGAATTTGCACCGCAACTTATGGGTGTACAAGTTGATGCGGGGGGCGGTCGGTTACTAAAAAACAAAATTACAGATTTGGGCGTTACTGTACATACATCGGTAGCAACTGAGGAAATAGTAGAAGGTGAAAGTTGCCGTTATAAAATGTGTTTTAAAGGCGGCAAAACCCTTGAAACCGACATGATTGTATTTTCGGCGGGTATTCGCCCTTATGATAATTTAGCCCGCGAGTTTAATTTAGAGATAGGTGAGCGCGGCGGTATTGTAATTAATAACCACTGCCAAACGAGTGATAAAAACATATACGCTATTGGTGAATGTGCACTGTGGAATAATTTTATTTTTGGCTTAGTGGCACCTGGTTACGCCATGGCTAAAATAGCAGTTGGGCATATTTTGCAACAGACCCAGCAAGGTACTTTGCAAAGTACTGGCTTAGACAATAAAGCCGATGAATTTAGCGGTGCCGATATGAGCACTAAGCTCAAATTAATGGGTGTTGAAGTAGGCTCTATTGGCGATGCACATGCACGCAGCGAAGGTGCAATAAGCTATTATTTTGAAGACCAACCCAATGGCATTTATAAAAAAGTAGTTACTAATTCACAAAGCAATAAGCTAATTGGCGCGGTACTTGTTGGCGATACCAGCGATTACGACAATTTGCTGCAATATCATTTAAACGACATTGAACTTACCACCGCTCCCGAAGCGCTCATTATGCCCCTTGCCGGCGACATAGCAGAGCTAAGCGCCGATGACTTGCCTGATGACGCCATTATTTGCGCTTGTCATAAAGTAACTAAACACACCATTGAACAATCAGTTTCTAACGGCTGCATAGATTTGGCAAGTGTGCAGCAAAGCACCAAAGCCAGTACAGGTTGTGGAGGGTGTGAAAAGCTCGTTCAAAATGTAATAAACAGCGCGCTCGCTAAAGCAAGTAACACTATTAATGTAGTTACTCTTAATGAGCCTGTAAAACAGCCCGCATAAATTAAAGCACACTAATTAAAGCACATTAAAAGAGAGCAGTATGGCAACCGTAAATATGTCACCAACTATAAATAAAACGAGTTTAAAACAAACAACATGTGCTTACTGTGGTGTAGGGTGCGGTGTTGATATTGCACTTTTTAATAATGTGCCAACCAAGCTTGAAGGCATGCGAGAGCATCCCGCAAACTTTGGTCGTTTATGTGTAAAAGGCACGCATTTGCTCGACACAACAGGCAGTGATAATCGCTTAACGTCGCCCCTCATTAATAACCAAGCTGTTACGTGGGATGAAGCAACCGACCACGTTGCCAATAAATTTAACGACATAATACAAAAGCACGGACCCGATGCGGTGGCTTTTTATGTATCAGGGCAGTTACTTACTGAAGATTACTACATTGCTAATAAATTAATGAAAGGCTACATAGGCTCAGGCAATATTGATACAAATTCGCGCCTGTGTATGTCATCTGCTGTGGCAGGTTACAAACGCGCTTTTGGTGAAGACGTAGTGCCGTGTACCTACGAAGATTTAGAGCAAACTGAGTTACTTATTTTAATTGGCTCAAATGCAGCGTGGACGCATCCGGTTTTGTATCAGCGAATGGAGCGTGCAAAGCAGCTTAACCCAAATATGAAAGTAGTGGTTATTGACCCGCGAAAAACCGACACCGCTGAGCTTGCCGACACATTTTTAAATATAAAACCAGGCAGTGACGCCGCACTTTATAACGGCTTACTTAATTATTTAAATGAGCATAGCCACCTCGATACGCAATTTATTGCTCAGCACACAAACGGCTTTGAAAGCGCATTGCAAGAGGCACAAAAGTGGAGCTGTGAGGCAGTTAGCGACTTTTGCGATATAGCAATTGAGGAAGTCACTGAGTTTTACGCTCTATTTGCTAACAGCCCAAGTGCGATTAGCTTTTATTCAATGGGTATAAATCAGTCAAGCTCGGGTGTAGATAAATGCAACGCCATTATTAATGCACATTTAGCCTCTGGTAAATTACTTAAACCAGGCAGCGGTCCGTTTTCTATTACTGGGCAGCCCAATGCGATGGGCGGGCGCGAAGTAGGTGGTTTGGCTAATCAGTTGGCGGCGCATTTAGATATTGAAAACGAAGCACATCAATCACTTGTGCAACGCTTTTGGCTCTCGCCAACTGTGGCTAACAAAGCAGGCAGTAATGCCATTGATATGTTTGATGACATAGCCGCGGGCAAAATAAAAGCAGTGTGGATAATGGCAACAAACCCAATGGTGAGCTTGCCCAACAACGCCGCAATTAAAAAAGCATTAGAGACCTGCGAGCTGGTGGTTGTATCTGACTGTATTGCAAAAAGTGATACGTTAAAGTTTGCCAATGTTGCTTTTCCATCAACCGGATGGGGCGAAAAAAACGGCACAGTAACTAACTCAGAGCGAAGGATATCAAGGCAGCGCCCGTTAGTAGCGCCTTATTCGGGAGCTAAAAATGATTGGCAAATTATGTGCGAAGTCGCTAAAAAAATGGGCTTTGAAGGTTTTGACTTTACAGATCCAAGTGGCATTTTTGAAGAATGGGCACAATTAACCGACTTTGAAAATAACGGTAGTCGATTATTAAACCTCTCTGGTTTAGTTGGGCTCACAAAAAGCCAGTACGATAACTTAAAACCCATTATGTGGCCTGTTGTTAAAAATCAGCCTTATAAAAACGGTCAGGTTTTTACAAATAACCAATTTAGCACCGCTGATAAAAAGGCGCGTTTTATACCTATAACGCCGCAACTACCTGTTCAACAAACATCAAGTGATTATCCGTTTGTAATGAACTCAGGACGTATACGCGACCAATGGCATACCATGAGCCGCACGGGTAAAAGCACTGCGCTTTCATCGCATATTACACGCCCGTATATTGAAATTAATCCGCTTGATGCCAGTAAATTAGCAATTAAACAAAACGATTTAATAAGCGCGATTGCCCAAACAGGGCAGGTTACCGCGCATGCAAAAGTAACCGATGCTGTGCGAAAAGGTGAATGCTTTATGCCTATTCATTGGAATAAGCAATTTGCATCATCCGCTACCGTAAGTGGGTTGTATCAGTCGGTAGTTGACCCTCTATCTGGTCAGGCTGAGTGTAAACACGGCGCTGTTAATATAGTTAAAGCACCCTTTGAGCAATATATGCAGCTGTTTACTAAAAACGAACTTGTTATAAACAGTGATTTTTGGCTCAAAGTTAATGCAAGTAATTGCTTCAATTACCAATTGGCGCTTAATGAGGCACAAAGTGATTTACTGTATTTCTGCCAAACCTTAACCGGTTTACAAGGGCAGTGGTCGGCTATGAATACGGCAAAAGCCATGCATGTGCAGTGTATTCAAAACGATCAATTAGCGTTTGTTGGTGTTATTTCTAATGAGCAAAAAGAAATATCACTTGAGTGGATAAACCATTTATTTGCAGAGCCATTACTGACCTTTACACAGTTACAGTCTTTGCTTTATGCAACCCCAGATGAAGAATTTACCCAAGGCATGCAAGTGTGTAGCTGCTTTAAAGTAAGAGAGCAGCCAATTATAAACGCCATTAAAAACGGTGCAAACACAGTCGAGCAATTGGGTTCTGAACTTAAATGTGGGACTAACTGTGGTTCGTGTAAAACGCAATTAAGCCAATTAATTAAGCAACATGCTACGCAAAAAGCGAACAGTATTGATGTTGCGGTTGTAATGTAAAGAAAAAAGGAAGCATATGCTTAATGATCAATCTGGTCGGCAGTTTAACTATTTGCGCCTCTCAATAACCGATGTATGTAATTTTAGTTGTAGTTATTGTTTACCAAACGGGTATCAGTGCGATACGCCGCGTAATTTTTTAAATAAAAATGAAATTAGCACGCTGGTAAATGCGTTTGCAGAGCTAGGTACTAAAAAAGTGCGTATTACAGGTGGCGAACCATGCTTGCGAAACGACGTAACCGATATTATAAAACTCTGTAAAAATACGCCTGGCATAGAAAAAGTAGCCATTACTACCAACGGATTTAATTTATTAAATAAAATTGATGAATTTGCAGAAGCAGGCCTTGATGCGCTTAATGTCAGTATTGATAGTTTAAACCCGAGTATGTTTAAACTCATAACAGGGCACGACAAACTTACCCTTATTTTAAAAGGGATTGAACGTGCGGTAGAGCTGGGCATAAAAGATATAAAAATAAATGCGGTACTTGCCAAGCAGTTTAATCAAAATCAGTTGAAAGATTTTTTAGCGTGGGTAAAGCACCACAAAGTTACAGTTCGCTTTATAGAATTAATGGAAACCGGTGACGGCGCAACCTTTTTTGAAGAAAACCACTTAAGTGGGCAAACGGTTAAAGCACAGCTTTTATCTCAAGGTTGGCTAAAAGTCGTTAGGGGGAAATTAAACGGACCCGCAGAAGAGTTTTGTCATCCTGATTACGATGGTCGTATTGGTTTAATAATGCCGTACAGTAAAGACTTTTGTAAAAGCTGTAATCGCTTGAGGGTGTCTGCGCTGGGTAAATTACACTTATGCTTGTTTGCCGAGCAAGGTATAGATTTACGCGAACTACTAAACGAGGACGATACTGCAGCGACCGTAAAGGCAATTCAAGCCGCTATGGGCAATAAAGAAATAAGCCATGAGCTGGATAAACGCTTAACAGGTGCTACAACTCACTTAGCCATGTTAGGTGGTTAATATGGAAGTAAAAGCTAAGCGAGATTTTACAGGCGTTGTGCTTGCTGGTGGTAAGTCATCAAGAATGGGCACAGACAAAGCCGATTTAGTTTTAAAAAATAAAACGCTATTGTACAATGCGTGTGATTTATTAAAAGACGCAGGCGCTAAAAACATACTAATAAGCCGCAACGTTACAAATCCAGTTAAATCATCGAGCCAATATTCACCGAGCGATTATCCTTCAGAAAAGTACGTTAAAGATATATACCCAAATAGTGGACCCCTTGGCGGAATTTATTCCACATTAATAGCCACTGAGCATGACTTACTTATTACTGCGGTAGATATGCCTCTACTTACGAGTAGTTTGTTAAGCACAATTGCGCTGGCTTCTCAGTCAAATAACGTACAAAGTGTGAGCAATCAATTAAATCAGTCACAAATACATGCTTGGCACTTTGAAAATGAACCACTACCGCTGTATATTCGTAATACAAGCAGTGTAAAAAATCATTTAAAACACATACTCACAAACGCTAACAGTCATAAATCAATAAAACAGTTTACCCAAAGCATTGGTGTGCAAACGCTTTTATGTAATAAAACGCATGCATTAATAAACACCAATACGCCGGCGCAATTTAAAGCTGTAAATGAGCATTTTGACCAAAGCATTAATCAATTAAGAAGAACATTATGAGCCACACAACTGAGTCACAAATAGCATTAAACATTGCCGTAATGACGGTAAGCGATACACGCGATGAAATTACCGATACTTCTGGTCATTACTTAATTAAAGCGCTAATTGAGGCGGGTCATCACTTAGCTGATAAAGAAATTGTTAAAGATGATGTTTACCAAATGCGTGCAGTGGCATCGCAGTGGATAGCCGATGACACCATTCATGCTATTTTAGTGACTGGTGGTACAGGATTTACCGAACGTGATTCAACACCTGAGGCATTTGCGCCGCTGTTTGATAAAAGCGTAGACGGTTTTGGTGAGCTATTTAGACATATATCGTACGGTGAAATTGGTAACTCAACTATTCAATCTCGTGCATTGGCAGGACTTGCTAACAACACCGTTATTTTTTGTATGCCAGGCTCTACAGGCGCATGCAAAACAGCATGGACAGGCATTATAAAAGATCAACTTAACTCAATGCATAAACCGTGTAACTTTGTACCGCACATTACCATTGGTAAAAAGTGTGAATCGCGTGAGCAATAGTATGTTAAGCCACGTAGACGAAAACGGCCAAGCGAATATGGTTGATGTATCGCTCAAAGAAGTAACCTTGCGCGATGCCTCAGCTGAAGCATTTATTAGCATGAGCAAGCTTGCCTTTGAACAAGTAATGCTTAATCAAAACAAAAAGGGTGATGTGTTAGGCGTGGCACGTATTGCAGGTATTCAAGGCGCAAAAAAGTGCGCTGATTTAATTCCGCTTTGTCATCCGCTTGCACTTAGTAAAGTCGCTGTTGATTTTGAACTTGATGAAGCTAACAGCCAAATTAAAATAACCAGCTACTGCAAACTTGCCGGTAAAACTGGCGTAGAAATGGAAGCTTTAACGGCGGTATCTGTGGCTAGCCTTACTTTGTTTGATATGTGTAAAGCAGCCGACCCATTAATGGAAATTAGCGGCATGCGCGTTACTCAAAAAGCAGGGGGCAAAAATGGTAGTTGGCAGCGCGATTAATCCAAACAATGTCATATATAGCGCCGGAAAAGTAGAGTTATTGTTTTTTGGGCAACTAAAAGAGCGGTTAAAGTGCAGTAAATTAAGCCTTGAGATTACGCAGCCGCTTACTATTTCAGAGCTTAAATTAAAATTAGTGAGCCAATACCCGCATTGGCAACCGTGGCTTGAGGAGCGTGAGCTACTTGCAGCGCTTAACCAAACTATGTCATCAAGCGATGAAATAGTGAAAGCAGGGGATGAGCTTGCCTTTTTCCCGCCGGTTACAGGTGGCTAATGAGCATACATATTCAAGTACAAACCGATGATTTTAATGTAGGTGACGAGCACAATACGCTTTGTAGTAATAATAAAAGCGATGGCGCTGTTGTTACCTTTACAGGTTTGGTAAGAGAGTTCAGCAGTGGCGATAACGTTATTGCACTTGAGCTTGAACACTACCCTGGTATGACCGAGCAACTGCTTCAATCTATTGCAGAGCAAGCACAAACTCGCTGGCAACTGGCGAGAATATGCATTATTCACCGCGTAGGTTACTTAGCACTTGGCGAGCAAATTGTATTTGTAGGCGTAACTTGCCGCCATCGCCAAGCCGCGTTCGAAGGCGCACAATTTATAATGGATTATTTAAAAAACCACGCCACGTTTTGGAAAAAAGAGCACTTTAAAGACTCATCAAACTGGGTTGAGTTTAAACAAAGTGACAAACAAGCGATGGGTAGGTGGGAGTCTTAATGAAAATAATCTCTACTAATATCTCTAAAATAAAAACGGTAGTGTATAACGGCAAAGAGGTTAAAACCGGTATTTTTAAAACGGCAACTAACGAACCTGTTGTTATTGAAAAGCTAAATATTATAGGGGATGAGCAAGCTGATTTAGTTAATCACGGCGGGGTTGATAAAGCGGTTTACGCGTTTTCGCACAATCATTATGATTATTGGAAACAAACCCTCGAGAATGATGATTTGGCAGTAGGTGCCTTTGGCGAAAACTTCACGATTTCTGACCTTGATGAAGCGAATATACACATAGGTGACCATATTCGAATTGGTACTGCATTACTTGAAGTAAGCCAGCCTCGTGTGCCTTGTTTTAAATTAGCTATCGCCCTTAATAATAAAAACAGCCTTAAACTGTTTACGCAGCATTACTGCACTGGCGTGTATTTTAGGGTACTAGAGCAGGGCGTTGCAAAAACGGGTGATAGTGTTGTTATCGAGAAGAAAGCCTCGCACGACATATCAGTAAAAAAACTGTTCCAGGCTTTTTTTGATAAAAAATATCCAGATTATGAAAGTGTATTATTAGCAGCACTCGAATTGCCGGAGCTTGCTCTTGAGTGGCAAACTAAAATTAAAAAGAAGCTTTGTATTAAAAATGAACTAAGTTAAGCGTAAATTGTTATTTATAGAGGAGCTAGTAAAAAAGATAAAACCTGCTATACCTAATGTGATAAATACTATAATTATTATAGTGTTATTAAAAAACTGTTGGGTTAGTAGCTAAAATAGGTGTCGTATATGAATATCTCCAGAAAACTGATGCTTATTGTGATTTTAACAGCTGCAGAGGTAAGTATTACTGTTTACTCAGCTTTTGAAATAGCTAAAGGGGCCAAGTTTCACCAACTTAATTTTCTTCACTTAAAATATACTCATCAACTTACTAAGTCAGTTAAAAAAATAGAAAATGATCTCCCCATAGATATAAATACCATTGAGTCAGATATATTGTTAATTAGGCAGCAACCAATTGACTGTATTGAAGAAATAAATCCATTAAATTATGCTGTTATGAAATTTATTAACACAGAGCAAACTTTAACAATTTGTGAAAAAGATATAGAAAATGAATTTTTACGTTGGACTAACTGATTTACAAAGTTTTTTTGTAAACTATTTAAAATTGATTTTTCTTTTTCTGTAAGTAGTGAATCACTTGCTCGCTCGAATATCAACCATCCAAACTTAAGACCTGAGGGCAAAATAATAAGCGATATAACTCTAAATATTTTAGGATCATGCTCAATAATCGATTCATTAAAAATATCATCAGATAGTTGCTCTTTAGCTACTGCTATTTCTGAACCTGATTTATATAGCTCGACAGCACGTTGAGGCAGATTAGCAACAATAGAAAATGAGCTCGCATCAAAAATGTTTAAAATTAGCTCAGCAATGTTTTCTATGTTTGTTTGAATGTCATTATCAAGAGAAGTTGTTAATTGCTGCTCATCTATAAATGATACACCTTCTATATCACTCTCTACATTGGGCATTCAAACTCCTACAACAGTATTAAATATGCCTCATTAAAATGAGATGCAACAAATGATTAACTTATTGTAGTTGATTATTTTGAATGCGTTGAATAATTTGCATTATAAATAGACTTCAAATTAGGGTTTTACCTTATTATAGTCAGCAGGTTATGAATCAATTTTAAAATAAGGCAAAACTCAATCTGGGTGTGAAATTTGTAACTTAATAAATAACTATTATTTAGGGTAGTGGTATTACTAAAGATCAACATGCCCAAGTAAAAACAGCATATTTAATCGCTCATTTGTACAATTGTTTGCGCTACGCTAAATAAGGTTTTATGCGTATCCATTGCTTGTTTTTGTAGCTGTTTATGGGCTTGCTCTTCGGTGAGCTTTAACTGCTCAATAAGTATGTACTTGGCTTGGTGAATGACCTTTTGCTCACTAATAACTTTTTTAGCGTCAAGTAACGCTTGGTTTATTTGTTTTATATGCTGGCTTTGCTCGATAATTAAATCATACATAGTTTTATTACTGTTGAGCTTATCGGCCGCTATATTTTGGTTTACTTCTGGCTCTGGTTGCTTAATGGCTAATTGGCCAAAAGTAGGGGCTATGTGTTGCTCTACCATATTGTTAAGTACCTGCTTATTTGTATTTAAGCTACGTTGAGCACAGGCTATTTGCATTGCTGCGGTATCAATTAACTGATCTGCTATATTTTGTTCAATTTTGTGCATTATATCTATGCGCGTAGTGGTTACTTCGTACCATACTTCGCTTAGTTGCGAGAGCGGTTGAGCATTCTCGTCATCGAGTTTTTGCAGTAAACTTCTAAGTTGGTCTACCTGATTATTCACCTGATGTGTTGTTAACGTGGCAAAGCATTTTAAAAGGTGCGCATCGGCGTACCCATTAAAAAAGTCAAAACTGTGGTTTTGCTCTTGTACGAAATGCGCGAGTTGTTGTTTTTGCTCAGTGGTAAATTTACTCGCTGCAAATGCTTGTGCACCACAGGCACGTTCTTGTCCTGCGTATTCTTTACCTTGCATAAAGTTAAAAAAGGCAACTAATAAACGCGTTATTTTAGGATCGCTTGCGCCATCTGCTGCCTCTAAAATAATATTGAGTAAACTAGCAATTAACTGCGTGAAAGACTGCGTAGCATGCACTGCACTAATGTTTTGTTGTGCTATTTGCTTGCGCAATACCGGTAATGCATCGAGTGCTTGTAAGCTATAGGTAATTAAATTAAATAACCGAGTATGGCCAGTATCGGCGTTGTCGTTTATAAATGTTTGTTTAAGAGAATCATAAAATGCAGTTTGTGCGCTGTCGCTTAAAGGGATTTGTTCTTGTAATTGGGTTTTAAATCGCTCGCGATTTGAGGCCAAAAATATATTACTCATTGCGCGTTCTTTTTGTAACTGATGTACAAAATCGCCTAATTTAGTAAGCGAGGCACAACTGTTTTGTAATTGCTTTAGCGCGTGTATTTCTTGATACTTTGCTGCTAATAAAAACTGTTTTGTGAGAGGATTGCTTGTCGCCATTGGTATTATTCCACACTTTTTTGTTTTTAAAGTGCAACCACTGTTCCAATCATTAATAAATTTCATCATTGAATTTAAAATCAAGCTAATACAATTGCTTAAAGTGTTGTTTTTGTTTGCCACTGTTTTTCTATAATTTAAATTACCATTACTTTTAACTTATTTGGTGCATTTAAACATGTTATTGCACACAACTTGAACCCAAATTAAAACAAAAAAAGCGCCTACTCCTGGGGAGGTAGTAAGCGCGAAAAGTGCATTATTCATTTTGTATCATGCGTTAACATTTATACTGTTTAATAACTCAGGGCTAATTGCCATTTTATGATTTATTACTTCACCAATCATAATTAGGGTAGGACCTTGAAGGTTGTGTTTAGCATGCTCATTTACTATCAGTTCAAGCGTACTAGTAATTACTTTTTGCTTAGTGGTAGTGGCATTCTCTATTAGTGCAATGGGTGTATTACTTGGCCAGCCCACTGATTGCAAACCGCAGCTTAGCGTTTGTAAGCGCGAAAGCCCCATATAAACCACTAAAGTGGGGTTGTTGTTTGCAGGCATAAACGCGTAATTTTGCCAATGAGGTTGCTTGTTAGGATCGGCAAACTGCGCCGTTAGAAATGTAACACTACGCGCTACATCGCGTGCAGTGAGCGGAATACCCGTATAAGCAGAAGTAGCACAAGCCGTTGTAACACCCGGAATAATAGCAAAATTAATATTATGCTTGGTAAGTGCATCGGCTTCTTCGTTAATACGTGCAAATATACTCGGATCACCGCCTTTTAAACGCACTACGTTTAAGCCTTGTTGCGCGTATTTAACCAGTAGTTCGCAAATGTTAGCTTGGGTCATTGAGTGTTTACCCGCACGTTTACCTACAAATACTCGCTGTGCTTTTTTAGGAAGCGTTTTTAATAAATCATCGCTTACTAACCAATCGTATAAAACAACATCGGCGGTATTAATTAAACGCTGCGCTTTTACCGTAATTAGCTCTGCGTCTCCTGGGCCCGCACCAATTATATAAACGTTGCCGCTTTTAGCACTGCGATCATTTGAGCTTGTTAGCTTAGTAACAAGCTTATTTAGCCACACGTTTTCAATACCCGAAAAATAAGACAGTACACTCATACTATTCCCCTAAGCCACAGCTGTTGTAACTTTTGGTTCAGAGCTTATAAATACACTGCCGTCTTCAATTTTTGCATTAAAAACCGGTAAGTGTATTGCTTCTGCTTCTAAACATTCGCCTGTTTCTAGGCAAAAGTGTTGCTTATATAAAGGCGATGCGACAACTAATTTATTGTCGATTGAGCCAATAATGCCACGCGATAATACATTGGCTTTGCCAATCGGGTCGTAGTTGCTAATGGCAAACACAGCCGTTGGGTTTTGCGGAATGTAAAAAATAGCTACTTGCTGATTATTAACTAATGCGCATACGCCGCTATTAGCCACTAGGTTGTCGATTGTTCCAATATTATGCCAAGACATCAGCTTGCTCCTCTTCAACTTCCATTACTGGAATACGGTTTTGTGTATTACGTTGCTCACGTTTTTCGGCTTCTGTAGCAGGGCGAATTTGGTTACGCTCTTGCACAAATAAAATGTTCTCATCGGTTTCGGGGCTATTAACAAACTGGCGGAATCGTTTGGCAGCATCTGGGCTTTCAATCGCTTTTTTCCACTCACACGCATAGGTTTGTGTAATTAACTCCATTTGCGCTTCTAGTTCGTCGCAAATGCCTAAGCTGTCGTCAATGACTACGCTTTTAAGGTAGTCTAAACCGCCTTCAAGGTTTTCCATCCATACCGACGTACGCTGCAATTTGTCAGCCGTTTTAATGTAAAACATAATTACGCGGTCAATGTATTTAATAAGAGTAGGTGTGTCTAAATCGGTCGCAAATAAATCAGCATGGCGAGGGCGCATACCGCCATTACCACACACATATAAGTTCCAGCCGTTTTCAGTGGCTATAATGCCAATATCTTTACTTTGTGCTTCGGCGCATTCGCGAGTACAACCCGATACTGCCATTTTAAATTTATGCGGCGCACGTAATCCTTTGTAGCGGTTTTCTATTTCTATTGCGTGTCCAACGCTGTCTTGCACACCATAACGACACCATGTACTACCCACACACGATTTAACCGTTCTAAGAGACTTACCATAGGCATGACCGGTCTCAAATCCAGCTTCGATAAGTCGCTCCCATATAATAGGAAGCTCTTCTAAGCGCGCACCAAATAAATCGATACGTTGACCGCCAGTGACTTTGCAGTACAGGTTAAAATCTTTGGCTACTTGTCCAATTACAATGAGTTTGTCGGGTGTTATTTCGCCGCCAGCAATACGCGGTACTACAGAGTACGAACCATCTTTTTGCATATTTGCTAGGTACGTATCGTTAGTGTCTTGTAAGCCAACATGGGCGGGTTCTAAAATAAAGTCGTTCCATGTTGAGGCTAAAATAGAGCCAATGGCAGGTTTACATATTTCACAGCCATGACCGCTGCCGTGTTTAGTTAGTAAGTCATCAAAGCTTTTAATGCTTTCTACTTTCACCATGTGCAGTAGTTCTTGGCGTGAATACGCAAAGTGCTCACATACATGGTTATTTACTTCAACACCGCGACTTGCTAATTCGTTATCAACAACAGATTTTAATAACGCAGCACAACCGCCACAGCCGCTTGCTGCTTTAGTGCATGATTTTACCGATGCTAAATCGCATGAGCCGCCATCAATCGCGCCTACAATGTCGCCTTTACTCACATTGTGACACGAACAAATAGTGGCGGTGTCGGGTAGGGCACTGCCAGATAACGACGGCGCGCCGCTGCTGTCTGGTAAAATTAAACACTCAGGGTTTTCTGGTAAGTCCATGTCGTTAAGCATGTACTGTAATAAAGTATCGTAATCGCTGGTATCGCCAACAAGTACAGCGCCCAGTAATTTATCGCCTTTTTCACTTAGTATTATTTTTTTATAACAGCCGCGAATAGCGTCTTGATATATAAGCTCTTTACAGTCTGGCGTTTTTGCATGAGCGTCGCCAATTGAGCCTACTTCCACGCCTAATAGCTTAAGTTTGGTGCTCATATCGGCACCTAAAAACTCAAGCTCGCCACCACTTAATTGACTCGCTGCAACGCGCGCCATGTTGTAACCCGGTGCTACTAAACCAAATAGTTTTTTGTCCCACAGGGCACATTCACCAATGGCTAAAATATCAGGATCTGACGTTTGGCATTGGTTATTAATAATAATACCGCCGCGCTCACCGAGTTCTAAATCAGCAATTTTACCTAGCTGATCATACGGGCGAATACCGGCAGAGAACAAAATTAGGTCTGTTTCTAAAAATGACTCATCCGAAAAATTTAATCTAAAGCGACTGGTTTCGCCTTTTACTATTTCGCTGGTTGCTTTTGATGTGTGTACCGTTACGCCAAGTTTTTCTATTTTATTTTTTAGTAGCGTACCGCCTTGTCCATCAAGTTGAACAGCCATAAGTTGTGGCGCAAATTCAACTACGTGGGTATCAAGCCCTAGTTGCTTAATGGCGTTTGCGGCTTCAAGCCCCAACAAACCACCACCAATAACAACACCGCTTTTACTTACAGCGGCACTGGCTTTTATTTGTTCTAAATCTTCTAATGTGCGATACACCAAACAATGGGGTTGGTCGTTACCTTTTATAGGCGGCACAAACGGAAATGAACCTGTTGCAAGTATAAGTTTGTCGTACGGGTATTGCTCACCTGTTAATGTGGTCACTATTTTTGCTGATCTATCAATGTCTTCAACCCACTGGCTGGTATGCACATTAATATTAAGTTGTTTATAGTTGTCGTGAGTGGTAAGTGCTAAATCGGCGGCGGTTTTGCCATCAAATACACTTGATAAATACACGCGATCGTATGCAAGATTTGCTTCTCCGCAAAGTACAGTAATGTCTGCGTTGGCATCGCTTTGGCGCATTTGCTCAACAAAGTGGTGTCCGACCATACCATTACCAATAATGAGTATTTTTTGCGAGGTTTGCATAGGGCATTCCTTAAAGTGACGGTTTAAATACAATTAACAAAAAAGCCCGCCACAAATACGCATTATGCATAACTGTGTGCGGGCTTCTTTGCCGGTGGTTGCTAATAGCTATTGTGCTCACAACCTAAATTTTTGCCGTAAGTAAAACGGGCTTGTTAATAGAATGTTTGCAAAAATACAGCCAGTTTTTTAAGTTATTGTTTAAATAGTATTTAATGTATTTTTAGAGTGAGGATAAAACCCGTTTTGTTATATGTTGGTGCGCGCTTGGCACTAAGAGGGTGCAAGTATTGTCATTGTTTTGTGCACTATCAGTCAATAAAACACTCATTATCATTGAGTGTGTATTGCGTTAAATTTAACCCATGAAATACGCACACGAATTACGAGCAAAATGATTAACACAAACTCAATAGATGCTTCACCTTTTCATGAAGGCGAGCTGGCAATACAAGACAAACTCGGTAAACGAGAAATAATGACAACATTTAGCAAACGTGGCGTGCGCTCATTTATGCCAGAGCAGCATAGAAAGTTTGTGGCTCAAAAGGTTACGTCGTTTATTCAGTTTTTATTTGAAAAGTTTGAAGCTAGGCCAAAAACAAAAAGCCTAAAATCAGTTAAGTGATTTTAGGCTTTTGATACTGGTTTAAACTTATTTAAAATAGCTACTTACTTTAAAATAACCACAGGCACATCGCTGTTCTCGAGCATTTTAATGGTGTTACTGCCCACAAAAAACTGCCTTAGTTTAGAGTGCCCAAATGCACCCATTACAATTAGTTCTACATTATTTTGCTCTTTATATTGCATTAACGAGTCAAAAATATTGCCCTCTAAAAAGCTTGCCGACACTTCAAAGTCCATACTGATAAGCTTGTGCTGTGCGTTAACAAATTTTTCTTGAAGGTCTTTTTCGTTGTTTTTAATACTCACTAAATGACAATGCAAACCATGTAATAAGCCGCCATCAATCACTTGTTGTAGCGCTTTGTCGGCTGTTTCGCGGCCGTCGTACGCAATCATAAATGATTTAGGTTGTTTAAATGTTTCAGGAATAAGCAAAATAGGTTGTGTTGCATTGCGCACTAAGGTTTCTATATGTGAGCCCAGCACCGCAAAGCTATTACTATGTCCAGCACCATTTTGGCCAATAACAATAAGGCGTGTATCGTCTTTTAAGTCTATAACGGTATCGAGCAAATCACCGTGGCGCTTAATTAGTTCAAAATTAGTAACACCTGCCGATTTAGCATGCTCACTTACTGAATTTAATAATTCGTCAGCCATTTTTAAACTTACTTTGCAGCGTTGTTCGTCAAGCTTAGTCATTTCATCAAGAAGTGTTGACTGTGCACCAAGCCCAATACTACCAGAGTAGTCGCCGATATTAGTTTGCTGCGTTTTTTCAATTGTATGCACAAAGCTAATTGGTTTATTTAGCTTTTTTGAAGCCCAAATAGCAGCGTCGGTTACATTTCTTGTAATGGCTGAGCCATCTACATAGGTAATTATTTTAGTCATTGCATTCTCCTTAATGTCCGCCAAGTAGTTTTTCGACTTCTTCAGGGTTGTTATGCACACCAAATTTATCAATTACAGTTTCGGTTGCGCTATTCATACCAATAATATTAACTGTTGCGCCTTCGCGTCTAAATTTAATAACCACCTTGTCGAGTGACGATACACCGGTTATATCCCAAAAATGTGCATGGGTTAAATCAATGACCACGTTAGAAACCGCATTTTTAAAATTGAACGATGCAATAAATTGCTCAGCTGAGGCAAAAAACACTTGGCCAACGACTTCATAGGTTATTTTATCGTTGCTTTCATCATGGTTAGCTTTAACCACCATGAAGCGACCAATTTTATTAGCAAAAAACAGCGTAGCTAACAACACGCCTACTAAAACGCCAATGGCTAGATTATGCGTGGCAACAACCACAATAACGGTGGAAATCATCACAACATTTGATGAAAGCGGGTTCTTTTTTAAATCCTTAACAGATGTCCACGAAAACGTACCAATCGATACCATAATCATTACCGCAACTAATGCTGCCATAGGAATTAAACGCAGCCATTCATCTAAAAACACCACCATGATGATTAAAAATAAACCTGCAATAAAGGTAGAAAGCCTGCCGCGACCGCCCGATTTAACATTAATAATTGATTGCCCAATCATAGCGCAACCCGCCATACCACCAAATAAGCCTGCGCCAATATTAGCAATACCTTGGCCCTTACATTCTTTATTACGATCGCTCGTTGTATCAGTTAAGTCATCAACAATAGTGGCGGTCATCATTGACTCAAGTAAGCCCACAACAGCAAGACCAATTGAATACGGTAATACAATTTGCAGTGTTTCGAGTGTTAGCGGTACATCGGGCCATAAAAATATAGGTAGAGTGTCTGGCAGTTCGCCCATGTCGCCAACGGTTCTTATATCAAGACCCAAAAATATTGAAATCAGTGTAATAACAACAATACACACTAAAGGAGAGGGAAGTATTTTGCCAATAGTTGGAATATATGGGAATAAGTAAATAATACCTAAGCCCGCTGCGGTCATCGCATAAACATGCCAAGTAACATTAGTCAGCTCAGGTAACTGCGCCATAAATATTAAAATCGCCAGCGCGTTTACAAACCCTGTTACAACAGAGCGCGATACAAAGCGCATTAATTCACCGAGCTTTAAAAAGCCTGCAAATATTTGTAGTACACCAGTGAGTAAGGTAGCAACCAGTAAGTACTCCAGACCATGATCTTTAACCAGCGTTACCATTAACAGTGCCATTGCACCGGTGGCCGCCGATATCATACCTGGACGTCCGCCTACAAAGGCAATAATAACCGCAATACAAAATGAGGCGTATAAACCTACTTTTGGATCAACACCGGCAATAATAGAAAAGGCAATAGCTTCAGGTATTAGGGCAAGCGCCACAACAATACCAGCAAGCACATCACCACGAACATTAGAGAGCCAATCTCTTTTTACGTGATCAAACATGTAATAAACCTAATTAGTTAGTTTCCCAAAGTATAGGGGAATATTTTATTTAAATAACAGTGATTCTCGCGCAGGCGGCGATTAAGGTTGCACGTAACGTGCTGATGAAAAAGGGGAGTGGTTGCCTAGGGCGGCGTAAGTTTCAAGAAAAAAGCTCCTTTTGATTAGTTTATATTAATAATGCGGACGAATTATAAGCATCACATATATATTAGCAATATGTTATTTGGCCTTAAAGACCAAACATTAATTTAATTATGCATTTGCTTATTTAAAACTCAAATGTAAAACCAAACTCTCTTAGTTTTTCGTATACGTTTATATCAAAACGGTACAAAGTAGCAGCTCGGTGAGCTACGTTGGTTTGTTTTTCTTTGCAGTTTATTAGCAAGTTCATTTTTTGGAACTTACGTCTAAAGTTAGGTTTATCGAGTGATTTATTTAAAATTGACTCGTAAATTCCTTGTAGCTCAAGCAATGTAAACTTTTCAGGGAGCAGGCTAAAACCAATCGGCTCGTGCCTTACTTTATAGCGTAAGTAATCTAAGCCACTTTTTAAAATGTCGGCGTGGTCAAATATTAAAGGGGGAACGTTATTTACATCAAACCATTCACATTCTAAAGCATTGTCGCCGCTCACAAGATTGGTTTCTTCAAAGCGTACGAGCGAATAGTAAACAATGGTTATAATACGTCTAGCAGGGTAGCGGTCAACGTTACCAAACGCGCCTAACTGATCTAAATAAAGGTTTTCAACACCGGTCGTACTTTTAACAACACGTAAAGCTGCAAGGTCTAAGTTTTCATCTTTACGAACCCAATGACCAATTAAACCCCATTGGCTTGTTGCAAGGCCTCGATTATATTTAACCAGCAACACCTTTAACTTACCTTCATGAATAGCAAATACAATATTATCTACGGTTAGATTACTAATGCAGTCATCAGGAATCGATTCTTCGTCGATGTTGTTAGAAATGTTTGATGTTTTATAGTGCATAAATTACTCAGCCAAAGCTATACGAAGATATTGTTATAAAGACTATTAAGGGTATATAAAAGGTGGGTAAAGCGCAAATAAAAAGCTTTTATAATTCCTATTTAAAACAATCACATCTATTTAATTAATCACTTTATACACTGTACCTGTTTTTACGCGTTAACGCCGATATTCGGCTTTGGTTTGGTATTGGTTCTTTATTGAACGAATAATACCTTTGTATGTTAGTAAATTTAGCGCTTAATTAGCGCCATGTATTAAATAAATTACTGGCTGATTAAAAATGTAACATAAATGTTTACATGCGCTAAAAATGCATATAGTATTTTTGACTATATCGATTTGCATTGAAAATTGAGCACACATGAACAACACAAAACACACACTCACAATTAAAGAAAAAATAGGGTACGGCCTTGGTGATACAGCCAGTAATATTGTATTTCAAATGGTCGCTAACTTTATGTTGATATTTTATACCGATGTTTACGGTTTATCTGCAGCCGCTGCGGGTACCTTATTATTAGCGGTTCGTTTATTTGATGGTATTACCGACCCTATAATGGGCAGCATTGCCGATAGAACGCGCAGCCGTTGGGGCTCTTACCGCCCATATATATTATTTTTAGCCGTGCCTTACGGTGTGTTTGCTTGCTTAGCATTTATAACCCCAGATTTTGATTCTACGGGCAAGCTTATATATGCCTACTTTACTTACGGGCTATTAATGACGTGTTATACCGCTATTAATATACCTTATGGCGCACTTGGCGCAGTAATGACAAACGACCCTAAAGAGCGTGCATCGCTTCAGTCATACCGATTTGCAATGGCAATGTCAGCTCTGCTTGTAATTGTATGGGCACTGCCAAAGCTGGTTGCTTTTTTTGGCGACGGCGACGATGTAGTAGGTTACCCGCTAGCAATGGTGTTTTTAGGCGGACTTGCTGCGGCTTGTTTTTTACTATGTTTTAAAATGACTAAAGAAACCAAACAAGTTAAACCCGCGCAAACTAAAAAGAATGCCTTTCTTGAGTTTTTAAGCTTATTTAAAAACGATCAATGGGTTGTTATAGCCGTTATAAGCCTAGCAACATTAATCTTAATTGGCGTTAGAGCCTCTGTAGCACCGCATTATATTAAGTACTACGTAGGAGAAGCCTCACTTACTTCTAATTTTTTAACACTCTCAGCAATTGGCTCAGTACTAGGCGCTGTGTCTACTAACTTTTTAACCAAATTTATTGAAAAGAAAACACTTTTTATCGCCGCGTTAGTGGTGGTGATTGTTTCTCATAGCATGTTCTACGTACTTGAGAGCGACGCCATAGTTACCATTTTTATCGTCTACTTTATTGCTAACTTTGCCCACATGATAATTACCCCAATTATGTTTTCAATGGTGGCAGATACGGTTGACTACGGCGCCTTAAAAATTGGTCGCAGATTAACCGCTGTTACGTTTTCGGGCCATTTATTAGCAATAAAACTAGGCTTTGCAATCGGCGGTGCTATTGCAGGGTGGATATTATCAGGCTATGCATACGTGCCTAATCAAGAACAATCAGAACACACGTTATCAGGCATTTTACTCGCCTTTGCCGGCATTCCAGTAATTTGTACCGTGGCATGCTTAATTTTTATAACACGTTACAAACTTACCGAGCCTGAAGTAAAGCGCATTCAAACGCAGCTGGCTGATAACAAAACCATAAACTAATTTAGCAGCCCACTTTGCGCCTTTTTAAAAGCGCAAAGTGGGCAGGCAATACTAGGAGTAAAAATGCAAAATACAGCGCAAGCAGCACCCCCATCTAATGGGTTAAGTGACGCTGAACTTAAACAGTTAAAAGACTTACAACGAGCCAACTCGTTAATACAAAATCATAATGTATTAGTTGATCACATGTATACCGCCGATCCGTCTGCGCATGTGTTTAACGGCAAAGTGTATATTTATCCATCGCACGACATTGAATCAAAAAATGAAATTAATGATAACGGCGACCACTTTGCAATGCGCGACTACCATGTTTTTTCGCTTGACGAAAGATCAGGCAAAGCCATAGACCATGGCGTAGCACTTTGTGTAGACGACGTAAAATGGGCAAGCAAGCAAATGTGGGCACCCGATGCAGCGCATAAGCTTGATCAGTACTACCTTTATTTTCCGGCGCGTGATCAGCAAGGTATTTTTAGAATTGGCGTTGCAAAAAGTGACAGTCCAACAGGTCCATTTAAAGCCGAAGACGATTACATTCAAGGGACATTTAGTATTGACCCTGCTGTATTTGAAGATGACGACTCAAGCCATTATTTATATTTTGGCGGTTTGTGGGGCGGCCAATTACAAAATTGGCAAACTAGCGAATTTAATGAACAAAGCACGTACCCCAAAAATGGTGAACCTGCAATTCCTGCGCGCGTTGCAAAATTATCGCAAGATATGATCAGCCTAAGCGAAGACGTAAAAGAGGTTGTTGTACTAGATGAAAGCGGCTCACCAATTACAGTATGCGATAACAACCGCCGCTTTTTTGAAGGCCCTTGGGTACACAAACACAACGGTGTTTATTACTTTTCGTATTCAACGGGCGATACACACAAAATTGTATACGCTACGGGCGATAACCCTTACGGACCATTTACTTACCAGGGTGTTATTTTAAACCCTGTACTTGGTTGGACCACGCATCACTCAATTGTTAAGCACAATGGCGACTGGTTTTTATTTTATCACGACAGTACGTTGTCGGGCGGGCAAACCCATTTACGCAGTATGAAAATGGCTAAGCTCGAACACGACTCAAACGGAAAAATTCAAACAATAAGCCCATATGAACACGCTTAACAAAAATAGTTATAAACAATGCAAATTATCTGCGTAAGCAAAGCTTAAGCTTTTATTTGCACAAAAAAGATATAGTCAATGTGACCATTATTTTATTTTGTTAATGGTCTAAATAAGAGGAAGCTGAGGACATATGACAAAATGAAAATATTTTAAAGCAAAAAATTAGCACAAAGAATTAACATAAACATCCTGTTACTTAATGGTTTTTAGTTGAGTAGCACATGTTTAAAACTGGTTGTGGTCTTTGTAAAACGTTTAAAACATACACACACAATAATTACTTATTGACCGTAAAATGAAACAAATAGTTTACAATTATGTTTCGAGTAATTCTTAAAGTCTTGCAGTACGTCAATAATAATTAAATAAGAAAAAGGCATCATGATGTTTAAGAAAAAGATAATTTCAACAGCCATACTCGCTGCAATGGGTACCGTTACGCTTCCTCACCAAAGCTACGCTGCAGAAACCATTGTTGACGAAGATGTAGAAATAATACAAGTAACAGGCATTAGAGGTTCATTGCAGCGCTCTATGGATGTTAAACGCGACTCTTCTGGTATTGTCGATGCTATTTCTGCTGAGGATATGGGGAAATTTCCTGATACTAATCTTGCTGAATCGCTACAACGTATTACCGGCGTATCAATTGATAGAGCGGGCGGTGAAGGTAGCCGCGTAACAGTACGTGGATTTGGACCTGCTAATAACTTAATTACAATTAATGGCCGCCAACTTCCAAATACAACAGGTGACCGTACATTTGATTTTGCAAATGTGGCATCTGAAAGCGTATCGGGCGTGCAAGTTTATAAAACATCAGACGCAAGTGTTACCTCAGGTGGCATTGGCGCAACTATAAACTTAACAACAAACAGGCCTTTAAATAGCCCAGGTATAAAAGCATCGTTTGGCGTAAAAGCTGTAGACGATCAATCAACCGACGAGGGTAGCATTACACCAGAGGTGAGTGGTTTATATTCGCAAACATTTGGTGACGATAAATTTGGTATATCTATTTCAGGTAGCTACCAAGACCGTGAAAGCGGTATGCAACAGTTTATTCAAGATCAAGGCTACAGAGCATCTGATTACACAAATACAGGGTGGGGCGGTGTACCTTCAGGCGCAGAGGGCGGAGCAAACAGACCTACATCAGGTATTTATTCAAACCCGCAACAACCACGTTATGTGTTTGAAGAACGCCAACGTGAACGTGTAAATGGCCAGCTAGTTTTTCAATATCAACCTGTTGAAAACATTACAGCAACCCTTGACTACACTACGTTTAGAACAACCGTTGAAGAGCAGCACACTGATGCGTCAGTTTGGTTTAACTACGCAGGCGATAGAAGTGAATCTGTTTGGGCGGGCGAGCCTAACGCGTATCCACTTATTTACTCAGAAATTTATGACATTCAAAGTGATGCCGATTACCGCGATACGTCGCTTACGGTGGGTTCTTGGGGTCGCGAAGAAAAAACAGATTCATTAGGCTTTAACCTAGAATGGGCAGTATCGGATCAGCTTAACCTAGAATTTGATCACCACAGTTCAAAAGCATCAATGAAAGCAACTGATCCACGCCACGGTACACGTAATAATATTCAGTTACCGTCGTACACACGTTCGCGCTCAGGGCTTGATTTAACCGGTGATTTACCAGGTATTGCTATTGGTAATATTGAAAATTTCACGCCAGAAACCATGCGTTTATCGGGTAGCTGGTTTGCAAACGACAAATACGATTCAGAAATCGTTCAAACGCAAATTTCGGGCGACTACTACATTGACGACAACCTAAGCATTGATTTTGGTGTTGCGGTTAATAAAGTAAATAACCATTATCGTCATACGCAAGTACAGCGCCCAGATTGGGGTGGTGTTGGTGTTGAGGGCGACTTCGCTGATATCGATTGGCGCCAAGATACTATTTTAGATAAGTTTCAAGCTAAAGCGGGTAATTTTGAAGGCACTGCAACACAAGGCGAATATGATTTATTTAATACAATCTTTTTTGCCGACTTTGACACGATTGTAAATGCAGCAGAGTACGCAGATCCTATTGCTAACGTAGATAACCTTTACGGTGATTGTAAAGCAGCCGACGGCGCAGCGGCAGGACCAAACGGCGAAGGACAATTTTGTGCCTCAACCAACTGGGATGCAGCAACAAACCGCTTTACTGAAGAAAAAACGCAGTCTGCTTTTGCACAAGTAAATTACAAAGGTGAATTGAGTGGCATGTTCTTCGACCTGCAAATTGGCTTACGCTACGAAAAAACAGATGTATTCTCTAAAGCAACTGCACCCGGTTACAGCCGCGTAGAGTGGAACGAAGATACAGCTACATCAGTAACCGGTGTTACCGGTATTGAAACGCTAAGCCAGTCGGCAGATTACAGCCAGTTCCTGCCAAATATTAACTTTAATATTGAAGTTGTTGAAGATGTAATGATTCGCGCAGCAGCGAGCAAAACTATTTCAAGAGCAGGTTATGGCCAACTACAAGGCGGTACAACTATTAATACCGGCGGTAGCTTAAGTGGTTATTCGGGTGGCTCTGGTAACCCAGGACTTAAACCGCTTGAATCAATTAACTACGACTTATCAAGTGAATGGTATTACGGCGAAGGTAGCTATATTTCGTTTGGTTACTTTAAAAAAGACGTAACAAATTGGATCACTACAGGTACTATCGACTCAAGTATATTTAACTTATATGACCCATTAAATGGTGAAAAATTTAGGGCTGCTACAGCGGCACTTGGCGCTAATGCATCTAACGAAGATATCAGAACCTATATATTTGAAAACTTTGCTGATGATCCAAATGTACAACCTAAATTTGATGAAGATGGCGAATTAGACGGCGGCACAATTGTTGGTGACCCAGACTCAGATGATCCAATTAACTTTAGAATAAACGTGCCTGTAAATGGCGACCAAGAATACACCATTGATGGTTTTGAATTTAATATTCAGCACTTATTTGGTGAGTCAGGCTTTGGCGGTATTTTTAACTACACCATGGTTGACTCAGGCCTTGAATACGACAACGACTCATTAGAGGATACAGAAGCACTTGTAGGGTTAAGTGATACTGCAAACGTGGTGTTCTTTTACGATAAAGAAGGCTTACAAGCACGTATTGCGTATAACTGGCGCGACTCGTTTTTAAATGAGCGTCGTGTAAATGGCGATTTAACCGCACCAATTTACACCGATGAGTATTACCAAATAGACTTTAACGTAAGTTACGAAGTACTCGCAGTAGAGGGACTTACTGTATTTATTGAAGGTATAAACATTACCGACGAGTACGTAACATCGTACGGGCGTAAGCAACAGTTGATTTATAACATCACTCAAACAGGCTCTCGTTACGGTTTAGGTGTTCGTTATAATTTTTAATAAATTACCCTTGTAGCAACCTTATAAAAGCCGCATTTTGCGGCTTTTTTATTTGCCTAAATTAACCTAGCAATAATAATACCCAGCTGTTATAGTCAATGTGAATTTAACTTATTTGTTACATTTTATTTGTAGCAGTAGGTAAAGGCACACAACAACAATTGGAGCACACAATCCATGGCCAATCATGCATTATTAAATAATGTTGAGCATCAGCATTTAAAAATAAACCCTGCACGCAGCACACACCTAGGTGACGGGGTTTGGTACAGCGAAACATTTGTGAGCGAATTTAGAGTCGCTCAAGCACATTACCCAATATTTTTTACCAAAGACGATACAACAAATACATTTTCGCCGGTGTGTTTGTACGGCATAAATAAAGACGAAAACTTATTTTTAGTAAACCAGCAATGGCAAGCACACTATATTCCACTAAGTATGCAGCGACTGCCTTTTGCTATAGCGACTCAAAATACAATGCAAAACGGTGTGGCAACGCAAGAGCGCATGTTAAGTATTGATTTAGACTCGCCAAAAGTGTCAACAAAGCAGGGTATTAACTTATTTTTAGAACACGGCGGGAATAGCGATTACCTCGAAAACATCATAAACGTGCTCGACAACCTGCATCATGGGTTAGAACAAAACCAGCCCTTTATTAAAACCTTAATTAAACATGGTTTGCTTGAATCAGTATCGCTAGAGCTTGATTTAGTAAACGGGCTTAAACATAACTTACTCGGTTTTTATACCATAAACGAAGACTCGCTTAACCAGCTAAGTAGCGATGCAATTGCAGAGCTGCATTCACAAGGGTATTTAGCGTGTATATACATGATCATTGCATCGCAAGTACATGTGCGTGATTTAGTGGCGCTTAAAAACGAGCAACTTATGCTACAAAAGCACGCTGTGTAAGTACTTAGCTATGGAAAATTTAGCAAATAAAATTCAAACGCTTAATGGCTTAACTCCCAGCACGTTGCCCAAAGAGCTTTTAAACTCGTCTGTGCCTATTGTACTAAAAGGGTTTGTGAGCGATTGGCCCCTCGTTATTGCTGCTAAAAAGTCAGACAGTGCAGCGATTGATTATTTAGCGCCGTTTTACGAAGGTTTTTTAGTTAATACTTGCACAATACCCGCCAGTCAAAGCGGGGTTGTAGGGTATAACCCCGATATGAGCGGTTTTAATTTTACTAATCAGCAAGCGGCATTTATTAATGCGCTTGAGCAAATAGCGCAAAGTGCAAATAATCCACAAGCCGACACTTTATACATTGGCTCTACTAGCATTGCACAGTGCTTACCTGGTTTGGTTAATCACTGCCACGTTAACGCATTAAACGAAGGCTGTTTATTTAATGTATGGGCAGGCGGAAAGGTTACCGTACCAGCACATTACGACGTAGCGCAAAATTTAGCATGTTGTGTTGCAGGTAAAAGGCGTTTTACTTTATTTGCCCCCGATCAAATAGATAATTTATACATAGGTCCGCTTGATAAAGCACCCGGTGGTCAGCCAATAAGCTTAACCACCACAACTGCGCCCAACTTCACGCAATACCCTAAATTTGAGCAGGCAATAAAAGCGGCAATTACCGTTGATCTTGAAGCAGGCGATGCCCTTATATTACCCAGCATGTGGTGGCACCAAGTAGAGGGGCTTGGCAGTTTAAATATACTGTTTAATTATTGGTTTAAAAATACGCCTGCGGTTTATGGTCAGCCGACTAATGCGTTGCACCTTGCTATTTTAAACATACGTAATTTACCAAAGCATGAGCGCGCAGCATGGCAACGTTTGTTTAATTACTATGTATTTGCTGATAACGAATTTACCCACATACCAGAGACCGCACAGGCTATTTTAACAAAGCCAATGAATGAGCTAACAGCGCGTAAATTAAGAGCCGAATTACAAAATAAATTAAGACGCTAAGCGTACTTGTAAGGTTTGAATTATGAATCAAAATGCAATTAAAAAAATAGTAATAGCAGGTGGCGGTACCGCCGGTTGGATGTGCAGCGCTGCAATGGCAAAGCTACTAGGTAAAAATATTGAAATATGCTTGGTTGAATCCGATTTAATACCTACCGTAGGGGTCGGGGAGTCAACTATTCCTACGCTGCATATATTTCATGATTTACTAAAAATTAGCGAATCAGAATTTATGGCAGCCACTAATGCCACGTTTAAATTAGGCATATCGTTTGAGGGCTGGAAACAAAACCAGCAAAGCTACTTTCACTCATTTGGTTATGTGGGGCAAGGTTGTTGGGCTGCAGGTTTTCAGCACTTTTGGCTAAAAGGTATGCAACAAGGTGTAGCTGCCGATATTGGTGATTATTGCACAGAGCACGTAGCAAGTCGCTTGGGTAAATTTGCCGTAGTGCCGAATCAAGACCGTAACCATGCTTATCAGTTAGATGCCGGTTTGTACGCTAAGTTTTTACGAAATTTTGCACAGCAAAACGGCGCTAAACGTATAGAAGGCATGATAAGCAAAGTTAATTTAGAGCCCACCAATGGCTTTATAAAATCGCTTACTTTAGGTGACGGGCAAATTATTGAGGGTGATTTATTTATAGATTGCACCGGCTTTAAAGGTTTATTAATAGAGCAAGCGCTACACACCGGATACGAAGATTGGAGCCATTGGCTCCCGTGCGACAGCGCAGTAGCAGTACAAACCGAATTAGTAAGCCCAATAGTGCCATATACGCGTGCAATGGCACATAAATGTGGTTGGCAGTGGCAAATACCGCTGCAAAGCCGCCGTGGTAATGGCTTAGTGTTTTGTAGTAAATACATGAGCGATGATGAGGCCAAAACAGCGCTACTAAATAACGTAGAAGGCAAACCGATTAATGAGCCGCGCGTTATTAAATACCGCACTGGTACACGGCGTAAACATTGGAACAAAAACTGTGTTGCTATTGGCTTAGCAAGCGGTTTTATTGAGCCGCTGGAATCAACCAGTATTCATTTAATTCAGCAAAGCATTATAAGATTAATGCAAAACATGCCAACCAAAGCAATCGAGTCGTGCTATCAAGATGACTTTAATAACAAAATGCGCTTTGAGGCCGAAAACATTCGCGACTTTATTGTGCTGCATTACCATGTGACGCAGCGCACCGACAGCGACTTTTGGCGTTACTGTAAAAACATGCCAATTCCAGAGTCGCTTGCCAAACGCATTGAGCTATTTAAGCAAAGTGGGCATGTTTATAAAGCAGAGCAAGAGTTATTTGGTGAAGCCTCGTGGTTACAAGTGATGTTAGGGCAAGGGCTAGTGCCGCAAAATTATCACCCCATTGTAGACAGCATGAGCGATGATGAGTTAAAGCGATTTTTAGAATCAATAAAAAATCATGTTGCTAAAAAAGCAGATAGCTTACCGAGTCACATTGATTTCATTAATCATTATTGCAAGGCTAACTAAGCACTATGCTAACACTTGGCAATAATTTACAGCCGCAGTATGAGTTGATAGGGCAAGAGCAAACGCCAATTATTATAATTGACGACTACCTGAGTGTGCCGCAAAAACTTATAAACTTAGCTAAAAGTGCTGAGAACAACAGTGGCGAGTTTAAGCCTGACGAACTCACTCAATACCCTGGTTTACGCATGCCGCTGCCAAAGCAGTGTGTGATTGATTACCTAAAGCCGCTTATACAGGGGTTTTATAACGTATTTAATATTGGGCAAACACTTACCCCATATCCAAAAGATAATACCTTATCGTTAATTACTAAAACGCAGCAGCAGCTATCACCAATACAAACCTTGCCAAACTTTGATACCAACGATCCTAACTTAATTGCCATTATTCATTACCTTGGCGAAGGCGAGCACGGCGGCACTGGATTTTTTAGGCATAAAAAAACAGGGTTTGAAACAATCAGCTCAAAGCGCAAAAACACGTATTTAACATATGCTCAGCAATACCTTGAATTAGATAATGCAAAGCCTAGTTACTGCACCACGCAGCACAGTGAGTTTGAGTGCTATAAGCACATAGAATATAAGCCTAATAGGCTTATTGTGTTTCCTGGGTATTTGCTGCACACCAGTTTACTTAACACCTCTACCGATATTTCGTCGTGTCCACAAACAGGGCGGCTAACGGCTAATATGTTTGTTCATTTTAAATAGGAATACTATGTCTTTTTCTTTATCTAGATTCGCATATAAGGGTTGGCTATTAAGCTTTGTTGTATTGGCACTGAGTATGGCAACAGTGCAAAAAAGTAATGCTACAGGGTTTGATACCCTCCCTAAAAAGCAATTTAATGTGCTGCTATTTACAAAAACCGCAGGGTGGCACCATAAGTCGCAAACCGAAGGCGTTAAAGCACTAGAAGGCTTAGCCGATAAGCACTTTTTTAACTTAATTTGGCACGAAGAAAGCCATTATTTTAACGACGATTACTTAAAAAATGTTGATGTAGTGGTATTTTTATCAACCACAGGCGATATTTTAAACCCAAAAGAGCAAGCCGCGCTTGAGCGATTTGTAAAAGCAGGTAAAGGCTTTGTTGGTATTCATAGCGCATCAGATACCGAATACGACTGGGCGTGGTATCAAAAGCTGGTGGGGCGCACCTTTAACATTCATCCTGTTATTCAAACTGGCGTACTAAGTAAAGTACCTAATACTCGCTTTATTGGCTTAAACCATATGCCGCAGGAAATGCTTTGGACAGACGAGTGGTACGAATTTGGGCCTGAGCTAACTAAGTTAAACTACTTACTCACAGTTGATGAGCAAAGTTACAATCCAACTGCCGATTGGGGTAATAACAAAACAGGCTCAGGTATGGGGGCGTTTCATCCTATTTCGTGGTATCACAATTACGATGGCGGACGCTCGTTTTATACAGCCCTTGGACATACTAATGCTGTGTATAAAAGTGAGTTTTTAACAGAGCATATTTATGGCGGAATTTATTGGGCTGCAACGGGTAAAGGGTTAAAAAAGTAGCAATTAATAAATAACCAATAAATACGCTTTTAACACTATTTATGTCGATTTAGGCTGCTTTTTTAAGCGGCCTTTTATATTTTAAACACTTCTTAAACACCTCACATATCTCACTTAGTTTATAAAATAAACAAATAGTTTTGAGAACTCCTTGATCAAATGGTCAAAAAGACTATATTAAATTTGCACGCTGATATAATTCAAATAAAGAGGATAAACATGAAAATATTTTTTAAAATAACAACTTTATTGTTAATACTAATAAGCTATCAATCACTTGCTGCATTTAATAATAACCCATCGAGTGTAGGCGCCGACAGTTCAGGAGCATACCGTAACCTCGCACAAGAAATGGGTAAAACAAATATACAGCAAAAAGTGAATAGTACTTTTGACAATATGTTTGGCTATAACAACACACAACAACTTTACTACCCGTACAGCGAAAACGGTGTTTATAAAGCACACTACATAAAAGCAATTAACCCAGACGAAGGCGACGATATAAGAACAGAAGGGCAATCGTGGGGAATGACCGCCGCTGTCATGCTTAATAAACAAGAAGAATTTGATAACCTATGGCGCTTTGCAAAAGCGTATCAAAAAAATCCAGACAATCACCCTGATGTAAAAAAACAAGGCGTTTACGCGTGGAAACTAAAGCTTAATCAAAACGGCTTTGTTTATAAAGTGGATGAGGGCCCCGCTCCCGATGGTGAAGAGTACTTTGCGTTTGCACTACTTAATGCCTCTGCTCGTTGGGGGAATTCTGGTGAGTTTAACTACTACAACGATGCCATTACCATGTTAAACACAATTAAAAATAAGCTGATGGAAAACCAAATAATCCGCTTTTCACCTTACATTGATAACCTAACAGACCCTTCTTATCACATACCTGCGTTTTATGACTACTTTTCAAATAACGTAACTAACCAAGCAGACAAAACTTACTGGCGACAAGTAGCCACAAAAAGTAGAACCTTACTTAAAAACCACTTTACAAAAGTAAGTGGTAGCCCGCATTGGAACTTACCTACATTTTTATCGCGCTTAGATGGCAGCCCTGTTCTTGGCTACATTTTTAACGACCAAGCAAACCCAGGTCAATGGTATGAATTTGATGCATGGCGCGTAATTATGAATGTGGGTTTAGACGCGCATTTAATGGGTGCTCAAGCGTGGCATAAAAGCGCAGTAAATAAAGCACTGGGCTTTTTAAGTTATGCAAAAACTAACAACAGTAATAACTGTTACGAGCAAGTGTATTCGTACGGTGGAGCGCAAAACAAAGGCTGTGCAGGCGAAGGTCAAAAAGCCGCGAATGCAGTAGCGTTACTTGCTTCAACAAACGCTGGGCAAGCAAATGAATTTTTTAACGAATTTTGGTCTTTATCGCAACCAACGGGTGACTACCGTTACTATAATGGTTCGTTATATATGTTAGCTATGCTGCATGTATCGGGTAATTTTAAGTTTTATAACAACACGTTTAATTAAAATAACGCTACCTAAGTAGAAAAAACTTAGATAATAAAAAACCGGTGTAACTAAGTTACACCGGTTTTTGTGCTTAACGAGTGAGCTTAACTTTCTCTTTAATACGTTGCTTAACTAATTTAGCTAATTAGCCAAACCCGCTACTTTTACATCAAGCGTAAACAAGCCCTTAGCGGTGGTTATTAATAACGTTTTGCGATTTTTACCACCAAACGCAAGGTTAGTTACATTAGGGCCAAGTTCAATTTTATCGATAAGTGAGCCGTGTGGCGTGTAAATATTAATAACGCCTTTTTTGTGACTGCTTACGTAAATATTGCCAGCAGAGTCTACTTTTATACCATCGGGTGAGGTTACTTTAATAAAGTCTTCGCGCGGTAAAATATCACCGTTTTCATCAATAGTGTATTTGCTGACGCGGTTACTAAAGTCGCCAATATAAAGGGTACGTTGATCGGGCGAGAGCGCAACACCATTGGGCATTTCAAGAGTAGCGTCAATTAAACTAAGTACGCCTGTATTGCTTAACTTATACACACCGGTATAAGACATTTGCTGAGTGCGTTCGCCTAGTTGCCAATTAGGATCGGTAAAAAATATATCGCCATTTTTATGCATAGTCATATCGTTTGGCGAGCTAAAGCTTAACCCATCAAACTTATTGACTATTACGGTATTGGTCTTACTTTTTATATTAATTTTAGAAAGCGACTGCGTACTATGGTTAAGCGTATAGAGGCTCTGCTCTTTGGCATACAAGCCGTTTGTACCACTGTGTTTTAAATAAGTGGTGAGGGTATTGGGCAATTGCAATTTATAAATGGTGGAGTCGGGGCCTAGTGCTTGCAGGCTTGCAAAGTTCATTTCTGAAAAATAAAACGCATTGTCATGGCTTGACCACGTTGGGCCTTCTAAAAACAAAAAATCGTCACTAACAAGTGTGGGTATTACGCCCTTTATTAGCGGTGATTGCTCATTGCTTTGGCTGTTTACAGCGTTTAACAAAGCTGGGTTTTGAAGTTGTTGTGCCAGCGCTGCTTTATTAAAACAGAGCATTAATACAACTAAGCTTAGCGTTTTTTTGTGTGTTTTTAGCATGGACGTTTACTCAGGTTTGTTTAATTTATAATTAATGGTCACTTTGACTATATCATTTATTTTTTTCGTTGTATGATATTTATCAAAAATAATAACGATTCAACGGAGCACACACATGCATAAAAAACACACACTCAGCCTGCTTTTACTTGCAGGATCATTAAGCGTAAACGCTGCACAAGACCAAGGCCTTAAAAATACCTTTGCAGACTCATTTAAAATGGGGGTTGCTGTAAATCAAGATATAGTGACAGGCAAAAACGCAGCCGCGCAGTCAATTATTGCTAAGCAATTTAATACAGTCACCCTAGAAAACGCCATGAAAGCAGAAGTAATTTACCCACAGCAAGGTAAGGTCGATTTTAGTGGTGCAGATGCGTTTATAGATTTTGCCAAGCAAAATAATATGTTTACCGTAGCCCACACCTTAGTGTGGCATAACCAAACGCCCGACTGGTTTTTTACATATAGCAAAAATGAGCCAAATACCCCAGCACAGCAGCTTGAGCAAATGCGCAAACACATAGAGCTTGTAGCAGGGCGCTATAAAAACAAAGTAGATGCTTGGGATGTAGTTAACGAAGTGATTGCTGATGACGGCTCTTATCGCCCAACTGTGTGGGTTAACCGCGTAGGCGATGGCGATACTATGGTAAAAGCCGCATTTAAATACGCCCAGCAGTATTCACCTAATACCGAGCTTTACTACAATGACTTTAATGCATGGCGACCAGAAAAAAGAGACGGCATTATACGTATGATCAAAATGCTGCAAAAAGAAGGTATTCGAATCGATGGCATTGGCATACAAGCGCATTGGGGGCTTAACTTTCCTAAAATGCAATATATTGAACAAGCCATTGACGCCTACGCCGCGCTGGGTATAAAAGTGATGATCACTGAGCTTGATATAGACGTGCTGCCTTTAACAAAAGAAGGGCAGATTACCGGCACCGATATGATGAAACCGCAGTTTCAGCTAGAAGAGTTTGAAACCTACCTCGACCCTTATAAAAATGGCTTGCCGAGCTATGTAGAGGCGCAACTAAACGCCCGTTATAAAGCCTTGTTTGAACTGTTTTACGCAAAACGCGACAAGATAGACCGCGTAACCTTTTGGGGATTACACGATGGTATGTCGTGGAAAAACGACTACCCAATCCCAAACAGAACAAACTACCCATTACTATGGGATCGTAATTTAAACCCTAAGCCAGTTATTAAAACCATTGCTGAAGTAGTTCAGTAAATCGCATTGTGTAGTCAAAGCCGAGTATTTAAAAATACTCGGCTTTTTTGTTTTTGGGAATTAATCCGTTATTTGGAATATGAAGCTTGAATTTAAATCTTGCTGTTTAAAGGGTGGTTAGTAAAGTGATCGTGAAAAGTTTTAATAAGAGCTTTATTCCCAGAGCTATTTATTTCACTAGAAACATTTTTAAAGTCTCGGTATACGATTTGATATTTTTTGGTGTTATCTTGAGCTTTATTGAGTTTCTCAATTGCTTCGTCTGAAAATAGACTTGAAGTCCAGAACTCAAAGATCATTTTTTTATCTTTCCAATCTGTATGGGAAAGGGCATAAGCTCTAAATATAGGAACTTGTTCTGCAAGCCAATACTTAACTTCTGAAGCAGCTACGGGTCTATTAAACCCATAACCTTTTGCTTCTATGAACCTTATCTCTTGTTGATTTGAGCATATAATGTCAGCTTCTTTTACACCTTCCTTAGTCTGACAAAGTCGATTCAATTCAATGGCGTTAAAAAACTTAGAACGCATGGCTTCAGCAATAACATATTCAAATAATGCGCCTCTTAATCTACTTGCTGCACCTTCAATTTTTCCTAAAGAATCAAATATAGTATCAATTTTTTTAGGATCCAAAGTCTGTACAGCAACCTCAGAAAGAATATCCATGAGTTCTTTTATGCCTGTGGCTGTGTCATTATCAAATATTGTATTTGTAGTGGCAGGGGAAATTCCTAAAGACTTTAATCTATTAAATGCGGCTTCGCTGAAAGAATTGGCAAAAAAGAAACAGAGCTGCTTTCCTACATTCTTTAAGCTTTTGAGTGCGTTTAACTTTTGTAAAAATGGGCGTATACCGATTTCACTTACCTCTCGGGTAAGTAAAATATCACATATTACGAAGCCTGGATTTGGTTTACTTGCATTAGGTGAAAAGCTAACAAGTGGACTTAAATATGAGGGACCAGCTAAATCCCAGGCAGTAGTACTTACTGTAGGGTTTTTATCCATATTGCGGATAGCTACCTGGTTATATGAAATAAACCCAAGCTTTCGCATCCAGCTTTTAATTCCGCGAAGTAAAAGTTCTTCTACAAAAAGCCTAGCTTTCATCACTGGGATCAATGTTTCTATGTGGTTTGTATGGAGTCCAATGTATATACATGTCCCAATCCCTTCAACATGGATTTCTTTAACAAGATTAGCGGATTTAAGATTACTGAGAACGGTATCTGCCGATAAGTGTTTTTTTTGCTTAATTGGAGAGCCACACGCTATTTCAAAATGTTTTTTAGGCATAACGCCACCACGTTCATTTAATGAAGTGATTGCGAAACCGTAAGCTGAATTAGTTGCTAGCAGTGCTGATTCTAATCTACTCCAATAAATACCCATTCCAGCTTGTTGCTTTAAAAATAGAAATTTCGCGCGCCTTGGAAAGGATAGCTCTAGACGCATGATGTTTTGGCTGGCTCTTGAAACACGTTGCCTTGCGGTTTGTGGCGACAATTTATGCTCATTAACTAAGTATTCTGCTATTTCAGAACTTAGCGAGGGACCATGTTTATTAAGATAGCTTTGGATTACATTACTCATTGTCACACTGCGCTATATATACAAGTTAAAATATTCTAGCAATAAAAGAAGAGTGTCTCCACTCCTCCCTCTAAATTTAAAGGGCTCAAGCGCAGTTGTAAATTTAAATATTATAAAAATGTCACAGTGATAATATTTAGAGTGTTTTAGAAGTTATAAAACTTGTAATTAAAGTAGCTAAATAATAGATTTTGACTTTATACATCGGTTCTAAATAGAAGCTCTTAATAGCCTCTTTGAATAATTTAAAGAGGCTTAATATAATTTTCCTATTTTATTTTATACCTCACTACCACAAACTTAAGCGGCACATCGCCGTTGTTATAAATGCCGTGTACGTCATTAGGGGCTGCAAATAAAATATCTCCAGTATGCGCTGGCTGACTTTTGCCATTAAGCGTCCACGTGCCAGAACCTTCAAGAATCATTAGGTATTCTTCATCAGGATGCTGGTGGGCAGGGTGTATTTCGTTATTAGGTTTAATAACCGCAACGCCCGTAATAGCGCCTTTGGTGAGTGGTGTATCGCCATAAAAGTAAGTATGAAAATCGCCGCCTTCGTAATGAGTAATGTGAGCGTCTTTTTGACTAACAATAGCTGATGTAAGTTGTGTGGGTTTATCTGCTGCGTTTACAGGCAATGCAATGGTGGCTGCGGTTGTAAGTAATACGCCGGTTACACAATGTTTAACTGTTAAATGATTCATGGTTGTTATCCTTATTATTTAGCGCTTAGGTTAATTAAATAAACCCAGTCGTTATTAGGTGTGTTGGGTGGTGTTGCCAGTTGTGTACTCGTTGCGGTATTTACACAAAAGCGTTTGCCGTTTATGTAGTTGTTAGTTCGTGGATTAAACCAGTCGAGTGTATAGCAGGCGTTTGGTAATGTGACCTGAGCTTGGCTTGTGTTACTAAAATAAAATAAGTAAAACGCTGAGTTATCACTTAACGCCCAGCCTGTTTTTGTAAGCTCTGGGGTGGGTGTAAGCTTTGTAAAAGGCACGTATTTTTGAAAAAACGCAACAGCGTTGGTCATCGCTAAATAGTAATTTTTGTAAGGCGTTAAATCTTGTTCAACAAGGTCGCCGCCACCGCCTAAATAAAACTCAATACCTGCGCCACCTGCCATAAATGTGGCCCACACGTTACTTTTACGCCACGTATCTACATTGTTTGCATACTCATAAATATAGGCTTCGTCCATGGTGATCACCCACGGGTGAGGATTGTTTTGAGTAAGCTGGCGGTACTTTAAAACATCGCTATAAGTAGTGTTTGTTTTAAGTTCACCTTGTAAGCTTGCGCCTGTGTAGGCGGGGTAACCCAAAATATTGTCGTTTGGTTTATCGTAAATGTGGTAGTCGAGCGACGGGCCATTGTGTACAACAATATGCTCAGGATAGTAGGTGAGTGATTGGAAGTAATCGGCAAATTGCTTTCTTTGTTTTGTGGTATTAGCTTTTTGTTGTTTATCGTCGCCGCTTGGATCTTGCCAGCCGTTTTCTTCGCCTATATTCCACGTGGTTGCTAAATGATAGCCAAAGCGGGCAAATAACTCGCGATAGTAAATTTTACGACTAACAGCAAAGTCGTTTTTAAGCTGGCTTTCGTTCCATTCAAACAGTGATTCGTTTTCGGTTTCGCTCATTACAAAGTGAGTCATTATGCCTTTTTGCTGCATGTGGCTAAATACAATATCCCACTGAGCTAATTTAGATACATCGTAGCGTGTGGTTTGGGTTTTGCTAAGCCATGGCCAAACTTGGTCGCCATCGCCGTAGGCGTTCATGGTTAAAAAGTAATACGCGTTAATGTTAAGCGACGCTAAATAATTTATTAGCCCAATAATGCCTTTAGAGGATTGATGAGTACTGTTATCAGTCTCTGTATTGGTTGTTTGCCATGTAGGGTCGCTATTTTGCCAATGCTTTATATGCGCTTGGTAGTTACGCTTTGTGGGAGTGGCATCAAACCCTGAAAAGCCAAGCAGCACTTCGGGGCTGTTAGCACCGGCTTTTAAAAAGTACTCTTTTGAGCCATTAAACTGCAAATAAGGTTTATTAACGTATTCAA
Organism: Pseudoalteromonas sp. SR43-7; assembly: GCF_014163785.1. NCBI lineage: Bacteria > Pseudomonadati > Pseudomonadota > Gammaproteobacteria > Alteromonadales > Pseudoalteromonadaceae > Pseudoalteromonas > Pseudoalteromonas sp. SR43-7. Next base: position 64,704 of record NZ_JACJDY010000014.1, on the reverse strand, counting down.
GCTTACCTTTGCTTTTAAAGTCTTTACTGCTGGATGACTTAGTGGCGGCGGTAACATTAAACTCGCCTGTTTGTTTATCAAAAAATCCGGCTGGTTGCTCATTTGTAACAGTATTTAATGGCACGCTTGCGATATTACGGCCTTTAACAAATGAGAGTGTATAGCGCCATTTGCCAAGCTCGTTGGGCGAAAACAAAACCTGCCATTTGTTGCCTGCTGTTGCATGTGTTTGAGCAGTGTTTGCATCGGCTGCATAATATCCAGGTACTGTATATTGCTTATTAGTGGGGCTGGTAAATGTGGCGTCTAAGCGGTAATCGGTAAAAGGGTTAGGCGTGGCAAGCTCGCTGGTGTGCGGGCCTTCAAGGGTTAAGCTTAATTTATGCCAAATAGGCACGTGAGTGCTGGTTTGATCTGCTCGAATTAGGGCGCTGAATATAAATGAGGCGAAAAATGCGCTAATTAACAGAAGCCGTTTTATTGTTATTTTTTTCATGTGTATCCTTGCTAATTTTGTTGCTAGTAAAGTGTGTGATTAAGGAATATGTACTGTGTTATTTTTGTTCAGTCTATTTTAATAAAACGTTGTTGTCAAAAAGACTATATGGTGTTAAGTTTACGTTGCACACTAAAAACACACAACAGGTACATCATGCATAAAAATAAACTTACAATTGCTATTTTATTAGGAATGTCGAGCCTTGCACTTGGCTGTAATAGCTCAGCAGAGCAAAGCAAACCAACATTAAAAGCGCCGGAGCAATTAACGCTTAAAGCGCAATTTAAAGAGCACTTTAAAATTGGCACAGCGATTAGCCGCGACCAAATATTAGGGGCTTTGCCTGAAGATTTAAATGTGGCTAAAACGCAATTTAATACCTTTACGCCAGAGAACTCAATGAAGTGGGAGCGTATACACCCAGAGCTTGAAACCTACGATTTTGAAGCCGCTGATGCGTTAGTTCAGTACGCACAAGAGAACAACCAAGAATTAGTTGGGCACACATTAGTGTGGCATTCGCAAACGCCTGACTGGGTTTTTGAAGACGAACAAGGCGAGCCGCTAACCCGCGATGCATTACTTAAGCGTATGCAAAACCATATTAATGCAGTTGCAGGGCGCTATAAAAACCGTATTTTTGCATGGGACGTGGTAAACGAAGCACTTAACGAAGACGGCACACTGCGTGAATCTAAATGGAGCACCATTATTGGTGACGACTTTATAGAATATGCGTTTAAATACGCTAAGCAGGCAGCGCCTAATGCCAAGTTATATTACAACGACTATAACTTGTTTAAGTCAGAAAAAAGAGCTGGTGCAATTGCGCTTATTAAAAACTTGCAAAATAAAGGTATTCAAATTGATGGAATTGGTATGCAAGCGCATTATTCCCTTGATAACCCAGAGCTTTCGTTAATGGAAGACTCTATTGTGGCATACGCTGCCACAGGTATTGATGTGATGATAACCGAGCTTGATATTTCGGTATTGCCATTCCCTGAAGGTGAAGAACAAGGGGCTGATATTTCGTTAGATATTGCGCTGCAAGAGCGATTTAACCCATACCCGAATGGTTTGCCTAGTGAAGTAAACACCCAGTTAGGCGAGCGCTATAAAGCCGTGTTCGACATACTTAAAAAACATGACGACAAAGTAAGCCGCGTTACTTTTTGGGGCATAAGCGATGCACGCACTTGGCGCAACGATTGGCCAATGCAAGGGCGCACCGATTACCCATTATTAATTGACCGTGAGCTAAAACTTAAAAGCTTTGTAAGCGATTTATAATCGCACTAAACATTTAACCTCCCGCAAAGGATCGCTTAATAGCGATCCTTTTTTGGTTTATAAAATAGCTATTTTTTATTGGTTTTAGTTAAGCAGTAACTAATATGCGTTTGCAAAGGCACTTGAGGGGTTAAATAGCTAAATGGGAAGTGTGGGTTATTAGGGCTGTCAGGGCAAAATTGCGGCTCTAGGCAAATACCGTCAAATTGGTTAAACGGGCTTTTTAAATGCTGCCCTGTATATACCTGAATAGCAGGGTAGTTAGAAAGCACACTCAGCATTACTTTTTCATCGGCGCTAGTAAGCTCTGCGTGTTGCTTATTGGCTTGCAGATTAAGTACTTGCTCGGTAACAAAGTTATGATCGAGTTTATCGGTTTTATTAAGCACCCGCGCGTTTGTGTAGTCAAAAGTGGTATTTGCTACAGGGGCTATTAAACCTGTGGGAATGGCGTTTGTATCTACGGGGGTATAATGCGCGGCGGCCAGTTTTAATGTATGCCCTTGTGCGCTGTTAGTAATGCCATTTAAATTAAAATATGGGTGTGCTGTTGGCCCTGCAATGGTTTTTTTATTACTGGTAATCGTAAATTTAATATCAAGATTACTTTGGTTTTTACTGTTAGTGGTAAAGGTATACAGCACGTTAAATATAGTTTTACCGGGGTAGCCGTTGTAACCATCAGGCAGGGTAATACTTAAACTTAATGCATTTTTTTGATGATAATCGAGCTGCCAAAATAAGTCGCTTAATGCTTTTTGGCCGCCGTGAAGTTGGTTTACGCCTTCGTTTTTATTAAGTACATAGGTTTTATCATCAATGTTTATTTGGGCGTTATTTAGCCTGTTTGCATAAGGGCCGGCTACAGCGCCTAAGTAAAACGTGTCGTTTAAATAGTCATTAATATTAGAATAGCCAAGTATAATATTTCGTTTTTTATTATCAACATGGGTAATCCAGCTGGTAAGCCGGGCACCGTAGTTAATAATAGAAATAGTGTCGTTTGCTTCATTACTTAGTGTGTATTGAACAATTGAAGTTGTCATGTTGGTTACTCTTTTAATTGTTCGTTCTGGCTTTTTTAATTTCTTCTTTTACGATTGGGTACAGATCGTATGTTGGATAAAACTCAGTGCTGTAGGCTTTCCAGCCATAACGTTCAATCGATAAATTTACTTTTGGTAATAACGCTGCCGGAAAGCGCAAGGTAACTACTTGCCCTATACCCATCATTACTTTCCAAGATTCTATCGTTGCGCCCTCTGGTGGGAAGTGTTTGTAAAAGTTAGCGTTGTTGAGTATTTCTTTTATTTCAGAGAGGTTTTTTGATTGGTCGTGCTTTAAAAAAATCGTTAGCATTAGTTCATCATTTTGCTCGTCACTTGCCCATGCGTTAAAACTAGTACTTGCACTAAAAAGTATAATTAATAGTAAATATTTCATAGTTCACCTTTGTTAGTTAATTATAAAAATGCGCCGAGCTTTGAAAGGCTTAGCGCATTAATTGGATAAAGTTTGGATTATTTAGCGCATTACGCGTACTAAATATTAAGCGTTCGCTTTAATTAACGCTTGCGCGGTGCTCACTACATTTTTGGTGGTAAAGCCAAAATGCTCTAATAACACGTTACCTGGCGCCGACTCACCAAAAGTGCTCATACCAATTACTTTGCCTTGTAAGCCAACATATTTAAGCCAGTAATCTTGGTGTGATGTTTCAATCGCAATACGGTTTGCTACCGAGTTTGGCAATACACTTTGCTTGTAATCGTCTGATTGTAGATCAAACAATGTGGTGCTTGGCATTGATACCACACGCACTGCAACGCATTGTGCTGTCAGCTCTTTTGCGGCTTGCATTGCTAAATCAACTTCAGACCCCGTTGCTATTAAAATAAGCTCAGGCGCTTTATTGCTTTCGCTAAGAATATAGCCGCCTTTTTCTATGTCGCTAATTTGCTGAGCGGTACGTGGCTGGTGGTTGAGCCCTTGGCGACTAAAAATAAGCGCCGTAGGTTGCTGCTGATTTTGTATCGCGTTTTTCCACGACACTGCAGTTTCTACTGCGTCACATGGGCGCCATGTGACTAGGTTTGGCGTCATACGTAGGTTGGCTAGTTGCTCAATAGGTTGGTGAGTTGGACCGTCTTCACCTTGGCCAATAGAGTCGTGGGTATACACAAATATATTTTGAATACCCATAAGTGCCGACATTCTTACTGCGTTACGGGCGTATTCCATAAACATTAAAAATGTAGCACCGTAATTAATAAAACCACTGTGCAGTGATATGCCATTCATAATGCCGCTCATACCAAACTCGCGCACGCCATAAAACAGGTAATTACCGCTGGCGTCATCTGCGCTTATGCCTTTAGAGCCAGACCACAGCGTTAAGTTAGAACCGGCTAAATCGGCAGAGCCACCCAGTAACTCTGGTAAATGCGGGGCAAAGGCTTCAATGGTGTTTTGCGAGGCTTTTCGGCTGGCAATATTAGCGGCGTCATTGTTGCACTGTGCAATATAGTTGTTTGCAATAGCTTCGAAGTTGTCAGGAAGGGTGCGTTTAATTACGCGTCGCTCAAATTCTTTGCCAAGCTCTGGGTGGCTTTTGGTGTAGTCGCTAAACAGTTGCTGCCATTGTTTTTGTTTTTTATCACCGCTTTGTTTAGCGTCCCAATGGGCGTAAATATCATCACTGATACTAAATGCTTCATTTGGTAGGTTTAAAAATTTGCGCGCCGCAGTTATTTCGTCATTACCTAATGGCGAGCCATGGCAGTCGTGCGAGCCTGATTTATTTGGCGAGCCAAAACCAATCACGGTTTTACAACAAAGTAGAGTAGGTTTATCGCTCACTTGTTTTGCTTGTGCAATGGCGTTGGCAATTTGTTCTGGGTCGTGACCGTCTATATCTTTTATTACATGCCAACCGTACGCTTCAAAGCGTTTAGCGGTGTCGTCGGTAAACCAGCCCTCAACGTGTCCGTCGATAGATATGCCGTTATCATCCCAAAAAGCAATAAGTTTACCCAGGCCTAATGTGCCTGCAAGCGAACATGCTTCGTGCGATATGCCTTCCATTAAACAGCCATCGCCCATAAAACAGTAAGTGTAATGATCAACAATATCAAAACTCTCTTTGTTAAATTGTGCTGCTAGGGCTTTTTCGGCAATGGCCATGCCTACGGCATTTGATAAACCTGCGCCAAGCGGACCTGTGGTTGTTTCAACACCTGGGGTATAGCCGTATTCAGGGTGACCTGGGGTTTTTGAATGCATTTGCCTAAATTGTTTAAGCTCACTAAGTGGTAACTCGTACCCGCTTAAATGCAATAAAGAATAAATAAGCATAGAGCCGTGACCGTTACTAAGTACAAAGCGGTCTCGGTTTGGCCAATTTGGATCGGTTGGATTGTGGTTTAAAAAATCGTTCCACAGTACTTCGGCTATATCGGCCATACCCATAGGTGCGCCCGGATGCCCTGAGTTTGCTTGCTGTACCGCATCCATACTGAGTGCGCGAATGGCATTAGCAAAAGGCGCACGAGAAGAAAGTTGAGTCATGTATTACCTCAAATAAAATTAAAAAAGCCCGCACGTTATGTGGCAGGCTTGAGGGAAATTAGTTTAGTAAGTCTTCAACCAATTTAGCCAAAATACGCTGATCTTTGGCAAAGTTACGAATACCTTCACCGAGCTTTTCGCTGGCCATTGGATCTTCGTTGTGCTGCCATAAAAATTGCTCGTGGGTGAGTGGGGTTATGTCGCTTTGCGGTGCTTTGGCAATGTTTGCAGCGTTAAGCTTTGTAACCAGTTCACCTTCTTGGCTTTGTAAATCATTGAGTAATGATGGCGAGATAGTCAGTAAATCGCAGCCAGCAAGTTCGATTATTTCCTGAATGTTTCTAAAGCTTGCGCCCATTACCACGGTTTTATAATCGTACTTTTTATAGTACTGATAAATACCTGTAACCGACTGCACACCAGGATCTTCGCTTGGGGTGTATTCTTTATTATCGCGGGCTTTGTACCAATCAAGAATACGACCAACAAACGGAGATATAAGCGTTACGTTAGCTTGTGCGCACGCAATGGCTTGAGCCATCGAAAAAAGCAGTGTTAGATTACACTTAATGCCTTCTTTTTCTAATTGTTCGGCGGCTTTAATGCCTTCCCATGTAGAAGCGAGTTTAATAAGTACGCGGTCTTTTGAAATACCCGCTTGCTCGTAAAGTGAAATAAGCTTACGCCCTTTGGCAATACTTGCTGGGGTATCAAACGACAAACGCGCATCTACTTCGCTCGATATACGCCCAGGTATTACTTTTAGTATTTCACAGCCAAAGTTAACAATAAGTTGGTCGCAAACAGCATCAACGTCGCTTCCTGCTTTTTGTATAGCGTCTTCAATTAAATGTTTATATTGAGGTAATTTTGCAGCTTGTAAAATTAATGAGGGGTTGGTTGTTGCATCAACCGGTTGTAGGGCCTTGATTGACTCTACATCGCCACTGTCGGCAACGACCGTGGTTACTTTTTTGAGTTGTTCTAACAAGTTCATAATGATGTACGCCTCGGCTTTAAAACCGAGGCGATGTCCTTATACGTAGCGGTTAACAATATTCTCAAGCAGCTCTTGTCGGCCCGAAACTTGCTTAGGATCGATGTTGTTTTCGTGTACTAACGCAGCAAGGCTCTCAAGTGATTGTTCACCTTTTAAAATGCTTTGGCCTAGGTCTTCTTTCCAACCAGCGTAACGTTTTTCAACAAAATCAGTCAGCTCGCCGCCTTCAATCATTGCTGCTGCATTGAGTAATGCTTTTGCCATCGTATCCATACCACCAATGTGACCGATGAATAAATCATCACGCTCACACGATTGACGACGAAGTTTAGTATCAAAGTTGAAGCCACCGGTTGTAAAACCGCCATTCTTTAAAATTTCGTAAACGACAAGTGTGCACTCAGCTACATCGTTAGGGAATTGATCTGTATCCCATCCGTTTTGCATATCACCACGGTTAGCATCAATACTACCCATAATACCTTCAGCGCAAGCAACGGCAATTTCGTGGTGGAAGCTATGACCTGCAAGTGTTGCGTGGTTTGCTTCAATGTTTACTTTAATTTCGTCTTGTAAGCCGTGCTTGTGTAAAAAGCCTGCAACCGTTGCTGTATCGTAATCGTACTGGTGCTTAGTTGGCTCTTGTGGTTTTGGCTCAATTAATAATGTGCCTTTAAAACCAATTTTTTTCTTGTGCTCTACAACCATTTTCAAAAAGCGTGCGTACTGCTCGCTTTCTTGCGCAAGGTCTGTATTTAGTAGTGTGTCGTAACCTTCACGACCACCCCAAAGTACGTAGTTTTCGCCGCCTAAACGATGCGTAATTTCCATTGCATGTTTAACTTGCGCTGCTGCATATGCATACGTATTAGGATTAGGGTTTGTTGCACCACCGGCACAAAAACGTTTGTTTGAGAACAAGTTAGCAGTACCCCACAGTAGTTTTACGCCTGTGCGCTGCATTTCTTTTTCGATAATGTTAGCTATGTGCGTTACGTTATCGTGGCTTTCTTGTAGTGTTTTGCCTTCAGGGGCAATATCAACATCATGAAAACAAAAGTAAGGTACGCCTAGTTTTTCGAAAAACTCAAAAGCTACTTTTACTTTTTGTTCAGCAAGTTCTAATTGGTTGCCTACAGGTTGGATCCAGGGGCGGTCAAACGTACCTTCACCAAAAATATCAAACCCTGTAGAACAAAAGTTATGCCAGTAACAGGCTGCAAAACGTAAATGTTCTTTCATTGTTTTGCCAAGCACTACTTGGTTTTCGTCGTAGTAACGAAATGCAAATGGGTTTTTAGAGTTTTCACCCTCAAATTTGATTTTTTCAACGTTTGTGAAAAATTGTTCGCTCATAATGTGCTCCATTAATTTTATAATAGTGTTTTAAAAGTATGTTTTTACACTTTGATAAAGTGCTTTGTATGTTGTGTATTGCTGTGCGTAAAAATCTTGCATAACTGGATTTGGTTCAATGGTTTGCGTAACTTTACCGTTAACACATACCTGTTGTGCTGGGCATTGCTCTGTGGCTACTCTGGCCAATCGTGCTGCGCCAAATGCAGGGCCAACTTCTGATCCTTCTCGGTAAATTAGAGGGCGATTAAGTACACTTGCGAGGATTTCTCCCCACAGTGAGCTTTTAGCGCCACCACCAATAACGGTTACATCGTCAATTTGTGCGCCAGCATCAAGCAGTACTTGTTGGCCATCGGCAAAAGCAAAGGCAACGCCCTCGAGTACTGCACGGCCAAGGGTTGCTGCATCGGTGTCGCTGTCTAAACCAAAAAAAACGCCTTTTGCGTTGGGGTTATTGTGCGGCGTGCGCTCACCGGTTAAATAAGGCAAAAATATCACTGAGCTTGGTTTGCTAAAGTCGGATTTACTTACTTGTTCAAGCAATGCGCTTTCGTTTTCAAAACCGGTTAATTGAGTCACCCAGGTTAAACAGCTTGCTGCGCTTAACACCACTGACATTTGGTGCCAGGTGTTTTCAATACAATGACAAAAAGTATGTACTGCACCTTCTGGGTTAGGCAGGTATTTTTCGTTGGCAACAAAGTAAACACCCGAAGTACCTAACGATAAAAATGCTTGCTTTGGTTTTACAACGCCAACACCTGCAGCGCCTGCGGCATTATCGCCACCGCCTGCAACAACAGGTACTTGCTCCATTCCCCATTTAGCAGCAACTTGGGCTGTTAATTTGCCAGTAATTTGTGTTCCCTCAAAAAGGGTAGGCATGTGCTGCTCTGTTAAGTCGCAAGCGCTGAGCATTTTTTGAGACCATGCTCTTTTTTCTACGTCTAGCCACAGTGTGCCTGCAGAGTCAGACATGTCTGATGCAAAATCGCCGGTCATTAAAAAGCGTAGGTAGTCTTTTGGTAGTAATACTTTGGCTACTTTTGCAAAGTTTTCTGGTTCAAACTCTTTTAACCACACCAATTTAGGCGCAGTAAAACCAGGCATTGCTATGTTGCCGGTTATATTACGAGAATTTGGTTCGCGTTTTTCAAGCTCTACACATTGTGCTGCACTGCGCCCGTCGTTCCATAAAATGGCTGGGCGAATAATGTTATTGTTTTTATCAAGCAGCGTAGCGCCATGCATTTGCCCAGAAAGGCCCACAGCCTTTACCGATTTTAGTAATGCAGGGTGAGTATTTTTAAGCTCCTCGATTGCACTACAGGTAGCAAGCCACCAATCTGTAGGGTTTTGCTCAGAAAAAAGGGGGGCTGGGCGTGAAACGCTTAAAGACCCACTTGCTTGAGCAAGCAATTGGTCTTGCTCGTCTAAAATAATTACTTTTACACCTGAAGTGCCTAAATCGATACCAAGGAACATGAATGTGATACTTAATGTTGTTTTAATGTTAGCGCTAACATTAATGATTTGATATTGTTAAGTCAAGCTAGTTTTAAACTATGTTTAACAATTAATTTGCAAGTTTATTGCTTGGTTGTTGGAGTTCACTTAAATTTCTTTTTAAGATCATAAGGAAACACTATGAAAAAAATAAACTGGGGTATTGTTGGTTGTGGCCGAATTGCTGCACAATTTTGTGAAGACTTAGCACATACAAATAATGGTGTTGTGTACGCAGTTGCAGCAAGAAATGGAGATGATGCAACCGCTTTTGCGAGCAAGTATGGTGCGGCCAATGCTTACGAAGGGTATCAGGCATTATTTGACGATAAAAACGTTGATGTAGTTTATATTGCGACCCCGCATAACTTTCACTTTAAAAATGCCAGCGATGCTATTAAAGCAGGTAAGCATGTATTGTGCGAAAAGCCCATTACGGTTTCGGCTGAAGAGTGTAAGCAGTTGTCTTTACTGGCTAAAAAGCACGACGTATTTTTAATGGAAGCCATGTGGACGTACTTTTTACCTGCAATACAAAAAGCAAAACAATGGGTAGAGCAAGGGCGAATTGGCACTATTAAACATGTTAAAGCTGACTTTGGCTACCCTGTGCCTTTTAATCCCGATGGGCGTGAATACAACCCAGATTTAGCGGGCGGTTGTTTACTCGATATGGGAATTTATCCGCTTGCCATTGCCAATTACTTTTTAAATAACGACCTTGAAAACTTATACGTAAGAGCAAATATTCGCTACAAAGGCGTGGAAGACGATGTACTTATTACTGCTAATTGTGGTGATGTAATGGTGAGCTTAGCAACGTCATTTCAATGCCGGTTAGGGAATGGCGCGTATATTATTGGCGACAAAGGCTATATAAAAATACCCGATGCATTCAGGGCTTATGAGTGCTCTTTGTATGAGCTTGATGACTTAATTGAGCATTTTGAAGATGGCAGGCAGTCACAAGGTTATAGCTTTGAAGTGCAAGAAGTAGGGCGCTTACTGAGCGAAAACAAACGAGAGAGTGACATTATGAGCCACTCTCAAAGTTTACTTTTACAATCACAAATGGAGCGTATTAAAGCCCTGTTTTAAAAGAGTTTTGAATGAGCTTTAAAGCAGTTTCAAAAAGCTTTCAATCAACTAATAAACTTTACTGGCGGCGATTTATTCGTCGCTAGGTTCGTCATAATTAAAAAATGAAAAGTGAGCTTCTTTATTTCTCCCCGATAAGTCTTGGCACGCCATACCAACAAAAGCGCCGGTAAAACACGGGCGATACCCTTGCGGTGATTGCTGCACGTAATCATCAGATAAAATACTGCCATCGAGCACTGGACCAAACTTTATCCAGCAGTTTTCCTCGGTGGCGTAGTAAAACTGCAGCTGAGCGCCACTAAAATCAGCTTTTAAGTGAACAGGTTTGTTTGTTTTAAGCAAAAGCGGTGCAACAGGCGTACTTGTTTGGTATTTATCGCAGCTTATTATATTTAAATAACGTGGTGTGGTTTCATCGCCTACATCGCCGCCGCTTATATGCAAATAGTAGTAATGAGCGGTGTTGTAATAACATACTAGCCCCGCCATTTGCTGAAAACTGCTCGGCGCAAAATCAACGCATGTGCTGCTAACAGTATGATGAGCCTGTACACGCCTGGCAATAAAACTTTGCTGATGCAATGAGCTTAAAGACTCTTTTCCCACTAGGGTGAGCGATGCTTTTTGAGTATTTTTATAGACCCAATTTTTGCACATAGGTATGCGCAATGACTGAAAATCAACAGTCAGATCATCTTTACTAAAATCAATATGTGTTGTGGGTTGCGGCTGTGGGTTTAGTGTTAAACCCTCAACGGGTACGTGTATTCTCGGGGCTTTATTTGTGTGTTTGGCATAAGGCCAGCCATCTTCTTTCCAGATTATTTGCTCAATCCCTGTTTCACGCCCTGTAATGCAGCGGCCACGCTCAGTCAGTGGTCTAGATGTTAAAAATACCGTGTACCAATCACCGGTTTGTGTTTGAAAAAAATCTCCATGGCCACATTTTTGTAGCGTATTACTCGGCTCGTGGGCTGCTGTAATAACGGGGTTGTGCGGGTGTACTTGGTAAGGGCCAAATACGTTTTTAGCACGCGCTACACTAATGCAGTGTTCATACCCAGTGCCACCTTCAGCGGTAATTAAATAGTAGTAATCGCCGCGTTTTAAAATATGCGGGCCTTCAGTGCAACCAAGTTCTGTGCCTGAAAATATAGGTTTAACATCGCCTATTAATTTATTGGTTTTTAGGCAAAGCTCTTGCATTACTATACCACCAAATAGTGCGTTATTACGGTGATCAACCAGCATGTTTAACAAATAGCTTTTATCGTCATCATCGTGAAAAATAGACGGATCAAAACCGCTAGAGTTTAAGTAAGTCGCTTGTGACCAGTTACCGGTAATATCAGTGGTTGATACAAAATAGTTTGGTGTGTCTTTGTAAGGGCCATCAAAGCTTTTTACATTGGTATATACCAAATAAAAACGGCCATTGTTGTAACTAAGTTGCGGTGCCCATACGCCGCAAGAGTCGGGCACTCCTCGCATATCGAGTTGCTCTACGGTGTTAAGTGCTTGGCCTATAACTCGCCAATTTACTAAATCGGTAGAGTGGTGAATTTGCACACCGCCAAACCATTCAAATGTTGAAGTGGCTATGTAGTAGTCGTTATTAACTCTGACAATGTTTGGGTCTGGGTTAAAGCCTCTTAGAATTGGGTTTTGCAGCATGCTCATAATATAGGCCTTTTTAAGTTTTTTATATTATTGGGTGTGAATATTATAAATTTGTTGTTAGCGCTAACATTTTCAGTGTAGTATAAGACTTTGTCAATAAGTAATCATTTAAAACGCGCTGTAAACAATATCAAGCTTTACAATTATGTATAATGAAAACTAAGAAAGTTAATTATAACAATCCACTGATTGTGAGTAGGTAATAACAGTAATGGCCGATCCTAAAAGAGCAAGAATACAAGATGTAGCCGAGCAGGCTGGTGTATCAATGATGACAGTTTCGCGCGTGCTCAACCAAGACAAAAAAGTAAGCGACAAAACCCGCGAAAAAGTAATGACTGTTGTTGAGCAATTAAATTACAGGCCAAATGTGTCTGCTAGGCGCCTTGCTAGTACTAAGTCATTCTTTTTAGGGCTTTTATACGATAACCCAAGTGACTCTTACATAAGCCAATTTTTATTGGCAGCGCTTAAAAAATGCCGCGCATTGGGCTACCACCTTGTTGTTGACGAAGCGCATACCGATATTGACAAAACAATTGAATCGGTAAAGCAACTTATTGATGTTACACAGGTTGATGGCATGATTTTACTGCCACCTATGTGCGACAACGAACAGGTTTTAGATGTGCTTACTAAAGCACAAGTGCCATTTGTAAGAATAACGCCAGATACAAAATTAAATCGCTCCCCTTATATATGCATGGACGATTACCAAGCAGCGTTTGATGTTACAGAGCATTTAATAAATCAAGGGCATAGCAAAATTGCACATATTATTGGTGACACCAAACAAGGTGTAAGTCGTTTGCGTTACCAAGGTTATTTAGATGCGCTGCGCTCTAATAAAATAATAACGCCACCTGAGTATATAGAGCAGGGCAGTTTTACCTATCAATCGGGTATGGAAGCGGCAATAAAATTGCTTTCGCTTGATGATAAACCAACGGCTATTTTTGCAGCTAACGATGATATGGCAGCCGCTGTAATCTCAATAGCTCAAAAACAAGGTATTAATATTCCAAGCGAACTGTCGGTTGTTGGCTTTGATGACACGCAACTTGCAACCATAGTTTGGCCAAATATTTCTACGGTAAAACAGCCCATTAATGAAATGGCTGAGCTTGCGATTACTTTACTTGCATCGGGTCAGTATAACGATTTAAGCAATGTAAAAAGCTTAGACTTAAGACATATTTTAGATTTTGAATTAATAGAAAGAGAATCAAGCTCAACCAATAAAAACAACTAAATAAGCACACCCTTTTGAGCTTCAAAATCTATATAAAATAACAACAACACACAATATGGATACTTATGAACGAGAAAGAAAATGTACTTTTAATCGTACTGGTTTGCTTTGTTGCGACCATTGGCGGTTTTTTATTTGGTTTTGACAGCGGCGTAATTAACGGCACTGTTGATGGATTACAAACGGCGTTTGGCTCCAGTAGTGCGGGTACGGGATTTAACGTATCGAGCATGCTAATTGGTTGTGCCATTGGTGCGTTTTGCGCAGGTCGATTGGCTGATAAATTTGGTCGGCGTCCAATTTTACTTTTTGCCGCTGCTTTATTTATTATAAGTGCTTGGGGCTCGGGTGTTTCAGTCACATCGTTTGAATTTGTGATTTATCGCATTTTAGGCGGCTTAGCTGTAGGGGCTGCATCGGTTATGACCCCAGCTTATATTAGCGAAATTGCCCCCGCACGATACAGAGGCACGCTCTCTACACTTCAACAAGTGGCTATTATATTTGGTTTGTTTAGCGCATTTGTGAGTAACTATTTTTTAGCAAATACGGCTGGCGGTTCTACGGCTTTATTTTGGCTCGACTTTGAAACATGGCGTTGGATGTTTTGGGTTGAATTATTACCTGCATGCTTGTTTTTAATCGCTTTATTTTTTATCCCTGAAAGCCCTCGATACTTAATTATGGCTGGTAAAAAAGACGCTGCTGCACGTGTTTTATCGTCATTATATGGTGCTGAAACTGCCTCTCTGAAATTAAATGAAATAGCAGAGTCTCTTGCTGGCGATAAACACCAACCTAAATTATCTGATCTTATTGATAAACCTAAAAAACGTTTACGCCCCATTGTTTGGATAGGAATTGGCTTAGCTACATTTCAGCAATTAGTCGGCATTAACGTTGTTTTTTACTACGGCGCGGTACTTTGGCAAGCAGCCGGTTTTACTGAATCTGACGCGTTACTTATTAATATAATAAGCGGCTTTGTAAGTATTTTAGCAGTGTTTATTACCATGTATTTTATAGACAAAATTGGCAGAAAACCTTTTTTGTTAACCGGCTCAATTGGTATGACGGTTACGCTTTCTGTTATTGTTTATGCCTTTTTAAACGCAGATATTGGCTCAACAGGTAACTTAGAACTAGGAGAGCAGGGCATAGTTGCTTTAATAGCCGCTAATGCGTATGTTTTCTTTTTTAACTTATCGTGGGGCCCTGTAATGTGGGTTATGTTAGGCGAAATGTTCCCTAACCAAATTCGCGGCTCTGGCCTTGCAGTTACCGGCTTTGCCCAGTGGATAGCTAACTTTTTAATTACCTGGTCGTTCCCTGTTATGCTCACAGGCATTGGTTTAGCTGGGGCTTATGGTTTTTACGCATTTTGTGCGTTTGTTTCAGTCATATTTGTATTTAAGTTTTTACGCGAAACCAAAGGCAAAGAGCTTGAACAAATGAAAGGATAAATATTACCCCTTTAATAAGCGCCAAAACTATTGTAATGGTTTTGGCGCTTATTTTATTAATTTTCATATCTGCAATAATAAAGTGAGGTTATAGTTACCTTTGTTTTTTTCTATAAAAGTCTCTCAATTGATAAAGCCGTATTTAGGAGTCGCTAATTTCCTTGCTTACACTGCCAAAAACCTTACATAAATTATGCTGGCTAAGTGGCCTTAATAATAGTTACCCTATTTGTATGGTTGTTTTAGCAAATTTAAGAGGTTGTAATTTAGGTTTTGCAAAACAATAAGCAAATGTCAGTGGACCTACTCTGCCAATCAGCATAAGTAAAATTATTATTAGCTGGCTTGGCATACTTAAATTACTAGTAAAATCACGAGATAGCCCTACAGTGCTCAATGCCGAAATTACTTCAAAAGTAATATCTAAAAGAGACGCTTGCTCGATTTTACTCATAATCATGATGCTTAAAAAAGCCGTAAATAAGTATAAAATTACAACACTCAATGCTTTTATCACAAGTTTGTCGCTTAGCTCTCTGTTAAATATGGTTACCTGTGGTTTTTGGCGTAAATAGCTATACATAGCAAGTAGTAAAATAACAAAAGTTCCTATTTTAATGCCGCTTGCTGTACTTACCGAACCGCCACCTATTACCATTAATAACAATGTAAGCAATGTCGAGTCGGAACTGAGCTGGCTAATAGGTAAAGTATTAAAGCCTGCAGTACGTGGTGTAACTGCTTGAAACCAAGCAGCAATTACTTGCTCGTTAATAGGTAGGTTGGCAAGTGTGGCTGGATTTGAATATTCAAATAAAAAAATAAGCAAAAATGCACAGCAATTAATTACAGCACTTGCAATTAATACAATACGTGTATTAGTTGCTAATTTATGCCAGCGACGTTGTTGATATATATCTATTAAAACGGTAAACCCTAAGCCACCGATTATAAATAATGCACTGATAATAAGATTAACAGATACATCACTTTTAAAAGCCATTAAGCTATTACTATCGAGTGCAAACCCGGCATTGTTAAAAGCCGAAATAGTATAAAATAGACTTTGATAGGCGCTACCCGCAATACCATAGTCATCTACCCAGCTAATAAAAAGTAAGCAAAATGCTATAGTCTGAATTATTAGCGAGTAAGTTATTACACATCTAGCTACATGGATCACTCCATTTAAATCGCTTGTATCGAATGCTTGGCTTGCAAGTAAACGTTGTTTTAATCCTAAGTTTTTACCAATACTTAAAAATGAAATAACGGCCACGGTCATAAAGCCGATTCCTCCAATTTGAATAAGTACCATAACAACACATTGCCCAAATGTGGTTAGCGCAGTGCCTGTATCAATAACAACTAAGCCTGTAACTGTAACCGCAGAGGATGCAGTAAAAAAAGCTTGAATAAAGCTAAGCGATTCAACACTTGCAAAAGGTAATAGTAATAAGCAAGTGCCTAAAATAATGAGAACAAAAAAACCAGCAGTTAAAATTAAAGGGGGGTTAACAGGCCTTTTCAAATTTTTTAAACGGCGATTAAATTGCTTTGGAAGTACGTGTGCTTGCCAGTTGATCATAAAGCTTTAAACCGTTTGGTGAGTTTTGTTAGGTAATGTTTAGAGCCCAGTAATACAAGGCTATCACCATGGCGTAACTCGGTGTCGAGTGTTAGGTCTGTATTAAAATTATCATCTCGGCGTAAGGTGAGCGGTTTTATATCTGAGTTACGGTCTTTTAAAAGCCAGCCAATATTGCGCCCTGATAAATGTAAATCTATGGCAAGCTCAACAATAAATGTAGATTGTGTAAGCGCAAAGTACTGGTTAACCATAGGGTAGTTAAGTGCATGTGCTACTCTGATACCCATTTCTTCTTCGGGGTGAATAATACGGGATACGCCAAGTTTACTTAAAATTTGATGGTGACTTTTAGAGCACGCCTTAACCCATATTTGTTTAACACCAAGGTTTTTTAAATGCAGCACGCATAAAATACTCGCTTCTATATTTTCACCAATTGCAACTAATACAGCTTGGCAGCTGGTTAAGTCGAGTCGAGCAAGCTGTGTTTCATCACTAGCATCTAAAATGACAGTGTAATTTAACTGATTAGCAAACGTGTTAATGGTGCTTTCGCTTATATCGGCTGCGCAAACGTGATGCCCCTGATTAGCAAGCTCAAGCGAGGCGGTAACACCAAAACTACCTAATCCAATTACTGCAAACTGTGCCATGTGCGTTCCTATTTAAAAAATACTACATAGCAAAGACTATGGAATTTTAAAAAAGAGTCACCCCATATCAATTAAGCTTTATAAACATTTAACACTACAGCCAAAAATCTTTATAAAAACTTTATACACAACGTATTAAAAAGCAGTAACCTATAAAAAGAGAATTTTATGGGAGTGCACAAATGGGTATTAATAAATGGCTTAAGCCGCTTTTATTAACAACAATTGCGCCTATTTTTATTGTGCTGGCTATTTTTCCAGTTCGAGAGTGGCTAACGACCACCGACATTGTGATGTTGCAATTACTTTGGGTGGCATGGGTTGCGGTGCGTCAAAATGCCGCCTTAGCGGGGATTACAACGTTAGTTAGTGTGGCATGTACCGACTGGTTTTTTGTACTGCCGTACTTTACATTTCATATCGAAAAAATTGAATACTTAGTCACTTTTACTGTCATGCTTATAGTTGGCTTGATGATAAGCAAATTGGCGGGCGAGCTAAGTAAAAACGTTCGTGATACCCAGTTACATGCCAGTAATACACGATGTTTATATGAGTTAGCTAAGGCGCTTAATGGGCTTGATGATATAAACGCTCAGCGCCAAGTATTTACAACATCGATTAAAAACCATCTAGGTATTACGCTTCGTTGGAACAATAATACAATGGATAATGGAGAGTACTTCAATATCGAACAAAACACACAATGGGGCGGCTTTATTTCAGATGCCGAACTTAGTCCTGATAACCGTGCATTTATAGACACGGCACTGTCTTTGTTGTTTCAGGTTCACGAAAACTCAAATCTTAGAAACCAGTCGGCATCGATGAAAGTACAAGCAGAGTTAGAACGTGCTAAAAACGCATTGCTGCGTAGTTTATCTCATGATCTACGCACGCCTTTGGCTACTATTATGGGCTCATCAAGCATGTTAGCTGACGAAAATATTGAGCTAAGTAAGGCATCAATTACAGAACAAGCAAAAAATATTTATGAGCAAAGTGAAATCTTAAATCAGCATTTTAATAAAGTGATGGAGCTTAGCCGGGTAAATAAAATAGGAGAGCAGCTAGCATGGCAAGCTATCAACGTACATACACTGGTTACTGAGGCTAAAGCACGCAGGCAGCAGCAATTAAGCGGTTTTAACTTAGCGTTAGTCTTTGATAAAGCTACTTGTTGTATAGGTGATATAACACTTTTAGAAATCGCGCTTGCGAATATATTCGAAAACGCGGCACGTTACGGTGATGGAGTGGCGACAGTGGACTTTAATACTGAACGAATTGCTAATATAACACACTATAAAATAGCCGTAAGCAATCTCATAGTTACTCATCCAAGCAGTTCGGATGAAGGAGTTGGGCTTGGTAGCGTAATTTGCGATGTAGTTGCTCAATTTCATCAAGGCGAATTTGTATTAGCTATTGATGAGCTGACCCAAGTAGCCACAGCAATACTTAGCTGGAGTGCAAAGAATGATTAATGTATTGGTGCTAGAAGACTCACCTGCACTGCAAAGTTTTTTAAAAACATTACTAGGTGCCAGTGGCTATAACGTATCAATTAGTGCGAAAGGGCTTGATGGTTTTTCATTAATGAGTGAGCAAAGCTTTGACTTAGTGTTACTTGATTTGGGATTGCTTGATATGGATGGACAGACTTGGTTACTTGAAGTACGACAATGGAGCCAAATACCAATATTAGTGCTTTCGGCTCGCGATGGCGAGGTGGAAAAGGTTACAGCCCTTGATAATGGGGCAAACGATTATATAACCAAACCTTTTAGTGCAAACGAACTTCTGGCAAGAATGCGTGTGCTACTAAGAGTAAATACACAGCCCAGTTTGGCACTGCAATGCGGTAACATCATTATAGATCCGCATAAGCACACAGTTACGCTTAACAGCAGCGATGTAAAGCTCACTAATAAAGAATATAAAATTTTGCTTATGTTATTTCAAAATAAAGATAAAGTGCTTACTCATAATGCTATTTTAAGTCAGGTATGGGGGGAGCAATACATTAATAGACCTGAGTATATTCGTGTACATGTAGCGCAACTAAGACAAAAGCTTGAGGTAAACCCTGCAAGCCCTATTCATATCTTAACTGAGCCAGCGGTAGGTTATAGATTAGTTGGGTAGGCACTAAAAAATTATCGTCCTAAATTTAGCTATTTAGGACGATAAAGTTATACGTTTTCTAGTTTCGTTCCTTTGGTTTCAGTTACTAAGTAAATAACAAAAAGTACCGATATAAAAGCAAAAAAAGCATAGAGCGAATACGCGAGTGCAAGCCCTCCACCGGCTAGCAATATTGGAAAGGTCATAGTAACTAAAAAGTTAGCCAGCCATTGAGCAAGCCCTGCAAGCCCTAAGCCTAATCCTCTCATGTTATTTGGAAATATCTCGCCGAGCATTACCCACATTACAGGACCCCATGAAAGGTTAAAAAAGAATACATATAAGTTGGCCTGTACGAGTGCAGTAAAGCCCCAGTCGCCAAGTTGTAATTGTCCTTGAGGGTCTATAGTGCCGTTAGAAAATGCGACAACCAAACCAATGAGTGAGAAGGTCATGCCTATTGAACCGATTAATAAAAATGGCTTTCGGCCTAATTTATCAATAAGCGATAAAGTAATAAAGCAGGCAACTAAGCTAATTACGCCACTAATAATATTGATTAAAAGCGCATCTGATTCTGAAAAACCAACAGCCTGCCATAATATAGCACCATAATAAAATACCACGTTAATACCGACTAGTTGCTGTAATGTTGCAAGCCCAATTGCAATATAAACGACTGGTTTTAGCTTGAATGAGTGTGCTTGAAATAAGTTACTTATCTTTGTTTTTTCGCTATTACCTAATGACTGCCTTATTTCTTCCCACATTGGTTTGGCGTTTTTAGCACCGAATAACTGCGATAGAATTTTCATTCCTGCTTGTTGTTTATTTTTCATTGCTAAATAACGCGGGCTTTCTGGAATAAAAAATAAAGTGACCAAAAAAATAGTTGCAGGGACTAATTCTATCCAAAACATCCATCGCCACGTATCAAAGCCTGACCAAAGTACTTCGGTTGAGTTCCCTGATATTTGTACTAATGAATAGTTACTTAAAAAAGAGCAAAATAATCCTAAAATAATAGCAATTTGCTGAATAGAAGTAAGCGTACCACGTAAACGTGCCGGGGCTATTTCACTTATATAAGCGGGCGTTAGTATTGAAGCTGCACCTACCGCTAAGCCGCCAATTAAGCGATAAATTATAAATTCCCCCGACGACCCTGCAATGCCTGAACCCCAGGCACTGATAATAAAAAGAACAGCAGTTGCAAGTAATACCTTTTTTCGACCAAAGTGATCGGCGCTTTTACCTGCTATTAATGCACCAATAGCGCAGCCTAGCAGCATACTTGCTACATTAAAGCCGGTTACTACGCTGTCTGAGTTAAAGGCACCTTTAAGTCCATCAACTGTGCCATTAATTACACCGCTATCAAAACCAAATAAAAACCCACCAATCGCAGCTACGCACGCGATAAAAAATATACGTAGTAAGTTCTCATTTTCGATACTCTTTAATTGAATAGATGTACCACTGAGCGTGGGATCTGTTGCTGTATTTTCCATTTTTTAATTCCTAGATTTTTATTATTTTTATAAAACAATGTTAGACACCGTAAATTTATCTTTTGGTATTTTAATACCTTGCCCAGAGCCCACCGTAACAATTAAGCGTCCTTTGTAAGCCACGGCATTACCTTGCTCATTGATATAAGTGAGTTGGTTTTTAGGAACTGTGAATTCAACCTCGTTTTGCGTTTTGTTTTTAAGGGTAACGTGTTTAAAACTCACTAATTGTTTATTAGGTGTTTTAATTGGCGCGTCGGGCATAGAAATATAAACTTGAACAACATCGTCAGCTGTAAAACTGCTTTGGTTAGCGATTATTGTTGTTAGGTTTAAATCGCCAGTGTCTGCGTTTATTGAATGACGTGTGTTTTTGTATTTAAAGTCTGCGTAACTTAAGCCGTAACCAAATGGGTAAAGTACTTCACCTTCATAATATTTGTATGTACGGTTTTGCATTGAGTAGTTCTTAAAGTCAGGTAAATCTGAAACTGATTTATAAAAGGTGATAGGCAATTTACCTGATGGGCTAAAGTCGCCGTAAAGTAAACCAGCTAGCGCGCTTCCTGCTGCCTCACCTGGATAGAAGCCCTGAACAATGGCATCTATATTTTCGTTCTCCCAATTTAATGCCATTGCACTACCGCTCATATTTACAAGTACGATAGGTTTACCGGTCTGCTTTAGCTTTTTAAGTAAATTAAGTTGGCTTTTAGGTAAATTAATATTGGTTCGATCTCCGTGAGAAAATCCTTCAATTTGCAGTGGCATTTCTTCACCTTCAAGATTGGCACTAATACCGCCTACAAATACAATAACATCCGCTTCATTGGCATTATCTAGCGCTTGTTGAGTAAGGTTTTGAGGGTTTTTTAACCAGCCTAAACTCGCTGTTGGGTTAATAACGTTGCTATGCCAAAAATGATTGAATTTAGCTTGTGCAGTTAATATATATTCTTCATTTTTATTAAGCGTTATAGCGCCATTAACAGTTTTACCATTAAGTGTAAAACTTATATTGGTGGCTTTAAAATAGTATTGTGCTGTTTGCTCAGGTTTAATTATTCCGTCCCATTTAACAGCAAATTCTTGCTCAATAGAGTTGTCGATAGGGGAGCGTTCCCAGCTAAAATCGATATTTTTATCTATTTGTCGTTTAGCTGGTTGACGGTCAAAATTACTCGCTGGGTAATACTGGGCAATTAACCCTGGCTGCATTTGATTATTATGATCTAGATGAAAAAAATGCTTTGCCTCAATAGGTTGGTAATGTGTATAAACCTCACCGGTAATGCTTGAGCCTGCAGAATATGTAAGTTTATTTTTACCTAGGCGTTTTTCTAATGCGTATTTAGGAGTAATAGGTTTGATAGGTGTGCCGTTGTAATTTCCTAATAAAATAGCGGTGTTATTTGCATTCGGGCCGATTAATGCTATTTTTTCGTTACCTTTTAAAGGCAGCAATTGTTTATTTTTAAGTAATACTAATGATTTTTGAGCTGCTTCTTCGGTGAGTTTTAAATGCTCTGTAGATCCAACTAACGTCATCGGTTTTTTAGAAAAAGGCACATTGTTAGCATCATCAAACATTCCTAATTTAAAGCGCGCATACATAAGGCGTTTTAATGCTATATCTATATCATTTTCTTCAACTAATCCTTCTTGTACTGCCTGAGTTAAATAACTATAGGTATTACCATGATGATCACCGCAGTTTAAATCGGTTCCTGTTCTAAGCGCCATAGCTGCAGCTTGTGCTTCTGTACTGACTATATTGTGGGATTTTATGTCGTAAAAATCGGCTATAGCACCACAGTCAGATACGATGTAACCTTTAAAATTAAATTCATCGCGTAATTTATTTTGAATTAACTCGTTGTTACCACAAGCCGGCGTGCCATTTACGCTGTTATATGCACACATCACTGATGCTACATCCGTTTGTGCTATTACATCTTTAAATGCAGGTAAATAGGTTTCTGCTAAATCTTTTTTAGAAGCAGTGTAGTCGTCACTGTGCCTTGAAACCTCCGGGCCGCTATGTACTGCATAATGCTTAAGTGTCGCTACAGATTTTAAATACTTAGAGTTATCACCTTGTAAGCCGTTAATAAAATTAACCGCAATACGGGTTGTTAAATAAGGGTCTTCACCGTAGGTTTCTTGGCCACGGCCCCAGCGTGGATCTCTAAAAATATTTATGTTTGGCGACCAATACGTCAGCCCTGTATACATTGAGTGGTTATTTTCATTTAAAAAGGCATGATGCTTTGCTCTGCCTTCGTCAGAAATAGCCGTACCAACTCTTAGCATTAAGTCTTCATCAAATGTAGCAGCAAGACCAATCGCCTGAGGAAAAACAGTTGCTTTACCGGCTCTTGCTACACCGTGAAGCGCTTCGTTCCACCAATTATATTTTGGTATGTTTAAGCGCTCAATTGCGGGGGATTTATCGAATAGCTGGGCTACTTTTTCTTCTAATGTTAAGCGGTTTATTAAGTCATTTACGCGCTCCTCAGTTGCAGCTGATTCATTTAGATAAATTGGTGTCTCTGTATTTGATTGTTTATGGGGCGCACAACTAACTAAAGTAGCGATTGCTGTAAGTGCAATAAAACCTTTTATATTTTTGTTAATCATTGTTATCAACTCTTTATGGGTGTGTGATAAAAATAAACTAACAGAGCTTATTATTAGAGTCGTCTAAGGGTAAGATTAATATAAATTTGAACGTTTAAATGAACGTATTTACATAAGTTCATACTCCTATTGCCTAAATAATAGGAATTACGCTGCAAATACGTGTTAATTATTATTTAACAGTATGATTTTCAGTCCCTATGTATTAATCCATTTATAAAAACTAGGTATGTATATATTACCAAAGTGGCTCAATAAAGCGTTCAAATAGCGGTATGTGTGGTTAGTTAGGCGATTTTTGCCTTTAATTTTATTAAACCTATACCTGCACGATAATCACATACACAAAAAAGACAGGATAAGAATTTTAAGTGCTACGTGAGTAGTCTTTAAATTCTGATTGGGGAAATAAGAATGAAGAACATAAAACAGAGCAGTAAATTTAAGTTGTCGATAATTGCCACTGCAATTATGGCATCACCATTTTCTTTTAATGTATTTGCAGCACAAGAAGAAACCGAAGCAAAAGCTAATGAAGATAATATAGAAATTGTGATTGTAGAAGGGACACGCTCAAATCTCATTAATGCCCAAAATATGAAGAGAGAAGGCGAAACAGTACTCGATGCTATATCAGCAAAAGATATTGGGTCTTTACCTGATCGAAGTGTACTTGAGGCAATTACCCGTTTACCTGGAGTGTCTATTGAACGCTTTGCAGCTGCAAATGATCCAGATCATTATGGTGTTGAAGGTAGCGGTGTTGTTGTTCGTGGATTAACACATACACGCAGTGAATTTAACGGTCGTGACACTTTTACTGCAGATTCAGGACGAGGGTTAAGTTTCCAAGATGTACCGCCAGAATTAATGGGGTCCGTTGAATTATTTAAAAACCAATCGGCAGATATGATTGAGGGCGGTATAGCTGGTACTGTCAACCTGGTTACACGTAAACCTTTTGATGCCGATGATCGAGTAATTGCTTTTACTTTAGATGGAACATATAGCGATTTTGCAGATAAAACAACACCATCATTTTCTGGCCTATATAGCGATATATTTGATTTAGATAATGGCAGGCTCGGCGTATTAGTAAATTATTCAAACTCTAAACTAAAAGCGCAGTCAGACGGTACACAAATAGGGCGTTACGAAGAGCAAAATGAACTTGTTAATGGGCAAGCTGTATTTGTACCTCGTACTACGCGTTTAACCCGAAAAGAAGATGACAGAGACAGAGAAGGTTTTGCAGGAGCACTACAGTTTGAAAATGAAAGTAAAACGCTTTTAGCTACAGCCCAATTTATTCGCTCTGATTCGTCACTAGCGTGGACCGAACACGCTATTGAAATGGCCGATGATGCTGTTATTAATGATTTAGTGGCTCTTGAAGGTACTGAATTTGACATTACTGACCAAGGGCTTTTTGAATCGGGTTTTATTACATCAAATGCAGGTTGGCGTGGTAATGATGCGCAGCGTCAACCATCAGGTGAATTTGGTGCACAACATGCGATGATCACACGTTTTAGAGATCAAGATAACGTAGTGGACGATTACGGCTTTAATCTTAAGTATCGCCCTAACGATACATGGTCGTTTAATTTTGACGCTCAATATGTAGAGTCTACATCAGAGATTTTTGATTTTTCTGTGATGGGCGCAACTCGCGCTGTAATTGGTATTGAACAAAACGGCTCAGAGTTACCTGATATTACTTTACTTGACCCTGCAAATAGCGGCGATGCAGGATTTTTTACCGATCCTCATAACTATTTTTGGCGCAGTGCAATGGATCACATATCTGATAATGATGGTAAAGAAGTTGCCTTTGCAGCTGATACACAATACACATTTGATAGTGGCTTTTTTACTAGCGTAAAAGTTGGTGCTCGTTATGCTAAGCGAGAGCAAACTACACGTCAGTCTACTTTTAATTGGGGATGGCTGTCTGAGGCGTGGGCAGGTAATGGCAGTGCATGGTTTGATGCGCAAGGCGACGAGTTAGGTGCAAGTTTAGGCGATAGCTATGAGGAGGTAACTTTTGATAACTTCGCCAGAGGCGGGGTATTAAATGTTGCCTCAGAGGGAGCATTTTTGTTTCCTAAAGAGTCGTTTGTAAAAGACTACAATAATGCAGAATCTGCCTTTGCGTCTTTATCACCAAATTGGCAACGTTTGTCGAGCAGAGACGGCGCGGTTGGAGATTTTTTAAATAATGAAATTAATGAAACGTCTGAAGTAAATAATGCGTTTTATATTAAAGGTAATTTTGAAGGTGAATTAGGTGACATGTTTTATAGCGGCAATGTGGGTCTTCGCTATGTAAAAATAAAAAATGAAACAGATGGCTTTTTAACATTCCCAGATACCGTTGGCGATATTAACGATGCATCCGATCCCGATAATTTTTTACCCTCGGATCAAGCGGCCTTTGGCAATGCAGGATTTACAGAGCAAACTGCAAACAGCGAATACACAAATATACTGCCTAGCTTAAATATAAAATTAAATTTAAAGGATGATTTAATTTTACGCTTTGGCTTTTCAGAAGCTATAGCACTACCGGCTCTAGGAAACCTAAGAAACTTTGTAAAAATCACGCCTGAAGACTTAGTGATCACCTACGATGAAAGCTCAGATGAAAGACAAATTCAAGACGCACGCTATTCGCGCTATACAGCTAACTCGGGGAATCCATTTTTAAAACCAATGGAGTCATACAACTACGATTTAGCACTTGAGTGGTATTTTTCTGAAGGAGTGGGTTCACTTACATCATCATTCTTTTATAAAGATATGAGTAATTATTTTATTAATGGCTCAGTAGATAGAGAGTTTACTAATAATGGTGCTACTCAGGTAGTACAAGTAAACGGTGCCACAAATGGTGATGAAGGCTCTGTGCAGGGTTTTGAGCTGGCTTACCAGCAATTTTATGACTTTTTACCTGGTGCCTTTAGTGGTATCGGGATGCAGTTTAACTACACCTATATTGAAGAAGAAGGATCACCAAATGCAGGATTATCACCAGATAAGCCTGATTCAACAGAAGGCGCCGATGTTGCATTTGATGGATTGCCTCTTGAAGGGCTTTCTAAAGACAACGTAAATATTGTAGCGATGTACGAAAAGTACGGCATAAATGCACGCTTAGCTTACAACTGGCGCTCTGAATATTTGCTAACCAGTAAAGATGTTATAACCCAATTACCTATTTATAACGAGGCGGGTGGCCAGCTTGATGGTTCTGTATTTTATAATCTAACGGATTCATTTCAAATTGGCTTACAAGGTACCAATTTAACTAACGAAGTGGCGCGTACTTCTATGCAAATAGACAACGATAATAATCGTATATCACGCTCTTGGTTTGCCAGCGAACGTCGATTTAGCATTATTTTAAAAGGTAACTTTTAATAAATACCACTGGCACATAAATATACGCTATTACTGGCTAAGTTGCAGTAGTAGCGTATTTTTTAGTTAAAAAGGTTATACAAAATGAGCGATACACACATTAAGTCGATTGTAATTGTGGGTGGCGGTTCGGCAGGTTGGATGAGCGCCTCGGCACTTGCAAAAGTTATTGGTTGCGATAATTGTAGCATTACACTTGTTGAATCGAGCGAGATAGGGACTGTGTCGGTAGGTGAGGCAACTATTCCGCAAATTCAGCTATTTAATACAATACTCGACATCGATGAATCTGAGTTTATTCGTTTTACAAATGCAACGTTTAAACTAGGTATCGAATTTATAGATTGGAAGGAAAAGGGGCATCGCTATTTTCATCCTTTTGGAAATTACGGTACTAATATGGAGGCGCTGCCTTTTCATCATTTTTGGTTGAAAATGCAAGATGACCCAAAATTTGAAAAAACTTCCAACTTATCTAACTACTCACTGGCATCGGTAGGTGCTTACGCCAACAAATTTATGCACCCGTCTACCCAGCAAAATACACCGCTAGCAGGTATTAATTATGCCTACCACTTTGATGCAACCCTTTATGCTAAATTTTTAAGTAAATACGCTATAAATAAAGGTGTTAAGCGTATTGAAGGTCAGGTTGATAAAGTAAAAACCAACCCTGTAACAGGAATGATAGAGTCGTTAGTGTTAAACGATAACACGGTACTCAGCGGTGATTTATTTATTGATTGTTCAGGTTTTAAAGGACTGCTAATTGAGCAAGCACTTAAAACGGGCTACGAAGATTGGACACATCTACTTCCTTGTAATAAAGCGGTTGCAGCGCCTTGTTTATCTACAAAATCACTAAACCCTTATACACAGTCTACGGCGCAGAGTGTTGGCTGGACTTGGCGAATACCGCTACAAAACAGAGTAGGTAATGGGTTTGTGTATTCAAGCGAGTTTATGGATGACGATAAAGCGCAGAGTTTATTATTAAACACACTGGAATCAAGCCCTTTAAATGATATAAATAGCTTACAATGGGTTACAGGTATGCGTAAAAAAAGTTGGAATAAAAACTGTATTGCTATTGGTTTATCGGCAGGCTTTGTTGAACCACTTGAATCTACAGGGTTACATTTAATTCAGTCGGCTATTGCAAAACTGATGACGTTGTTCCCAAGTAAAGCTTTTACGCAGTGCGATATTGATTTGTTTAATCAGCAAACTGAAACAGAGTATCATCGTATTCGAGATTTTATTATTTTGCATTATAAGTTAACAAATCGCGATGATAGTGAGTTTTGGCGTTATTGTAAAAACATAGAAATGCCAGATTCATTAAAACAAAAAATAGATATGTTTAGTGAAAACGGTCGTATATTTAGACATGACAACGAGTTATTTAACGAAACATCTTGGCTTGCTGTTATGCACGGACAAGGCATTAAACCTAAAAGCTACCACCCATTAGTTGACAGGCTAAGCCGTGATGAGATAAAACGCAGACTAAAAAATATTGAATCAGTAATTAGTCGCTCAGCAAATGTAATGCCCGATCATCAGGCGTATATTTTAAAAAATTATACGCCATAATACATTGTTGTAGAGAGTTGTAAGTGGACAATCTAAGCTTTTGCTTGGCGTTCCCAATGCTCTTTTCTAAATTGAGTGGGTGTTATACCCACTAGTTTTTTAAAAAATGTATTAAAAGTCGCTTTGCTGTTAAACCCTGCTTTATCCATAATGTCCAACATGGTCACTGTTTTATTTTCTTCTAAAAGTAGCAGCCGTTTACTTTCTTCAATTCTGTAGTGATTTATAAACTCAAAAAAGTTTTTACCAAAGTGCCTATTAATTATTGATGAAAGGTTTCTTGACCCCATTTCTAATTGGCTTGCTAGGTTATCTAGTGTGAGTAAATGGTTTAAATAAGGCTTGTTTTGTAGCAAGTAGCTTTCAATTTTTTGTATTTTTTCGGGTTCAAAGACCTCTGGCAATTTACTTTGTTCGGTAGTGAGTGTGTCGTCAATACCTTGGAATATTCTTGAATGACCTGCACTAAAAAATATTAGGCTTGTTATTAATAAAAGTACCGCGTAGTTAGAGGTAAGCCCCAATAGTTCGTGATCGACAATTATTCCAATGTCATAAGACATAATAATACCAAGCGAGACAAATATCGCGTTTAAATGAACAATTAAAAAGCCAATAACTAAGACTTTTAACCAAGTCAGATCGACACTCTCTAGTTCTGCAAATTCATTTTTGATATTTTTTTGATATTTTTGTAGTTCTAAAAAGCATAAAACACTGATAGAAAAACGAAAACATTCCCGAGAAAAATAAATTATACGATCAACGATAGGTGTAGTTTCAATGGTACCGTTCTGGAGTGCATCTAATTTAACGCTGTTGTCAAGCATAAGCCAATCTAGTGTGAAATAGATGGCATAAAGTATAAAAGGAATAAAATACAGTGCGTCAACTTTTTTAACTTCATAATTTTTATTAACTAACGATTTTATATAGAGCAAAAGTAGCGGGACTTCTAACCAAAATGCTAAGCCGAATGTATAAAACAAATTTGGCGATAAATTTAATGCAAAAGGTCTAAATGCTTCACCAAAGTTTATAAGATTATCCATAGGAATAGCAGCTTGAGCTAATAAAAAGCAGGCAAGTAGGCAGTTACTTAATTTATTCCCTTTTTTTAATGTGATTAAAAATACGCTAAACGATAAGCATATAAACATGGTAAAAATTAAAGCGAGATCGTGAGTGTTAAAAAGTACTTCTTTCACAATTTAATACACCTTTTATTAAAATTGTTATTTGGCACATCTATGTCATTCGTGTGGGTATGTATTATCGAACAAGTTTAAATATTTAAAACAGTTTTAGCGTTCAAATAAAGTGTATTACACGTATTAGAACGCCTAAAACATCTATTTGAACGACATTATAGTGTATTTGTAATAAAACTATTCGCCACACTAACAAAGTATCAGGTTATCAATTTAATGAAAAATATTTATTCTTCATTTGTTTTAGGCTCATTTTTGAGCATTTCATGCTCAGCTGCATTTGCTAAAAATGATATAACGCTATGGCCAAAACAAAAACCCGCAATAGAAAAAAATGCAGCGCTAGAAGCTGACATTACACGCTTAATAAATAAAATGTCGCTTGAACAAAAAGTCGGTCAAATGGTTCAAGCAGAAATAACATGGGTCACCCCACAAGATGTTAAAAAATACCATTTAGGATCGGTTTTAAATGGAGGAGGTACATTTTTGCATAATGACCGCAATGCAAGTGTGTCTGATTGGGTGTCGTTTATGGATGAGTTGTACTTAGCCTCAATGGATACATCCGCTGGTGGTGTAGCTATTCCTGTTACGTATGGTATTGATGCCGTACATGGTAATAATAAATTTATTGGCGCTACTTTATATCCTCATAATATTGGTTTGGGTGCAGCGCATAACCCAGCGTTAATTTATAAAATTGGTGAAGCAACAGCAAAAGAAGTCCTCCTTGCAGGAATCGATTGGACCTTTGCACCTACATTGGCAGTTGCCAGAGATGATCGGTGGGGGCGAACCTATGAAAGCTACTCTGAAGATTCAGAGATAGTTGCTTTGTATTCAAAAGAAATGATTGAAGGACTGCAAGGTAAAGTAAACACATCTAACTTTTTAGATGACGACCATATCTATTCTACCGCTAAGCATTGGGTAGGCGATGGTGGTACTTATCAAGGGATTGATCAAGGCGATAATAGAGAAACTGAAAAAGATTTAATTAAAAATCATGCTGCGGCTTATTTTCCGGCTATAAAAGCGGGTGTACAAAGTATTATGGCCTCGCATAATATGTGGAATGGACTGCGTTTACATGGCAGTAAATATCTGCTTACTGATGTGTTAAAAACTCGACTCGGTTTTGATGGCTTTATAGTAGGTGATTGGAATTCGCATAGTAAAATACCTGGTTGTACTAATGACAGCTGCCCACAGGCTGTAAATGCTGGGCTTGATATGTTTATGGTAGTCGAAGACTGGAAAGCTTTTATAGGTAATACTATAGAGCAAGTTGAAAATGGCATTATTCCCATTGAACGTATTGACGATGCAGTTAGGCGTATTTTACGAGTAAAAATACGTTCGGGGCTATTCAATAAAGGACTTCCATCAAAGCGTAAATACGCAAACCAAAAACAATTATTAGGTGCTCCTGAACACAAGGCGATTGCAAGGCAAGCTGTACGAGAATCTTTAGTGCTGCTGAAAAACAATAATAATTTGTTACCGCTTAGCCCAAATAGTAAAGTTTTAGTTGCTGGTGACGGCGCTGATAATATGAGTAAGCAAACTGGCGGTTGGACGATTAATTGGACTGGTGAGGGTAATGTAAAGTCTGATTTTCCTGGGGGAACGTCAATTTTTGATGGTATTGAACAGGCGGTAAACAAAGCCGGTGGTAAGGCTGTATTAAGCCCTGATGGAAGCTTTGATAAAAAACCCGATATAGCTATTGTTGTATTTGGTGAAAACCCATACGCAGAGTGGATTGGTGACTTGAAATCAATAGCTTATCAGGCTCACTCTCATCGTGACGCTAAATTAATCGAGTCATTAAAATCAAAGGGCATAAAAGTGGTATCTGTATTTTTATCTGGCCGGCCACTTTGGGTTAATAGAGAAATCAACGCATCTGATTCGTTTGTTGCTGCTTGGCTTCCAGGTAGTGAAGGCGTAGGTGTAGCTGACGTGTTATTTTCCAATAAAAAAGGAAATATCGAGTATGACTTCAAAGGTAAGCTTTCTTTTTCATGGCCTAAATACGCGTCGCAAGTTGTATTAAATAGATTCGATAAACCTTACGACCCATTATTTGCTTATGGATTTGGTTTAACTTACAAGGATAATGTAAATCTTGGTAAGTTAAATACTCACAATGATTTTGTATTTGAAGTACCCACTAATACACCCTATGTAATTATGCAGGGGAGGGCAAAAGGTGATTGGAACTATCAATTGCAAACAGAGCAAGAAACAAAGGATATCCAAACTCCGGTCGGTAAAATTCAAGGCTTAAGTATGATTGAAGCTGACAAGGAAATTCAAGGAGACGCAAAAGAATTCACTTGGACTGGCAGTAATCATGCATCTGCATTAATTAGCTCAACATGGTACAGAGAAGATTTATCGCAGTACTTAATCAATAAAAGTGCCTTAACATTCGATGTGCGTGTAGAAGCCTACCCAGAAAAAACGTTAAATGTTCAAATGGGCTGTGGTAAAAGCAAGTGTGGTTCGTTTGACATAGCGCCTCTTATTAAAGAATTTAAATTAAGTACATGGCATAAAGTATCGATAGACCTATTGTGTTTTGCTAATAAGGGAGTTGAATTTGAACGCTCTAGTGCGCCATTTGTTTTATCAAGTGAAGGCGCAGCTAAAGTACGCGTTGCTAATGTTCAATTTGAACCTAAAGCAAAGGAAACAGCTAATATAAAATGCGGTGAATAAATGGCAAAGGGTGCATATTAGTGCACCCTTGTTGTATTTTTGCTTGAATTTATGCGCATACGGAAAGGGCATTATGAAAAATGTTGTTTTAAAATTAACGTTAATCGCTGTGCTTTTCTTGAGTGCATGCACGGCGGTAGTAAAAGATGATTTTAGTAAACTGAGCACAGAGTCATCTAATCAAAAAATAGCAGTTAATCAGCTTGGTTATTTAGTTAATAGCGAAAAAATAGCAATAGTGCCAAATGTAACCGCGACTACTTATGATTTAGTGGATGTAAATACTAATAAAATAATACGTAGCGGCCAGTTATCACACGCTAAAATGTGGGACAACTCAGGAAATAACACCTTTAAACGCGCTGAATTTACAGATATTGTAACACCAGGAGATTACCTTTTACGTGTAAAAGGAGTGAGAGATTCTGCCGTATTCTCAATTAATAATCATGTATATGACTCGATTCATGCAGCGGCGTTAAAATACTATTACTTAAATCGTTCAAGTATTGTAATAGAGAAAAAGTATGCAGGTATTTATGCGCGGCCTTTAGGGCATAAAGACGACGACGTGCTTTATCACTCATCAGCAGAGCAAGGCAATGACTTTAAAGCGAAAGAGGTGCAATCTCAAAAAGGCTGGTACGATGCGGGCGATTATGGCAAGTATGTTGTTAATTCTGGTATTACCACGTACACATTACTTGCGGCGTTTGAGCACTACCCTGAAGTGTATCAAAAGCAAATATTAAACATCCCTGAATCGTCAGATGACGTCCCCGATATTATAAACGAAGCACTATGGAACCTTGAATGGCTGATCACTATGCAAAGCGATGATGGGGGTGTTTATCATAAACTCACAACGCGTGAATGGCCAGGCTATGAAATGCCGCATGAAGATAAAAGAGCGCGCTACATGATAGGAAAAAGCACAGCGGCTAGCCTTGATTTTGCCGCGACGTTATCGGTGGCCAGTAGAGTAATTGCTCCCTATTATCCCAATAAAAGTAAGCAATATTTAGCGGCTGCAATTAACGCATGGAAGTACTCGCTTGAAAATCAAACCCAATATTATGAGCAACCTGATGATATTAAAAGTGGAGAGTATGGTGATAATCAGCTAAAAGATGAGTTTGCTTGGGCCGCTGCAGAGTTATTTATAACAACTAGAGATAAAGGTTTTTATAATACTTACAAAGAGATAAATATTCATTATTCAGCTCCTTCATGGAGAAATGTATCGTATCTTTCTTTAAGCAGTTTACTGTTTAAAGCAAAAGATTTATTGAGTGAACAAGAATACGAAGATCTTAAAATAAAGCAAAAACACTTAGCTGATGTGTATTTAAAACAACATAAAAATAGCCCATATATTGTTGCGATGGAAAAGTCTGACTTTGTGTGGGGAAGTAATTCAGCAGCGTTAAATAAAGCGATAATTTTGCTACAAGCCGCTGAGTTAAATAATAATTCGCAGTACTTAAAGGCTGCGCAAGGGCTTGTTGATTACATTCTAGGACGCAACCCAACAGGATATTCGTTTGTTACTGGTTTTGGTGATAAAACACCACAACACCCGCATCATCGAATTTCACAAAGTGATGGCATTACAGCTCCAGTACCAGGTATGTTAGTTGGCGGTCCCCAAGCTGGGCAGCAGGATGAGTGTAACTATGATTCCAACGAACCTGCAAAATCATACAGCGATAGCTGGTGTAGTTATTCAACGAACGAAGTGGCAATTAATTGGAATGCGCCTCTTGTATATGTGCTAGGAGCGTTTGTTAGCCGGTGATACTTACTTGAATCTTTTTATTATAGCTATAAATCACTGGTATAAAGCTTTAGCTTACCAGTTGTGTTCAATAGTATGCGGTGTGTTTCCTTACTTTACGCTAGTAGAAGTAGAGCAGATAGCCTAGAGCTGTCATTCCCTGTTGTGCTGTATTTATACATTGCCATTCAATCTTATAATTTGACTTGTAATTCTCAGGGGTGGGGGTCTAATTTTGAGGTGGATTAAAGAGCTAAAAATGTGCTTTGGGCGCTTGGGCACTAGTTTGGGCACAAATCGATAATAACTGTAATTTTTAGGATGATCTTTTAAGGCTTGACTCTCGTTATTTTTAAATTTTGAATACAAAATAATAAAAAGCTAAGAATTTAATTTTCAACAAAAAATTAATGGGTATATTGAATAGGGTTTTTTAACTGTTTGAAATATAGAGTTTAATTGGTACGACCGAGTGGATTCGAACCACCGACCTCTACCATGTCAAGGTAGCGCTCTAACCAGCTGAGCTACGGTCGTACAATTTTTTTAGGGTTCTTAAATGTTGGTACGACTGAGTGGATTCGAACCACCGACCCCTACCATGTCAAGGTAGTGCTCTAACCAACTGAGCTACAGTCGTATTACTTTATTTAAGTAGGTGTTAATTGCTTAACAACGGCGGCTAATATATAGCGTGGCGGTTGGTGAATCAAGCAAGTTTGTTGTTTTTGAGTTTATTTGCCGTTTTTTTATTCATATTGGGCTTATTTCACACGTTTTATAAAAACCTTGCCACCAAACCACATGTTTTTTAGCTGAGCTTTTAAGTAAGTTCAGTAAGTCACTTGTCGAGCCCGTTTTGACTAAGTTATTAATTTGAGGACTTGAGATACTTACGTTAAACCAAAGTTCGTTATAAAGCGGTTGTAATACCTCTAGATAACCAGTTAATTGCGCTTGATAGGGCTGAATTTCTTTTAGGTAAAACTTTTGAAATACGTTGCTTATGATTTTTGCGTTTTTATTATTTTTACCCTGAGGGCACAGCGTATTAAAGTTTAGTTTTTTTACAAACTGTGTGGCGCTGTTATTTAACACGACCTGCATGCGCACTGATTGAATGAGTGCTTGGTTAAATTGAAATTTATTAAGCTGCTCGAGTGCGCTAAAAATAGAGTCGCTATTAATTTCACTAAACTCTTTGGCCTTAATTTGCTGCTTAATGAGTACAAGTTGTTTTAGCGCAAATACGGTATCGCTAAAACCAGCGGGTTCTGTAGTGAGCTCGTTTGTGGTGAGTTGCCAGGTACGATTTAACTCAGGTTCTTTAAATAACATGGTATTAAAAAAGTACATTAGGTGTGTTTCTTTATAGTTTTTGGCTGCGAGTATTTTTGTGTAACTAGGACTATTTTTATCAAGCGTATTTAAGCAAACCTGCGCACTTTTAATAAAGTTTATTTGATATTTTAATTGCCCAGCAGCGCTGGCTGTTTTTCCTAATTGGTTGTTGTGCTCACTTATAAGTACGTTAAGCTTACATTGGCTAATGCCTGCAAGCTCAACAATACTCAGTGTTAAGTCACTTTGTGCTATTGGGGGAGGCTGCAGTAAAGGAAGTTGCTTGAGCGGCTTAGGCTGTGTTGGGCTTGCATTAACTGTGCTACTTAAGCGTTCAATATAAGTAGCGTTTACAGTACTTTGTGGTTTGTTGCAGCCAGTAAGCATTAAAAAACACATTACCAGCAAAGCAGCTGGTAATGATTTAAGGCTGAGTTTATTAGTTTTGATTGAGTGCATCACTGTTAGCAAATTCATATTTTAGACGCTTTCTTACTGTTAGCATTAATAAAATAGCAGCGACACTAAGGCCTACTATTATTCCAACCCAAAAGCCATGCGGTCCCATAGCTGGCACAATTATGTCTGTTCTTGCCAATACGTAACCTAAACAAAAGCCGATTAACCAATACGATATAAACGTAATATACGATATAGGCGTGGTGTATTTTAACCCACGAAGCATGCCATTTGCAGCAACCTGTAATGCATCGGGTAACTGGTAGACACACGCTAGTATCATAATTGATGAAGCCAGTGCCATTACAGCGGGGCTGTCGGTATACAGTTGGCTAATTAAATCACGACCTGTAAAAGTCATAAGTGCCAAAAATAGTGCAATTACAATAGCTAATATGTAACTAGTCGATACGGCAACTTTTAACTGCTGTAAATTATTTTGACCATATAGATTACCAATACGAATACTTATAGCAATAGAGAGGCTTAGCGGCATCATAAACAGCAATGTAGTTACACTCGCTGCTATTTGATGCCCCGATACAGCCACTGCACCTAAATGCGCAATAAATAGCGGTATACACGCAAATAAAGTGACTTCAAAAAAGGTGGCAAGTGAAATTGGTATACCTAGCTTAGTAATAATACCAATGGTAGTGAAATTAGGTTTTTCGAATGATGAAAGCAGGCCTTTAGCATCTACCTTTTTACTCATTTGGCAGTAAGTAACTTGTGCTATTGCCATAACAGTTAAAACAATTGCTGTGGCAATGCCACAGCCTGCGCCGCCATAAGCAGGAAAACCAAATAAGCCATTTATGAAAATATAATTTACTGGAATATTAACGGCTAAACCTAATAGGCTTATATAAAAGGCGGGTTTGGTCATCCCCATGCCCTCGGTAACGTTTCTGTATACTGTAAAAATTAAAAATCCAAACACACCCCATTTCACAAAATGGATGTAGTCAATGGCAAGGCTTGCAATAGCAGGCGTTGTATCGAGCTTTAAAATAATGGCATATGCTAAATGGGCAATACCAAAACCTGTAAAGCTTAAAATAGCGGTTAAATAAAGCGCTTGTTGAAAATAGTGGCTAATTCCTTTGCGATCATCGCTGCCCGAAAACTGCGCAATAATCCCAGTAAGCGCTAATAAAATACCTTGCAGAGCAAGTAATAATGGGTTCCATATTCCTGTTGCAATAGAAAGTGCAGCTAAGTCAGTAGGGCTAACTTGGCCGGCCATAATTGTGTCGACTACCGACATTAAGATAAGTGTAACTTGCGCTAAAAAAACAGGTAAGGCTAGGGAAAGTAAACGCTTGGCTTCCCGATTGCAAAAGGTCATAAAAAAAGCTATTAAATAAAACAGGCGGCAATTGTAATCTATTGCGTTTCAAATAAAAATCACAGTAGTGAATGATTTTATGAGTTGATACGTTAAACTAGCACTTTGTAATAATTTTAAGTGATTTTATGTTTACAGGAATAGTGCAAACACAAGCAACAGTGGTCTCTAAAACTCAAGCTGATGGTGTGTTACGCTTAGTTGTATCGGTGAGCGATGAGTACGTTAAGCATTTAGATTTAGGCGCAAGTATTGCTATTAATGGCTGTTGTTTAACGGTTGTGCAAGTTGAGCTAAGTAATCATGATGTGGTGGCGCAAGTGCATTTTGATGTGATTGACGAAACCCTAAAGTTAACTAATTTAGGCCTGCTTGAGCTAGGTAGTTTAGTAAATTACGAACGCTCTGTTACGTTTGGTACTGAGCTAGGTGGGCATATAGTGTCTGGGCATATTCATTGTACGTCACAAATCTCTCAAATAGTGAAGCTTGAGAATAACTGCAAAATACAATTAAGCTTGCCAAAAGAGTGGCAAAAGTACGTGTTATATAAAGGCTTTGTTGCTATAAATGGCGCAAGCTTAACCGTAGGCGAAGTTGATGAACAAGGTTTTTGGATACACCTAATTCCGGAAACGCTCGCCATTACAAACATTGGTGCAGCGCAAGTGGGTGACAAGTTTAATATTGAAGTTGATCAGCAAACTTACACTATTGTAAATACGGTAGAGAACTACTTACGCCATCAGGCTTAAGTTAAAATATTTGTTCGTCGTCACTGTCTACGTGTAGCTCCAATTTATTGTTAGCATGGTCTATATGCATATTTAAATGAATTGGGTTACAACAGGCAGTGCAATCTTCTATATAGTCTTGATCGCCGCTGCTTGCGTCTAAGTCTAGATGTATGTGGTGTCCGCAGTGTGGGCACGTTATTCGTTGTGATAAAAAATCTTTCATAATCACTCCAGTTATAAATAATTAAGTTAGGTTCAACTTAATCGCTTACAGATGAACGTCTACTTACTCATTAAATATAGTGCTCAAATGCAGCTTATGACACTTATTTTATACCTTCAAATACTAGCTTTTCTATATGTTGTTTAGCTTCAGTAAGATAGTGACCGGCAAAGATGTTGGCGTGATTTAAAATGGGGTATAGCTGGTATATTAACTTACGTTTTTCGTAATTTTGAGAAAGCGGGTAGTGCGCGTTATAGGCGCTATAAAAGTCTTTAGGCAGGGGGGCAAATAGTTCGCTCATTGCAATATCCACTTCCCGATCACCATAATAACAAGCCGGGTTAAATATTGTTGGTTCTGCTTTTAAAAATCCCATATTGCCACGCCAAAAATCGCCATGCAGTAATGAAGGTTGTACTTGATGGCTATGTAGTTGCTCTTTTACGGTATTAATTAAGCGTTCGGGCTCAATAAAGTTAATGCCTTTTTCAGCGAGTAGTTGTAATTGCCACCCTATACGCTCTTCGGCGTAAAATACATCCCACTTTTTGTGCCAGCGGTTTGGCTGTATGGTTGTGGCTAGATAATTATCTACATCAAAACCAAACATAGCTTGGTCATGTTTTTTATGCATTTTAGCGAGGTTACGCCCCATATTAGTCCACGTGTCGTGGGGTTGTTTATCTAAAACGAGCCATTGTAAAACAATAAACGAAAACTCTATATTTGCACCAGTTGTAATACATTCAGGTACTTTAAAATTACTATTTTGCGCCAAAAGCTTTAAGCCAATAAATTCACTTTCTAAACGCTCGAGCTCGCTTTTTAGTGCTATTTTAACGAGGTAGTTATGCGTACCATTGGTAATATGAAATAGTTTGTCGGTGTTTGTACTTTGTAATTGGCGTTTGTAGGTGTGCTTAAAGTCAAAATTGATGGCTCGGCTGATGTGCTCATTTACTGTTTTCCACATAACAATTGCTCGCCTTTTAAACAGATACTTAAACTATGGCAAAAAGGTATTAATTTAACAATCTAAACGTTGTAAAATTAACGGCTATATTGAATAAAATTACACTTACTGTAGTGGAGTTAAAATGAACAAAAGTTTAATAACCAATTTGCTAGCGGGTTTATGTGTTGTTGTAGGTTTTATGTTTAACCAAGCAATTGTGTTGTCTGTTGGTTTATTTGCACTTTCTGGCGCGGTAACTAATTTATTAGCTATTCATATGTTATTCGAAAAAGTCCCGTTTTTATATGGTTCTGGTGTTATAGCGCTTAAGTTTGAAAGCTTTAAAGTAGCTATACGAAACCTGATATTAACGGAGTTTTTTTCAGAGCAAAAAATTAATAATTTACTCAATAAAGCGCAGCCCAATATCGACTTTGAGCCAATAATTAGCAATGTTGATTTAAACCCTGCATTCGACAATTTGTTAGAGGTAATAGAGCAGTCTCAGTTTGGTAGTATGCTAGGAATGTTTGGCGGTACAGCGGCAATAGAGCCGATGCGTGAAAAGTTTATTGAAAAAATGCAATTGTCTCTTAGTGAGATTTCTCAAACGGACGACTTTAAAGCATTAGTAAGCCAAACACTTTCACAGGGTAATAGCGCAGAAAGCCTACATAAAACGGTGCTTAAACTAGTTGATGAGCGCTTAGATGAGCTTACTCCTAAAATGGTTAAAGAGATTATTCAGACCATGATCCGCGAGCACCTAGGTTGGCTTGTAGTATGGGGCGGAGTGTTTGGTGGTTTGTTTGGTTTAATAGCGGCCGTTATTTAAATCTAGCGACTAATAAAAAACATAATCATTCTATTGCATTAAATAGTGTACTTACTGCGTTAAAAATTATTTGTATAGAATAACTACACGTTGTTATTTGTGCCTGTTATTGCACTACTTTTTAGCGAAATAATAGAGCACTAATTTAATGCAATTGGTATAACTTATTTTTTCAGGCTGTTATTATCGCCCCCATAATTTAGTCGTGTTTTTTTAGGAGCAACGGTGAGCAAAACGTTAGCCAGTTATTATCAGCAAGCATACGCGTGCGATCAGCAGTATTTTAATCAGTGTTTTTATTGTGGCTGTGAAGCGACAGAGCGCGATCATTGTCCGCCACTACATATGCTACAAAGTATCGTTGATTTAGGTGAAGAGGCTGACTTTATCTCTATCCCTGCGTGTTATGAGTGCCACGCACTTTTACATAACGAAAGACTGATGACGATTGATGAGCGCTTTACCAAGCTTAAAAAAAAGCTCTCAAATAAATATGCTAAACCACTGCGCGTTTATAACATGTGGGAAGAAAGCGAACTTGGCGACATGAGCGACGAGTTTGCCCATAGTATTCAAGCGGGTATGAAATTAGGAAAAGAAGCCGCTGAGCGTTTAGCCTTTACGGGTTTTAGCTATGCCACAGAAGATGCCAAAGTAGCAGTGCGCGAAAAAACAAAAGAGTTTGATGTAGAAGGCATGATATTTACCGACTTTAAAGAGGCGTTAAATTACTGCATTAACGATTTAAATGTTCAAAAAAGCGACTTTTATAAAATTTTGGTTGAAGACTATCAAGGCGATTTTAATAAAGCATTGAGCCAGTATCGTCATCGTCATGACAAAGTAACGGCGGCTAAAGATGGTAATACACTTATTAAAGATTTTTCTAAGCTACATAAGCAAAACTCTGATTTTGTAACGCGTACGGTTAAGCACTTTATTAGTAAAGATCCCTCGCTTACCACCGAAGGTGCGCTTGAAAAGCTGTATAACAATTATATAAAGAAATAATTACAGAAATTCATCTTAATTAACTGCGTTTTCACCTGTTTTTTTGGCTTTATCCTTTAGGTTTCGCTAAAGTAGCAAAAAAACAGGAGATCCAAACAACATGCAAAAATTTGCACCCTCTTTATTAGCGGTTGGCTTAGCTGCTGCGCTTGTAGGCTGCCAAGAAAACGGCCCACAAGACGATAAAATAACAATTAACAAAAATCCTTACCCAAGTACTTATCAGCCAATTTCTACATCAAGCACTCTTATTACAAATGCAACAGTACTTACCGGTACTGGTGAGCGTTTAGATGAGGCTGATGTATTACTTGTTGATGGTAAAGTACAACAAGTAGGTAAAGACTTAACAGCCACTGCTGATATTACAATTGATGCACAAGGGAAA
Source organism: Pseudoalteromonas sp. SR43-7 (assembly GCF_014163785.1). NCBI lineage: Bacteria > Pseudomonadati > Pseudomonadota > Gammaproteobacteria > Alteromonadales > Pseudoalteromonadaceae > Pseudoalteromonas > Pseudoalteromonas sp. SR43-7. Next base: position 23,422 of record NZ_JACJDY010000014.1, on the reverse strand, counting down.
TGGGTAACACCGGGTATTATTGACGTACATTCACATCTAGGCGCATACCCAAGTCCGTCGGTCGAGTCGCATCAAGATGGTAACGAAATGACCAGCCCTAACACTGCAGAAGTGTGGGTTGAGCATTCTGTTTGGCCACAAGATCCAGGCTTTAATCGTGCACGCGAAGGCGGCATTACTTCTCTACAAATTTTACCAGGCTCAGCTAACTTATTTGGTGGACGCGGCGTTACGCTTAAAAACGTACCAGCGCACACTATGCAAGGGATGAAATTTCCAGAGGCGCCGTATGGTTTAAAAATGGCGTGTGGTGAAAACCCTAAACGTGTTTATGGTCGACAAGGTGTATTGCCTTCAACTCGTATGGGTAATATGGCTGGTTACCGTATGGCATGGGCTGAAGCCGCTGAATATAAACGTGCATGGGATAAATACGATGCCGATTATGAAGCCGGTTTAAACCCAGAAGCGCCAGTACGTGATATTAAACACGATACGCTACGCGGTGTGCTTGAAGGCGAAGTACGTATTCATAATCATTGTTATAAAGCTGAAGAAATGGCAATGATGATTGACCTGTCAAAAGAATTTGGTTACCACGCAGGTACTTTTCATCACGGTGTAGAAGCATATAAAATTGCTGACTTACTTGCGCAAAATGGTTCGTGTGCTGCACTTTGGCCAGACTGGTGGGGCTTTAAAATGGAAGCCTACGATATGGTACAAGAAAACGTGGCTATTGTTGATGCGGTTAAAAACTCGTGTGCAGTTGTTCACTCAGATTCAGATACTACTATTCAGCGTTTAAACCAAGAAGCGGGCAAGGTGATGTACCGAGCTAACGAAAATGGTTTTGATATTTCTGAGCAACACGCTATTAAATGGATCACGTCTAACGCTGCTAAATCGTTAGGTATTGATGACAAAACAGGTTCACTAGAAGCGGGTAAGCAGGGCGATGTTGTTATTTGGAATCAAAGCCCATTTAGTGTCTATGCTAAAGCTGAACAAGTGTTTGTTGATGGTGCAAAGGTTTACGATAGAAACGACAGCGCGTACCAAGCAACAAGTGATTTTATGTTAGGTCAACAATAAGGAGCACCCAGAATGAAAAATTTATCACGTTCGTTTTCGCTTTCTCTGGTTGCTGCAGGATTATTAGCATCTGGTGCTGTAAGCGCACAATCACTAGCAATTATTAATGCAACATTGCATACGTCTTCTGATCAAGGTGTATTAGAAGCGGCAAGCATTGTAATGACAGATGGTAAAATCACAGCGATTAACCCAACTGAAATTAAAGTAGATCAAATTATTGATGCAAAGGGGCAAATTGTAACCCCTGGCTTTATAGCAAGTATTAATCAACTTGGTTTAGTTGAAGTAAGTGCAGTTGCAGGCTCACGCGATGCAGGTGAGGAAAAAGCTGGCATTGATTTTGATGTAAGCCTTGCTTACAACGCACATTCAAGCTTAATTCCTTACGCTCGTAAAGGCGGCGTAACACGCGATGTAATTACTCCTCATGGCGGCGATAGCATTTTTTCAGGCCTTGCGAGTGTTGTTGATTTAAGTGGTAGTTTTGACAGCGACATGCAAAAACAAGCGGCTTTAATTGTTTACTTAGGTGAGCGTAGTAAAGGCTCACGTGCTTTTACTTTGCAAACACTTATTAATAAGCTTGATGAGCACAAAACTAAAGCTGGTAAAAAAGCGAAAAAAGACGATGACAAGCCAAGTACTGAAGATAAAGTAATGGCTAAAGTACTCAGTGGTGAAATGCCATTAGTGGTTGGCGTTTCGCGTGCGGCGGATATTATTGAGCTAATTAAAGTAAAAGAGCAATTTGGTATTAACCTAGTACTTAATGGTGCGCAAGATGCTGTTGTAGTAAAAGAGCGCGTTGCTAAAGCAAATATTCCAGTGATTATTAGTGCAATGGATAGCTTACCTGGAAGCTTTGATTCGCTTCATGCAAGTTTAGATAATGCTAGTATGCTTGAAAAAGCAGGAGTTAAAGTATTATTAACGGTAGGTGGTGATGCAAGTCACAATATTTATCAGCTGCGTTTTGATGCTGGTAATGCTGTGTCGTACGGTATGAGCCAAGAAGGTGCGTTAAAAGCGCTTACATCAAACGTTGCTGATGTATTTGGTATTAATGCAGGTAGCCTTGAAGTTGGCAAAGCTGCTGATGTAGTAATATGGAGTAATGACCCGTTTGAGCTAAGCAGCCATGTGAGCAAAATGTTTATTAATGGCGTTGAGGTATCTACACAATCTCGTCAAGATAAACTGCGTGACCGCTATACGACAGATTCAAAAATGCCACGTGCTTATACCAACCCGCAATAATACTTAATTAATTTGAGGGATTAAATCTGACGGTAACTGCGTTAAAAATTTCTGATATAGAGCAACTAAATAACGAAATTTTTGCCTTGTTATCGACAAGATTTTCTTGCCTCAAAGTTGATCACTTAATTAAGCGAATTGGTATGATACTAAATAAATAATTAATTAAATAAATAAATTTAATTATTCAAAGGCCGCTATTTTATAAATAGCGGCCTTTTTTTGTAAAGTCTAGACATAAAAAAGCCGCTTACTTTTGCAAGTAAGCGGCTTTAAATTTAAACCGATATTTATACTAATTTAGCAAGAATATCGTTAAATGTAGTGCTTGGACGCATTGCTTTAAAGGCTGCATCATCGTTAGGCTGGAAGTAACCGCCTAAATCAACTGCAGGGCCTTGCGCATCGTTAAGTTCACTTACGATTTGCTCTTTATTAGACTCAAGGTCACTAGCGATTTGAGTAAACTGTGCTTTAAGTTCACTGTCATCATTTTGCTTAGCAAGTTCTTGTGCCCAGAATAAAGATAGGAAGAAATGAGAACCACGGTTATCAATTTCTTTCACTTTACGTGACGGCGATTTGTTTTCAGCAAGGAACGTACCTGTTGCTTTATCTAGGGTATCAGCAAGTACTTGTGCCTTGTTGTTACCAGCAGTTACGCTTAAATGCTCAAGTGATGCAGCAAGTGCTAAAAATTCACCTAAAGAATCCCAACGTAAGTGGTTTTCTTTTTCGAATTGTTGAACATGCTTAGGTGCAGAACCACCCGCGCCAGTTTCAAATAAGCCACCACCGTTCATAAGTGGAACAATTGAAAGCATTTTAGCACTCGTACCCAACTCTAAAATTGGGAATAAATCTGTAAGGTAATCACGTAGTACGTTACCTGTTACAGAAATCGTGTCTTTACCTTCTTTAATGCGCGCTAATGAGAACAATGTTGCTTCAAGCGGTGCTAAAATTTGAATATCTAGGCCAGCTGTATCGTGATCTGGTAGGTATTTATTTACTTTTTTGATTAGCTGCGCATCATGTGCACGGTTTTCGTCTAACCAGAAAATAGCTGGAACGCCTGTTGCGCGTGCACGATTTACTGCAAGCTTAACCCAATCTTGAATTGGTGCGTCTTTAACCTGACACATACGCCAGATATCGCCTTGCTCAACACTGTGCTCAAGTAATGTATTACCATTTGCATCAACAACACGGATAGAACCGTCCGCTTTTGCTTCAAATGTTTTGTCGTGTGAACCGTATTCTTCAGCTTTTTGAGCCATAAGGCCAACGTTTGGAACGCTACCCATTGTTGTTGGATCAAACGCGCCATTTTCTTTACAAAAATCGATAGTTGCTTGGTAAACACTTGAGTAACAACGATCAGGAATTACAAAGCTAGTGTCTTGTAATTTACCATCGTTATTCCACATTTGACCGCTTGAACGGATTGCTGCAGGCATAGATGCATCGATGATCACGTCACTTGGTACGTGTAAATTTGTAATACCACGGTCAGAATCAACCATAGCAATAGCAGGGCGGTTAGCGTAAACAGCTTGAATGTCTGCTTCGATTTCTTCGCGCTTAGCATCGTCTAATGTTTGAATTTTAGAATATACGTCGCCTAAACCATTATTTACATCAACACCTAGCTCTTCAAAAAGCTCACCGTGTTTAGCAAATACATCTTTGTAGAATACTTTTACAGCGTGACCGAAGATGATTGGATCAGATACTTTCATCATTGTCGCTTTCATGTGAAGCGAGAACAAAACACCTTTTTCTTTAGCAGCGTCAATTTCTGCAGCTAAGAAAGCTTGAAGCTTAGAAGCGCTAATGCTTGATGCATCAATAACTTCGCCAGCTAAAAGAGGTGTGCTTTGTTTAAGAACAGTAACGTCACCGTTAGTTGCAACATGTTCAATACGCACATCAGTGGCTGTATCAACAGTTACTGATTTTTCTGAACCGAAGAAATCGCCTTCGCTCATACTTGCAACGTAAGACTGAGAATCTTTGCTCCACGCACCCATTGAATGTGGGTTGTTACGTGCATATTCTTTTACAGAGCCTGGCGCGCGACGATCTGAGTTACCTTCACGTAGTACAGGGTTTACTGCACTGCCTTTAATTTTGTCGTAAGCCGCTTGAATTGCTTTTTCTTCATCATTTTTAGGTTCAACAGGGTATTCTGGAAGAGCGTAACCTTTTGCTTGAAGCTCTTTAATTACAGCGCGAAGCTGTGGTACAGATGCACTGATGTTTGGTAATTTGATGATGTTTGCTTCTGGTGTTTTAGCAAGCTCGCCAAGTTCAGCAAGTGCATCACCAATGCGTTGTTCTTCTGTTAAATAATCAGGGAAGCTAGCAATTACACGACCTGCTAATGAAATGTCGCGAGTTTCAACTTCAACACCGGCCGCATTTGTATATGCTTGGATGATCGGTAGCAACGAATAAGTTGCTAGTGCCGGAGCTTCGTCCGTTTTTGTATAGATAATTTTTGATGTCATCATCATTCCTAGATAGTCGACCGATAAGGTCTTATTCAACAATGCAAAGAAAATCATTACTTATGAGTGAGTACATATTATTAAACAAGTTAATGAACACGTACGCTCGTAATGAATAGTTTGTTAGGTGTTGGTACTCAGCGTTGCTCTTTTATAAAAGCAGAATAGTCACACCTGACGAACTGGAATCGTATTTATAGCTAAAAAATCAACAAAAATAAATCAGCCTTTAGCCTAGTACATATAAAAGAGGCGATAAGGTGTTATGCACAACTTTTAGCACCAAGAGTGTAACAAGCTTAAATAAAAAGGGCTAGAGTTTGAGCATGCCCAATAAGCAGTTAAACAATCAACTCTTAGAACATTGGGGTATATAAAATAAATTCAAGGAAAAGGGTTGAATTTGAATGAAAAGAGGCAATAAATAAGGGAAGAAGAGATAAGTTAGTATGCTTAAGGAATTAAGCGAGGATCTTAAAAGGTCGCTCGCTTTAGTCGAACAAAACAATCGTCACTCAATAATGTCACCATCTGGGGCAATATTTTTAGCGTGTAGGCCTTTAGGCCCTTGTTCTAATTCGAATGTTACATCTTGACCAGCTTTAAGCGTTTTATAGCCGTCCATTACAATTGTTGAGTAATGAGCGAAGATATCATTCTCGCAGCCGTCTTCTACGATGAAACCAAAACCTTTGGCGTTGTTGAACCATTTAACTTTACCACAAGCCATACTTCTACATCCTTCAATAAGTTGACTAATTTAGTTATTCTAAACCGTATAATTTGCTAGACTGACTAAGGTTTAATCAATCTATGTTTGACTGTAGTTTATTTAGCCAACCAGTCAAGTGTTTTGAGTTATTTTTTAACATTTTATTTATTTTTTATTCAAGTTTGCTTGAGTTACAAAGACAAGACTATATTTAATTATGAGTGGTATGAAAGATTCAGGTGTTATCGACACTGTTCGCGACAGTGAAAAGCAAAAGCTACAGCCGCCGCGAAAATATAAAGTTGTTTTAAATAACGACGACTACACGCCGATGGACTTCGTAATTGAAGTTTTAACGACGTTTTTTAATATGGATAGCGATAGAGCAACCGATGTGATGCTTCAGGTTCATGAAAAAGGTAAGGGTATTTGCGGTGTTTACAGCGCCGATGTTGCCTACACCAAAGTTGAACAAGTTAACCGTTACTCACGGGATAACGAGCATCCACTGCTTTGTAGTTGTGAGCAGGAATAATACCAATTTAATACAATTGGTATAAATACCAATTAGGGTGATCAAACATCCGATTGTTGTGGTATAAATTATTATCTCAGTAAGGGGTTGCCAATGCTAAACAAAGACTTAGAACTCACTTTAAATGCCGCGTTTCGTGAAGCGCGCACTCGCCGTCATGAGTTTATGACCGTAGAGCACCTTTTACTTGCGCTATTAGATAATCCTTCTGCAGGAGAAGCCTTAAACGCGTGTGGTGTTAATCTTTCAGGCTTAAAAACCGAATTATTAGAATTTATTGACGAAACAACACCCGTCATCCCAGATTTAGAAGAAGAGCGTGAAACTCAGCCAACGCTTGGTTTTCAGCGTGTATTACAACGTGCTGTTTTTCATGTGCAATCGTCAGGAAAAAACGAAGTGACGGGTGTCAATGTACTGGTCGCTATTTTTTCTGAGCAAGAGAGCCAAGCTGTTTATTTACTCAAAAAGCATGATGTATCGCGCTTAGATATAGTTAACTTTATTTCGCACGGTATTTCAAAAGCTGATGATGAACTAGGCGACGACAGCGATGATATACATGAAGAAGTGCAAGAAGTTCAAAACGAAGAAGCAAGTAAGCTAGACAGCTTTACAACTAACTTAAACGCTCAGGCTCGTGAAGGTAATATTGACCCACTGATTGGGCGCGACAACGAAGTAGAGCGCACGGTACAAGTATTGTGTCGTCGTAAAAAGAATAACCCATTACTTGTTGGTGAAGCGGGCGTTGGTAAAACCGCCATTGCTGAAGGTTTAGCGTACCGTATTGTGAACGAGCAAGTACCAGAAGTAATTGCAGATGCAGTTGTGTACTCACTAGATATGGGGGCATTGCTTGCAGGTACTAAATACCGTGGCGATTTTGAAAAGCGCTTCAAAAGTTTATTAAAAGAGCTACAAGCACAACCTGGGTCTATTTTATTTATTGATGAAATACATACCATAATAGGTGCTGGCGCAGCGTCTGGTGGTGTTATGGACGCATCAAACTTACTTAAACCACTTCTTTCAAGTGGTAAGTTACGTTGTATGGGCTCAACCACTTACAATGAGTATAAAAATATTTTTGAGAAAGACCGTGCATTAGTACGCCGTTTTCAAAAAATTGATGTACTTGAACCAAGTGTTGCCGATACCACTAAAATTTTAAATGGGTTAAAAGAGCGTTACGAAGAGCACCATGGTATTCGCTACACTCAAAAAGCATTAAAAGCAGCTGCTGAACTTAGTGCTAAATACATTAATGAGCGCCACTTGCCAGATAAAGCAATTGATGTAATTGATGAAGCGGGCGCTAACCAACGTTTACAGCCTAGTTCTAAACGTAAAAAAACCATTGGTGTGGCTGATATAGAGCTAATAATATCGAAGATGGCACGTATTCCACCACAAAATGTGTCTTCAACAGATAAAGAGACGCTTAAAAATCTAGACCGTAATCTTAAAATGCTTGTGTTTGGACAAGATCAATCTATTGATGCGCTAACATCGGCTATTCGCTTATCTCGCTCAGGTTTATCAAGCGAAGAAAAACCAGTGGGTTCGTTCTTGTTTGCAGGCCCAACAGGTGTTGGTAAAACAGAAGTAACTAAGCAACTTGCTAAATGTATGGGTGTTGAGTTTATTCGTTTTGATATGTCTGAATATGTAGAGCGCCACGCAATAAGCAGACTAATTGGTGCTCCACCAGGATATGTTGGTTTTGAGCAAGGCGGGTTATTAACAGAAGCTGTGATTAAAAACCCACATGCAGTTGTACTACTAGATGAGATTGAAAAAGCGCATCCAGACATTTACAACATTTTACTACAAGTAATGGATCACGGTACGTTAACTGATAATAACGGTCGTAAAGCTGACTTTAGAAATGTAGTGGTTGTAATGACTACCAATGCGGGCGTACAAGAAACTACGCGTAAGTCGATTGGTTTTACAGAGCAAGATCACACGCACGATGCAATGGGCGAAATTAATAAAGTTTTCTCGCCAGAATTTAGAAACCGTTTAGATAACATTATTTGGTTTAACCACCTTGAACGTGAAGTTATTTTACTGGTGGTTGATAAGTTTATTGTGGAACTGCAAGCTCAGCTTGATAAAAAATCGGTTAATCTTGAGCTTACGCCTAAAGCGCGTGAATGGCTCGCAGATAAAGGTTATGACAAGGCTATGGGTGCACGACCAATGGCACGTGTTATTCAAGAAGAGCTTAAAAAGCAATTAGCTAATGAAATACTGTTTGGTGAACTTGTTGATGGCGGTACAGTTAAAGTATCGGTTAAAGACAAGAAGATCCGCTTTGATTACGAGAGCAATTTAACGCCAGCGTAAAACGTTAATTACACAACTAAGCTAAATAAAAATGGCCCGCTAAATAATAGTGGGCCATTTTTTTGCCATTTTTATAGGCAACAAAAAACCCAGTAAAAACTGGGTTTTTTGTTTATTAAATGTAATTGCTAGTCAATGTCTATCAATTACATTTAATAAACGCTTAAAGCTAGTAAAACACTAGCCAAAAACTAAATCTCGTTTACGCACTTACTTAGCGAGCACGGAATACGATACGACCCTTTGATAAATCGTAAGGAGTCATTTCTACCGTTACTTTATCGCCGGTTAAAATACGGATATAGTTTTTGCGCATTTTGCCTGAAATGTGAGCCACAACTACGTGACCATTTTCTAGCTCAACTCGGAACATTGTATTTGGTAAAGTATCAAGGACTGTCCCTTGCATTTCGATTACGTCTTCTTTCGCCATGTTTAGCGTAACACCTCTTTAATAGTTAAACGCTGCAGATTTTGCCCAAAATACACCAATAAGTAAAGGCGCAGGGGCTATATTTGCAAATTAAATAGCCACCCACTCATCATTGAGCTGTTTTTGAGCTGGTAAAAACTGAGTTTTGTACTTCATTTTATCGCATTCATCAATTTGATAGCCTAAGTACACGTATTGCTTATTTTGCTCTTTTGCAAATTTAAGCTGCTCTAATATCATCACAGAGCCTAAACTATAGTGTTCAAAGTCGGGGTCAAAAAAAGTATAAATTGCAGAAATAGAGCTGTTCATACAATCAGTTACGGCAACTGCGGCTAAAGTATCTTGGTGCCATAGTTCAATAAATGTGATTTTGAGCCAACTGCAAAGTAAAAAGCTTTGAAACTGTTCTTTTTCAGGAGGATACATACTTCCATCCTGATGGCGCATCGTTATGTATTTACTATAAAGCGGATAATACTCAGGGCGTTCTTGCGTCGAGTATTTCACTTCAAACTGGTTTTTTGCTTTGTTTAGTTTACGTTTTTGCGATTTTGAAGGGATAAAGTCTTGTGCTAATACACGTACAGAATTACATGCACTGCATATTGGGCAGTGTGGACGGTATATTTGGTTACCACTGCGACGAAACCCTAAGCCTAATAATGACTCAAATTTGTCTGTGCTATAGCAACTAGGATCTAGAATAACTAAAAGTTGCTCTTGTCTGTTGGGTAGATAACTACAGTCAAACTCTTGGGTTAAACCAACACGTGCAGGAAGTTGCTCATTCATAGATTGCGTCAAGTTCTTGTGGCTCCCACATAATAGGATTAATAATATAGTTATGTGCAGCTTTTAGTTTAGTCAAAAATGTTGAGCGGGGGATTACTTGTGCACCTAAAGTCATTAAATAAGGGTTTTCTAACTGGCAATCAATAAAATGCGCATTATGACGTTTAAGCCAATTTACCAGTGCCCACATAGCAAGCTTTGAGCAATTGGTTTGATGATGAAACATTGATTCACCACAAAAAACACCATTTTGCATAATACCGTATAAGCCACCTGCAAGCTCTCCGTTGCTCCACACTTCTAAGCTATGGGCAATGCCAGCATTATGTGCATTAACGTAAGCGTTGAGCATGTCAGAGGTGATCCAAGTGCCATCGGTATCAAGGCGTTGATCGCGACAAGCTTCTATTACCTCCTCAAAGGCATTATTAATGGTTACTTTTACAGGGTGCTTTTTTAAATGTTTACGCAGGCTCTTACTTATATGAAAATCATCCAGTTCAAAAATCCCGCGTTCGCTCGGTGACCACCACATAATAGGCTCATCTTCGCTAAACCAAGGGAATATTCCGCTTTTGTAGGCATTACTTAGGCGAGGTAAACTTAAATCTCCGCCAATTGCTAACAAGCCATCAGGGGATTCTAATGCGTATTCCGGATTGGGGAATGCTATATCGGTTTCACTTAATTGGTATAGCTGATTTCTCATACAGTACTTATTTTATAATTGATCGTAAAAGTGTAACTATATTTTAGACATAAAAAAAGGGCTGAATAATCAGCCCTATTATAATTTATTTAATTGCTTATAAATTATCTAAGAAACGTTCTGCATCAAGGGCAGCCATACAGCCTGTACCCGCTGATGTGATTGCTTGACGGTAAATGTGGTCAGACACATCACCTGCAGCAAAAACGCCCTCTACACTTGTTTGAGTTGCGTTACCATTCAATCCAGACTCTACAACTAAGTAGCCATCTTTCATTTCTAGTTGACCAACAAACATATCTGTATTTGGCTTATGACCAATAGCAATAAATACACCGGCTAAATCTAGCTCTTGTGTTGCATCAGAGTGTGCATCTTTAATACGAATGCCAGTTACGCCCATTTGGTCGCCTAATACTTCGTCAAGCGTGCGGTTGTAATGTAAAACAACGTTACCGTTAGCTGCTTTTTCAGCAAGGCGGTCTGCAAGTATTTTTTCACTACGGAAACTATCACGGCGGTGAATAACATGTACTTCGTCAGCAATGTTAGATAAGTATAGCGCTTCTTCAACCGCTGTATTACCACCACCAACAACCGCTACTTTCTGACCTTTATAGAAAAAGCCATCACATGTAGCACAGGCTGAAACGCCACGGCCTTGGAAATTAGTTTCAGACTCTAAGCCTAAGTATTTAGCAGAAGCACCTGTTGCAATGATTAACGCATCACATGTGTAAGTACCTTGGTCGCCAGTTAGTGTGAAAGGGCGCTTAGATACATCTACTTTATTGATGTGATCGAATATGATTTCAGTTTCAAAGCGCTCAGCGTGCTCTTTCATACGATCCATTAATGCAGGGCCCGTTAAGCCGTGTGCATCACCAGGCCAGTTTTCAACTTCAGTCGTGGTTGTTAATTGGCCACCTTGTTGAATGCCTGTAATTAAAACAGGGTTTAAATTTGCACGTGCTGCATATACTGCGGCAGTATAACCAGCTGGGCCAGAGCCTAAAATTAGTAGCTTACAATGTTTTGCTTCAGTCATTATTTTTTCCTAAACGTTTAATACGGTCTTTAATGCGCTCGATTCTAAGAAAATCAAGGCGGATGTAAACAAAATCCGCGATTATTTTTTTTCGCAAATCGAAAAGCTGTGCAGTATTGTGTACTAGAGCTCAGTACTTTTACAGTTAAAACACCTAAGTAGCTCAATAAATAGACTAACAGGCAACAAAACAGCGTTAATTCATGACCCCTTTGATTTTTTTTGTTATGTTTTACCTAATTTTATTTGTCACTGATAGATTATGTGACCTAAGCGAATAGGCAACTATGTTATTTTGGCAGGAAAAACCCGCATTCGGGTTGACTTCAAAAGACGTTAACGTCTTAACCAATGCGCAAGATTACCGAACGCAATTGCTACGTTTGATAGCTAATGCAAAAAAACGAATTTATATCACAGCGCTTTATTTACAGGATGACGAAGCAGGTCGCGAGATTTTAGAAGCCTTGCATCGTGTATCATTAGAGAACCCTGCGCTTGATGTAAAAGTGCTGGTGGATTTTCATCGTGCGCAACGTGGTTTAATTGGTGCAGAGAAATCTGATGGTAACGCAAGTTTATATTGTGACGATTTAGAAAAGTTTAAATCGAACGTGCAAGTTTATGGCGTACCTGTAAAAGCTAAAGAATTATTTGGCGTATTACATTTAAAGGGTTTTGTCATTGACGATACCTTACTTTACAGCGGCGCAAGCTTAAACAACGTGTATTTGCAATATAACGAGCGTTACAGACTCGATCGTTACTTTTTAATAACGCAGAGCGAGCTTTGTGACTCAGTGGTTGATTTTATTGAGACAAAGCTAATTAGCTCCGTTGCTGTGCCACGCATAGACACACGACCGCTTAAGCGTTTACACGACTTCAAACTTGATCAAAAGCAATTAATGCGTGACTTAAAAGTCGCAAGTTACAACGCAGCAGAGCAACTAAATACGCAAGCATTAGGTATTCGTTTGTTTTTAGGGCTTGGTCGTCGTAATAACGAATTAAATCGTTTAATAAAAGCGTTATTTGATACCACAGAGCAAGAGCTTGTGTTGTATACGCCATACTTTAATTTTCCGGCGCCACTTATGCGATCACTGCGCCGATTATTAAAGCAAGGCAAGCAAGTGACTATTGTTGTAGGCGATAAAACAGCAAATGACTTTTATTTACCGCCAAGCGAGCCGTTTAGTAAAATAGGTGCGTTGCCTTATTTATACGAAACTATTTTGCATAAGTTTGTAAAAACGCAAAAACGCCATATCGATAACGGTAATTTAAATGTGTATCTGTGGAAAGATGAAAGTAATTCGTTTCATTTAAAAGGTATTTGCTCAGATAGAACAAAACATTTACTGAGCGGGCATAACTTAAATCCGCGTGCATGGGGTCTTGATATCGAAAACGGTATTTTAATAGAAGATCCAGAGCAAACAATTATGGATGCTATTGATAACGAAAAGCAGGAAATTTTACAACACTGCCGCCGTTTAACAGGCCCAGATGATTTAGAAACAATGGATGATTACCCGCAGCCAGTTAAAAAACTACTAGGCCAAGCTAAGCGCGTAAAAGTAGATTTTATAATTAAGCGTTTTATCTAAATAAGTTTATATAAATCTGAAATTTAAATACAAAAAAAGCAGCTAATTAGCTGCTTTTTTTATGGGTTGTAGTTAGGTTGCTACATTACTCAATACCAACTTAACTACAAAACGCTAAATTAAGCGTTTTCTACCGCTGTGCGTGGGTCAACATATTCCATGTTGAACGCTTCAGCTACTTCTTTGTAAGTTACTTGGCCTTTAATTACGTTTAAGCCTTTTAAGAAGTGAGCGTCATCTAGTAGCGCCTTTTTATAACCTTTGTTTGCAAGGTTAATGATGAAAGGCAATGTTGCATTGTTAAGTGCAAACGTAGATGTGCGTGGAACAGCACCTGGCATGTTAGCAACACAGTAGTGAACAACTTCATCAACGATGAAAGTTGGATCAGCATGCGTAGTTGCTTTAGAAGTAGCAATACAGCCACCTTGGTCGATTGCAACGTCAACAATTGCAGAACCAGGTTTCATTGCTTTAATGTGCTCAGCAGTTACTAGTTTAGGTGCAGCTGCACCAGGGATCAGTACACCACCGATTACTAAATCAGCTTCTAGTACGTGTTTTTCTAATGCATCAGCAGTTGAGTAAATAGCTTTAACTTTATTACCAAATTGCGCGTCTAGTGCACGTAATACGTCGATGTTACGATCAAGAACGACAACTTCAGCACCAAGGCCAACAGCCATTTGCGCTGCGCTACGACCAACCATGCCGCCGCCAATTACAACAACTTTAGCAGCTTCAACGCCTGGTACGCCACCTAGTAGCATGCCACGACCGTGGTTAGATTTTTCTAGCGCTTGTGCACCAGCTTGAATAGACATACGACCAGCAACTTCGCTCATAGGAGCAAGAAGCGGTAAACCACCGCGTGAGTCAGTTACAGTTTCGTATGCAATACAAATAGCTTTGCTTTTTACAAGGTCTTCAGTTTGTGGAAGATCAGGTGCAAGGTGTAAGTAAGTGAAAAGAATTTGGTCTTCACGTAGCATTGCACGTTCAACAGCTTGCGGCTCTTTTACTTTTACAATCATGTCTGCTTTAGCGAAAACATCAGCAGCAGTTACTAAAATTTCAGCACCCGCTTGTGTGTAATCTTCGTTAGTAAAACCAATGCCCATGCCTGCATCAGTTTCTACAATCACTTGGTGACCGTGGTTTACTAATTCACGAACACTTGCAGGAACCATACCTACACGGTATTCATGGTTTTTAATTTCTTTAGGAACACCAATAATCATATCATTTGCCTTATTAAGAACGGATTAACATTTTCCACTATTATATTCATCATAAGCCCGTGTGTCTCACCTTTTTTAAACTCAAATCTAGTGTTATCATCTAGATAATAAAAATAAACAGCATAAAAAACTAGTTGGTACTATGCATCAATTATTAGATAGAATTGACCGTAAAATTTTAATGGAATTACAACACGATGGACGCTTGTCGAACGTAGAACTGGCCAGACGAGTTGGCCTAAGCGCCACGCCCTGCTTGGAGCGAGTAAAAAAGCTAGAACGAGAAGGTTATATACTTGGCTATAAAGCGGTGGTCGATCCCGCTAAGCTTGGGCAAGGTTTATCTGTTTACGTAGAAGTAACGATTACTAAAACATCTCCCGACGTATTTGATGAGTTTAGTGCTGCGGTTAAAAAGCACGAAGAAATTATTGAATGTCATTTAGTATCGGGTAATTTTGATTTTTTACTTAAAACGCGCGTAAATGATATGTCAGAATACCGTGGCGTATTAGGCGACATACTATTGAAACTGCCAAATGTAAGTGAAAGCCGAACTTATGTAGTAATGGAAGAAGTAAAAGGTGAAGAAGGCGTAATTATTCGTCCTTATATTACTTGAGGTTATTTATATTAACTGCGTCATTTGCTTATATAAGCTCAAATTATAAAAACTTGTTCATAATCAGGCCATCAAGGTTAAGATAAAGTGCAACAAATTGCATTTCCTGCTAAGGTATTTCACTGCTAAGTAAGTGTGAATAAAAATAGAATAATAAAGAGGAATAGGGAACTATGCGCCTAAACGGTGTGCAAAGACTATTAGAAACAGGGCTGATTATCAGTACCTTTACGGCAATATTTATTTTATGTGCCTTGATCAGCTTTGATCCAGCAGATGCTGCATGGTCGCAAACTAGTTTTAGCGAAGTAAGCAACATCACAGGAGCTGCCGGTGCATGGATAGCCGACATTTTATTACTCACCTTTGGTTGGTTGGCTTACTTAGTGCCTGCGGCCATTCAGCTATTTGGCTACTTGCTATTTAAACAACCTCATCGCATTTTACAGCTTGATTACACCACCTTAGCGCTGCGTGTTATTGGTTTTGCTTTATTTATTACCTCAGCTACCGCTATTAGTAGTATTAATTTCGACGATATTTATAACTTTTCATCGGGTGGGGTAGTGGGCGATGTTATTGCATCAGCCATGATGCCTGCGTTTAACTTTACCGGTACATCTATATTATTGCTGTGTTTCTTTTTTGCAGGGCTTACCTTATTGACGGGAGTGTCGTGGGTTGATTTTGTTGATTACCTTGGCGATTTAATGGTTAGGCTTTACCGCTATGTTGTGTCGTATGCAAAAGGCTGGATGCACCGAGAACACGCTGCTGGTAAAGTAAATAATAACGATGAAGTAGACGCCCATTTTGAAGACGATATAAAAGAGCAAATAGAACTGCCTACATCAGCTAAAAAAGCAGATAAACAAAAAGCGATAGATAAACCTCAAACACCGTTTAGTGAACCACAAGTTAGTGATGACTTTATGCCGTTTGATGAACTTGACGATATACTCGATCAAGAAATTGGTTTTAGCGCAATAGATGACGAACCAATGGACACGGCTGCTGCATTAAATGCGCTTGATCAAAGCCCAGTTGTAGAACTAGAAAAACCAGTTACAACGGTGGTATCGCCAGCAAGACCAATGCCTAAACCAAAAGCGCAATATCAACCACCACCAACGGCAAAAGAAAAATTTGAGCAATTATTAACACAAGAGCCACCACCGGGGCCATTACCATCGCTTGATTTACTCGACAGACCAGACAAAGCTAAAAACCCAATTTCGCAAGAAGAGCTTGATAGCGTATCGCGCCTAGTAGAAACAAAATTACTCGACTTTAATGTACAGGCGACTGTAGTAGCGGTATACCCAGGCCCCGTTGTTACACGTTTTGAGCTAGATTTAGCGCCAGGTATTAAAGTGTCTAAAATTACAGGCTTAGCTAAAGATTTAGCCCGTTCGCTTTCGGCAATTAGTGTACGTGTTGTAGAAGTTATTCCAGGTAAAACCTATGTTGGTATTGAGCTTCCAAATAAACACCGTGAAATAGTTCGTTTGTCAGAAGTTATAAACGCCCCTAAATTTGAGCAAAATCCGTCGCCACTTACCATGGTGCTTGGTAAAGATATAGCCGGTCAGCCGGTATGTGCTGATTTGGGTAAAATGCCACATTTATTGGTAGCCGGTACAACCGGTTCAGGTAAATCAGTGGGCGTTAATGTCATGATAGTAAGCTTGCTTTACAAATCGGGTCCTGACGATGTACGTATGATCATGATTGACCCTAAAATGCTTGAGCTTTCAGTATATGAAGGCATTCCGCATTTATTGTGTGAAGTAGTTACCGACATGAAAGAAGCCGCTAATGCACTGCGTTGGTGTGTAGGCGAAATGGAACGTCGTTATAAATTAATGTCAGCATTAGGTGTACGTAACCTAAAAGGTTATAACCAAAAAGTAATGGAAGCCAAAGAGGCGGGTTACCCAATTCTTGACCCGTTATTTAAAGACACCGACGGCATGAAAGAAGGCCCAAACGAGCTAGATAAACTACCAAGTATAGTAGTGGTTATTGACGAATTTGCCGACATGATGATGATTGTAGGTAAAAAAGTAGAAGAACTTATTGCACGTATAGCCCAAAAGGCACGTGCGGCAGGTATTCACTTAGTGCTTGCTACGCAGCGCCCATCGGTTGATGTAATTACCGGCTTAATTAAAGCTAATATTCCAACACGTATGGCGTTTCAGGTATCGAGCAAAATAGATTCACGGACAATACTTGACCAACAAGGTGCAGAAAACTTACTAGGTATGGGCGACATGCTTTATTTGCCGCCAGGCACTAGCGTACCAGAGCGTGTGCATGGCGCGTTTGTAGACGACCATGAAGTACACGCCGTAGTAAACGATTGGAAAGCACGTGCTAAACCAAATTACATTGACGAAATACTCAATGGCGATGCCACTGAAGATATTTTATTACCGGGTGAAGCTAGCGAAAATGCAGATGAAGAATCTGATCCTTTATACGACGAAGCTGTGTCGTTTGTAATTGAAACCGGCAAAGTATCGGTATCGTCAGTGCAACGTAAATTACGTGTTGGCTACAACCGCGCAGCACGTTTAGTAGAACAAATGGAAACATCGGGTATCGTGAGTTCACCAGGTCATAACGGTGCTCGCGATGTATTAGTACCTAATGGAGCAAATTCATGAAAAAAGTTAACGCCTTATTATTAGTGTTAGGCAGCGTACTTGCCGCACCAAGCTTTGCTGACGACAGCCAAGCATTACAAGACAGACTTGCCACTTTAAAAAGCTTTAAAGCGCAGTTTGCACAACAAGTAACAGACAAAGAAGGCCAAGCAGTTATGCAAGGCGAGGGCACAATAGCGCTTCAACAGCCTATGATGATTCGCTGGCAGCAAACTAATCCAGACGATACGTTATTTGTATCAAACGGTGATAAAACCTATTACTTCGACAGCTTTGCTGAGCAAGTAACGATTATGAAAACCAGCAGCCTAATCGACTCAACACCATTTGTGCTACTGACATCAAAAGACCCAGCACAGTGGGGAAAATACAGCGTACTTGCAACAAGTACAGGCTTTAGCGTAACGCCAAATAAAGGCGTAGAAAGCCAAGTAGAACAACTTGATATAGCATTTGCGGGTAACGAGCAAGGGCTTGCTAAACTAGTGGTTACCGACAACTCAGGGCAGCTATCGTCATTTACGTTTAACAATGCCCAAGTTAATACGCCGCTTGATCAAAGCACTTTTGAATTTACGCCTCCTGAAGGTGTTGAAATAGACGATCAGAGTAACGGTGAGTAATTTAGGTTTTAATTTTGGGCCCGATGTACGCCCACTTGCTGCGCGTATGCGCCCTACAACGCTTGATGAATACATTGGTCAGCAGCACTTATTAAGCGGTGATAAACCACTGCATCAAGCCATTGTCGCGGGGCGATGCCATAGTTTGATTTTATGGGGCCCGCCGGGTGTAGGTAAAACAACACTTGCGCAAATTATTGCCAACCATGCTGATGCCTCACTTATTCAAATGTCGGCGGTAACTGCAGGTGTAAAAGATATACGCGACAGCGTAACGCAAGCGCGGGACAACCTAGAAAGCCGTGGCCAACGCACCCTTATGTTTGTTGACGAAGTTCATCGCTTTAATAAATCCCAACAAGATGCCTTTTTACCGCACATAGAAGACGGCACCTTTATATTTGTAGGTGCAACCACCGAAAACCCATCGTTTGCCCTTAACAACGCTATATTGTCGCGTGCACGCGTGTATGTTTTAAAATCGCTTGCCGATACCGACTTATACACCGTAATAGAACGGGCACTTAAACAAGACGAGCAGCTAAGCCAAAAACACATCACCATTGCCGACAACGCTAAAAAGGCACTGTGCCAAGCAAGTGGCGGCGATGCGCGTAAAGTACTTAATTTACTTGAACAAGCAGTTGATTTAACGTCCGAGCAAAACGGTCAATACAACGTAGATGAGCACGTACTTAGCCAAGTATTACCAACGCATTTAGCTAAATATGATAAAGGCGGAGATGAGTTTTACGATCTAATATCGGCCTTTCATAAATCAGTACGAGGTAGCTCCCCCGACGGTGCTCTGTATTGGTATTGCCGAATTTTAGCCGGTGGCGGCGACCCTTTGTATGTTGCAAGGCGTTTACTAGCCATAGCAACAGAAGACATTGGTAACGCCGATCCGCGTGCAATGGAAGTAGCCTTAAATGCGTGGGATATATTTCAACGTGTCGGTCCAAGTGAGGGCGAGCGCGCCATTGCACAAGCCACTCTATATTTAGCCAGCGCACCCAAAAGTAATGCAGTGTATATGGCGTTTAACCAAGCAAAGGCTGATGCCAAAAACGAGCCAAGTTACCCAGTGCCAGAGCATTTACGCAATGCGCCAACCAACTTAATGAAAGACTTAGGGTATGGCGCCGAGTATCGCTATGCGCATAACGAAGAAGGTGCATTTGCCGCAGGTGAAAAATATTTACCACCAGAAATGGACGGCAAAGAATATTACTTACCGAGCGAACGCGGCCTTGAGCAAAAAATTAAACAAAAACTCGATTACCTAAAAGAGCGCGATGCGCAAAGCCCACTTAAACGGTACGAAAATGATTAAACTTTATATGATGATCGCCCTTGGCGGCGCCTCAGGAGCCTGTTTACGGTTTTTTATTAGCGAAAGCATGCTAAAACTCCTCGGTAGGGGATTCCCTTTTGGCACGTTGACGGTTAATATTCTGGGTTCATTGTTAATGGGCATTTTGTACGGTTTGATAGATAAAGAAATTATCACCGCAAGCCCCGCCAAAACCCTTGTCGGTATTGGCTTTTTAGGTGCATTAACCACCTTTTCAACATTCTCAATGGACTCGTTGTTGTTATTACAACAAGGTCACTTTATTAAAATGGCCCTCAATATCATCTTAAACGTGATGGTGTGTATTTTTATGGCTTGGCTGGGCCTTCAGCTAGTAATGCAAAAAGGTTAAAAAACTAACATGTTAGATTCTAAATTTTTACGTCAAGACATCGAACAAACTGCAGCACGTTTAGCGGCTCGCGGTTACGAACTCGATGTAGCGACGGTAACGGCACTTGAAGAAAAACGCAAAACATTACAAGTAAAAACGCAAGAACTTCAAAGTCAACGTAATGCAAGCGCAAAAGCAATTGGTCAAGCCAAAGCTAAAGGCGAAGACGCACAGCCTCTACTTGATGCAGTGGCTAACTTAGGCAGTGAGCTAGACGCCGCTAAAACAGAGCAAGATGAAGTATTAGCCGCGATTAATGACATTGCGTTAGCAATTCCAAACTTGCCGGACGAGTCAGTACCTGCAGGTAAAGACGAAGACGACAACGTTGAAATTTTAACGTGGGGCACACCTAAAAAGTTTGATTTTGAAGTTAAAGACCACGTAGATGTAGGCCAAGACCTAAACGGCTTAGACTTTGAAATGGGCGTTAAAATTAGTGGTGCACGCTTTACCGTAATGCGCGGCCAAGTAGCGCGTATGCACCGTGCACTAACGCAATTTATGCTAGATACACACGCTGATAAAAACGGCTACACAGAAATGTATGTACCGTACCTAGTAAATAGCGCAAGCCTATACGGCACCAGCCAATTACCTAAATTTGCAGGCGATTTATTCCACACATTAGGGCTTGTAAATGACGACGGCGAACAACAAGCCGGCTTTAGCTTAATTCCTACAGCTGAAGTACCACTTACAAACAGCGCCCGTGACGAAATTTACGACGAAAGCGATTTACCAATTCGCTTAGTTGCCCACACTCCGTGTTTCAGAAGTGAAGCAGGCAGTTATGGTCGCGATACACGTGGCTTAATTCGTCAACACCAGTTTGATAAAGTTGAACTTGTACAACTTGTAAAACCAGAAGACTCAATGGCAACGCTTGAAGAGTTAACAGGTCACGCAGAGCAAATACTACAAGCGCTTGAACTTCCGTACCGTAAAGTAATTTTATGTATGGGCGACATGGGCTTTGGTTCAGCTAAAACATACGATTTAGAAGTATGGTTACCTGCGCAAGACACGTACCGCGAAATTTCATCATGTTCAAACATGGCTGACTTTCAGGCGCGTAGAATGCAAGCACGTTTTCGCCGTGAAGGTGTTAAAAAGCCAGAGTTACTACATACACTAAATGGTTCAGGCTTAGCCGTTGGCCGTACATTAGTAGCCATCCTAGAAAACTACCAACAAGCCGATGGTTCAGTAGTTGTGCCAGAAGTATTACGCCCATACATGGGTGGACTTGAAGTGATTGGTAAACAATAAAAATCTAGTTTAAGTTAAGCAAGCTTTAAGCTTGTAAATTATAATTAAAAAGCCGCTGTTTGTAATGAACAGCAGCTTTTTTGTTAAGTAAAGATTCGTATTAGTACTAAGAAATTTTAATAAAGTAAAAGATTTTTATCTTTAGCGCCAAGGAAAATGACTGATAAGGATTTGAATCAATTTCTACGCATGAGCTCGAGCACTCATTTCCGACATATATTTGGTGATATAAATTAATTCTGGTAGATGAATAAATTTTAAATTAATGAAGATTTGAAGCAAAAGGTAAAATATAGTAATTTAATCTTATTCGAAGTGAGTTTAAAAATTATAAATTATAACTTTAAGCCTCCGTGTCGAGGGTGATATGAAGCTTTAAGTTAAAATAGGGGCTCTTCAAAAGCCCCGATTTTAATAATAAATATTACTTACTTATTTATTATTACTCTGAGAGTGTCTTAGTATCATCCGCGAAGAGACCCTTCCACTTACTTGGTATATAACTATCAATAACTTTTACTTCTGCGTTTAAGCTAGCTAATGAATCTTTTATTTTAACCATCGTAGTAGGGATATTCTGACTCGTATCTCCTGCAATAGAGCGAACTAAACTTTGGCTTAGTGCATTAACAGATATGCCACCAGTTTGTTGTTCAAAGGTCGTGTATACATCAACTTGAAACCCTTTTTGATATTGTACAACACATATGAAAAATGTCGTTCTTTCACTCCAACCACTTGCAGATTTATCTGACTTCATTGTAAGTAGAGGGTCTTTACACTGTGGGATTTTCATAGTTGCCCCACCAGAGGCTTGTGATAAAGCAGAGAATCCACTTACTAGCCCACCTAATTGTGTATTTTCAAATGGGCTGACTAGCTCAAATCTTGAAGCCGTTTCTGGCAGTAATGAAGGTGGGATTCCTCGGTTGACTGAAAGACTACTCATACTACTTTGAGCAGTTTCAACAATAGTATCTAACAAATTATCTCTGATAGTAGCATCGCCTTTAACATCTATTACCATGTAGGCTTGTTCTGTTGTTCTTGTAGGGGTAGTGGAAGCACAGCCAGCTAAAACTAAAAAACTAAAAGCTAATATTATCTTATTTTTCACTAAATTTTCCTTTTAAATTTATCTTGTTCTTAAGTCGGTAACTTAAGAAAAGCGATATTTTACAATCACCTAAGTGTAAATCAATTAAATATTTAAATATTTGGTTTGTTTGCTTTAAAAGTGGTCAGATGAGTTGTT
Organism: Pseudoalteromonas sp. SR43-7; assembly: GCF_014163785.1. Taxonomy (NCBI): domain Bacteria; kingdom Pseudomonadati; phylum Pseudomonadota; class Gammaproteobacteria; order Alteromonadales; family Pseudoalteromonadaceae; genus Pseudoalteromonas; species Pseudoalteromonas sp. SR43-7. The sequence goes on along the minus strand of NZ_JACJDY010000014.1, from coordinate 918 downwards.
ATTTGAACAAGTTTTACTACCCTAAAGCTGTTCTATAAATGTAAATAAGTTTAATTTTTACTTTAAGTATGATGAAAAAAGCTAAAAGCTATAGAGGTCAAAATTAAATTTATAGATTAATTTAGCTGCGGGTTAAGCCGTCTTGGAAATAGAAGCTAATGTAGTAAGAGTAGAGGTAAGGTCTTTCTTTTTGCCTTTAGGTTTTATTATTGGTTATTTCATGCAAATTAATTCGGTATCACCAACATAAGCTTTGCATCTTCCTCAGTTGTAACAAACACATCTCTTACTTGCATTGCGGCCTCAGGGAATACGTGAGACTGCATAAATTCACCAATGCGGACTTTGATATTACACGTAAACATTCAACAATCGATTGTACCCAGGTAGAAACACGGCTATGGTTTGTTTATCAAGATAAATAAACCAGCTAATTTACAGGTTTATTTATGTCTCACGGAGGTTTTATCGCTCTATGAATGTTTTTCTAATAATTGCAGGCACATTAAGTGCTGTTGTAGCAACTTTGCATTTAGGTTGTATCTATTTTGGAGGTTCTTGGTATCGGTTCTTCGGTGCAGGAGAGCAAATGGCATTACTTTCTGAGCAAGGAAGTATTAAACCAACTCTTATTACTAGTATAATTGTTCTGATTCTATCAACTTGGTCATTGTATGCATTTTCAGCCGCAGGTGTTATTTTTAAACTTCCATTCATCCGCCTAGCTCTCGTATTAATAACTTTTATTTATTTAGCCCGCGGTGTTGCTGGATTCTTTCTAATAAATAACCCTATGGGCTGAGGGATCCCCATTTTATCCAGCGGCCTCTTTTTCGTAATTCAAAATAAAGTTTTTTAAACTTTTTTCTATATAGCTTTGTGTAATACGTCTCTTACATAGCTTTATGACTTGCTTGG